>JBJXFX010000004.1:0-2643 GCA_046152925.1 Dehalococcoidia bacterium
GGACGATGGGCGTCGGCCTTGGCCAGGCGATCGCGGCCGCGGTTGTCCACCCCGGCAAGAAGATCATCAACGTCCAGGGCGACTCGGCCTTCGGCTTCGGCGGGATGGAGATCGAGACGGCCTGCCGCTACCGGCTGCCGATCACGACGATCATCATCAACAACAACGGCATCGGCGGCGGTCCGGGCGAAGAGATGCCCCCGGACAAGATCCCGGTGAGCGCCTACACCCCGAACGCCCGCTACGAGAAGCTCGCGGATGTCTTCGGAGGCAAGGGCTACTTCGTCACCGAGGCCTCGCAGCTTGAGCCGACGCTCAAGGAGGCGCTGGCCCACGACATGCCGACGATCGTGAACATCATGATCGACCCGCGCGCCAACCGGAAGCAGCAGCAGTTCGCCTGGCTCACCCGCTAACGCGGGAGGGACAAGGCGCAAAGTTCAAGAAGAGGGGAGGCCGCGAGGCCTCCCCTCTTTGTGTGCGAACGCGAAGGCCCGTGGTTAACGGCGTTTGAGCAGCTGATCGTAGTCCGCGTGGTGCCAATCCAGAACCAGAGGACCTCGTCCTGCCGGCGAACGCCAACGGCTCTGTGGCCACCGCCAACACGGGCTGACGAACGGCGAGGGTCTAAGCCTCGTGGGTGTCTAGACCACACCGTCCAACCATTTCTGCCATCCCTCGTTCTCGTAGAGTACCAGCCCAGACCGCCGAACGGCGATCGTTGTGAATCGCCAGAGTTAATGTCCACAATCGGGGCGCGATCGCCAGGGTGACGCCCAGGGGCGTCGCCAGAGTGATGCCCGGATCGCCACGGTGATGCCCACCCCCAGAACGTCCGTCACACCGACGATGCAGCCGACCCATGAAGGAGGTCGGCGTGCCGTTTCTGGAGGTAGCCATGGTGCAGGTTCGGGAGGTCATCCGGCGCTGGCAGGCCGGTGAGAACAAGACAGCGATTGGGCGGGCGAGCGGGATCTCGCGGCGCACGGTCGGTCGCTACATCGCGGTGGCGGAGACGCTGGGCGTTGCCCAGGACGGCGAGCCACCGGGCGAAGGGCTGCTTGCACAGCTCTTGCAACGCAACCACGCGGGGCCGCTGCCCCGGGGCGTGGGGCCGGTCGCGCAGGTGCTCGCGGGACAGGACGCACAGATCGCCAACTGGCTGAAGGACGACCTCCAGCTCAGCCGCATCCACGAACTGCTCGCCGGCGAGGGCGTTGCTGTCTCCTACACGACGCTCCGGCGCTACGTCCGCCAGGCCGGGCTCTGGAAGCCTACGAAGACGACCGTCCGGATGGCGGACTGGCCTCCGGGGGAGGTAGCCGAGATCGACTTCGGCAGGCTCGGCGTCCTCGTCGATGCCACCACCGCCAAGAAGCACGTCGTCTGGGCGCTCATCGTCGTGCTGCCCGCCAGCCGGCATTGCTTCGTCTGGCCGCTGCTGCGGCAGACGCTGGCGGAGAGCATCGCGGGGTTGGAGGCGGCCTGGCGCTTCTTCGGTGGCGTACCCGGGCGCGTCATCCTCGACAACTTCCCGGCGGCGATCGCCGGACCGGACGCGCTCGAACCGCGGCCGACGCGCGGCTTCCTCGAATACAGCCAGGAGCGCGGCTTCTTCATCGACGCTGCCCGCGTGCGCAAGCCCAGAGATAAGCCGCATGTCGAGCGCAGCGTCCAGTACGTGCGCGAACGCTTCTTCAAGGGAGGGAGCTTCCGCGACCTGGAGGACTGCCGTGACCAGGCCGCGCACTGGTGTCGCGACGTGGCGGGACTGCGCGTCCACGGGACGACCCGCCAGCTGCCACGGGAGGTCTTCGAAGCAGAGGAGCAGCCCATGCTCCAGCCCTACGACGGCGTCATCTACGACGTGCCGCTGTGGAAGGAGGTCACCGTCCATCCCGACCACCACGTCAGCTTCGAGCAGGCGCTCTATTCGGCGCCGGCAACGACCTGTCCACCGGGCACGAAGCTGGAGGTACGGGGCGACAGCGGCCTCGTCAAGCTCTACCGCAAGGGCGAACTGGTGAAGGTGCACCCCCGCCAGGCGCGCGGTGGCCGGGCAACGGACCCCGGCGACTACCCGGCCGAGAAGACGGCCTACGCCCTGCGCCATCCCGACCGCATCATCCACGCTGCCGCGGCCCTCGGCCCCAACGTCGCGGTCTTCGCTCAGAGGCTCTTCGACGGGCCGCTGCCCTGGGCGAAGCTGCGCCAGGGCCAGAAGCTCCTCTCCCTCGGCGAGAAGTACAGCGCCGCCCGGCTCGATGCCGCCTGTGCCCGGGCGCTCGCCTTCGACCTCATCGACGTGCGCCGTCTCCAGCGCATCCTCCTGCGCGCCCTGGACACCGAACAGGCTCCCGTCGATGCGGTGACAGAGCCGCTGGGCAACCGCTTTGCCCGGCCGCCGGAGGCCTTTGACCATCGTCAGCGGCACCTGACCGAGGCGGTGGGATGAGCCTCGAAGCGGACCTCGTTGCCCTCCTCCGCCGCCTCAAGCTCGGCAAGACGATCCCAACCCTGCCCGACCGTCTCGCCCTGGCCCGTGCCCAGAAGCTCGACTACGCCGCCTTCCTCACCCTCATCCTCGCCGACGAAGTCCAGCGGCGCGATAACCTCGCCCTCGAACGCCGGTTGCTCTCGGCC
>JBJXFX010000011.1:0-52379 GCA_046152925.1 Dehalococcoidia bacterium
GGCGGACTCTACGCAGTGATCTGCGACAACTGTTGACGATGTTGCTCGCGCGCTCCCTCCGCGTCACAGACAAATCGCCTGAGTAGCGACGCGCGCCACGCTCTCGCGGAGCGCGCCGCCAACGTCCGCCAGGCGCTAGCCAGCGTTGAACGTTTCGCAGAGCTCCACGGTGCCGCCCGCAGCGAGGATCGGGCAGCCCTTCGCCATGACCAGCGCCGCGTCCATGCTCGCGGCTTCGAGCACGCTGTAGCCCGTGGCGGGGTTCGCCCCACCGTTGTCGTCCGTGCCGGCCGCCGAAACGGTCCAGGCGCGGCCGACGGGGTTCCCGCCGTCCACGACAGCGGCGCCGAGGCTGCCAAACCAGCCCATCCATGCGCTCATCAGGGCTTCTTGCTTCGCGGGGTCCGTCTCCATGCCGCCGCCGCCGTGGTAAACCAAAAGGTACTTCGCCATCTGTCTGCTCTCCTTGTGTTTTGCGTCAGGCGCTGTCGCGATGTTGCGCCGTCACCATGAACGACGCGCACCCTACGCCCAGATCGACCGATCGCGAAGGGCTCCCTGACGCGGGAGCCCTTCTTGGTAAGCATACTGTAAGGACTGGCTTACGCAGCGAGGCTCATGTCCGCTTCGGGCTGCCGCGAGGTCATGGCCGGCTTGGCGACCAGCGACCGAAGTCCGCTCCGTTCGTACATCCGCCCCGGCACTTTGAGCGCGAGTTGGTCGACGACCGCTCGCACGAGGAGGCGGTTTTGTCGCACGGGCTTGGCGGCCAAATAGGCCATCGCGCCGAAGCCCGGGACTACGGAGAGGGCGATGACCAACGGCGAGTGCATCGACCAGCTTCGCTTCCACTGCCCGAGCGACGTGCGGCGCGTCGCCAGCCGCACCGTCTCGACCGACAAGGCGCCGATGCTCCAGAGCGGCCTGGCGATGCTCCCGAAGGGGAACCGCAGGAAGACGGTGATCGTGCCGTGCGCGCCGAAGTGCGGCATGGCGGCCTTGATCGCCGGGCTTTCGATTTGTCCGCGGAGTTGGCTCGCCTCGCTGGGGCTGAGGCGACCCTCGCGCTCCCAGGCGTCGGCGGCCTTCGTCATCCACGCGGTCGCCTTTGCCGCTCCGCGCCCGGTGACGCGTGAGAAGCGCTCGGGCCAGGCGCGGTAGTTCCAGCCGCCCCTGAAGCCGCCGAGAAAGCGTCCGAGCAGCCGGGGCTCGGCGGCGTGCCATGCGTCCTGGTGGGCTTCCAGGGTCGCCAGCGTGTCGAGCATGTCGGTGTAGGCGCGATGGCCCAGCCCCGTCCGGATGGCCAGTTCGTGGACCCGGAGGTAGTCGCGGGTCCGGGCAGTGTCGACATCGTCGAAGATCGGGAAGCGGCCTGCGCGAATCGCCCGCCAGATCACGCGCGGCGAGGCCACGAGCGACACGAGGCCCGATTCGAGGTCGACGACCATGAATTGGCCGTCCGCGGTTTCGAGGACGTTGCCACCCGACCGAGGCTGGCGCGGGTCGATCTGCCACGTCGGGAAGCCGGCAGCTTCGAAGTCCCGGCGCAGCGAGTCGAGGAACGCCTTCGCAGCCTTCGGGTCTGCCGGCTCATGGCCGTGGACGAGCTCGCTGCGGATGCCCAGGGCGAGCCCGACCTCGTCGATGCCGAGCGCCTTGGCGACCCGCGATGTGCCGTACCAGTACGCCGTGAGCTGGCTCGCGAGGTTTCGGCGGGCAACCGCCGCGTCGAGGGCCTCACGATTGGCGATGTAGGGGAAGGGCGCCTGAAAGCTGATCCGGTACAAGAGTCGCGGAAGCAGGCCGGGCGAGTAGACCTTGGTGACGGTCTCGCCCTTGAAGGTGACGACGCTCGTCAGCGCGTGGGCATGGCGGGCCATCATGTCGTGCGGGATGCGCCCCTGCTTGATCAGCGGGAGTCCGCCCCAGGCCGCATTCATCCGCCCGTACACGACGAGCACGGCGGCGAGCACGAGTGCGCCGAGCGCGTAGGCCCCGGCCACGTCGGATGGCCAGTGCGCCCCTTCCCAAAGCCTTGCCGGCCCAACGAGCACGAGCACGCCAACTGACATGACCCGGATGGCCGCGCGTAGGACGCCGTTCTCCAGCCGGCCCGCGAGGACGAACACGAACCCGTAGAGCATCACCGCTCCCATCACGTGCCCGCTAGGGAAGGAGGCGGCCGAGGTCACGACGGTGCGGACGAACTCATCGCCAGCCGGCCGCTCGTGCGCCGAGAGCGCGCCAACCACGTAATTGAGCGCACCACCGGCGGGCAGCAGGCCCACCGCGAGCGCCGGGACCCACCACCGCGCGGCCACGCAGGCGGCCAACAAGCTACCCCAGGCGATCACCGCGCCATGGCCGTCGGTCAGGGCGTTGACCCAAGTAAACACCTGCCCGACCGCGGGCCCGTCGAAGCGCTGGGCCTGCTGGAGGCCCCAGACGTCAAAGAACGCGTGCTCGTTCAGGATGGCGTCGGCCCAGAGCCCAAGGAAGATGGTACTGGCCACGAACGCGACCATCGCCATTGAGGGCTTCGGGACCGACGGGATCCGGACTGCGCTCCGGCTGCGTGATGGCATCGTGATGACGGCCATGGCTTCCCCCTTACCTACCGGTCGAACCTGGGCCTCTCCGCCCGGTTCGCTGGTCTGTACGATGGGTCATGGCGCGTCTGATCACCCCGGTCGTGCTGCCGGTTTCGGGCTCAGACGAAGGTGGTCGCGAGTCTCCGCCAAAGGGCGGAGACTACCGCGCGGGAAGCACCGCGCGGGCCTTCACCGACCGGTTGTGGACAATCTCCGGCCAGCGGCCCTGGATGATGTCGGCGACTGCTTGCCCGACGCGCTCCTTCATCAGCTCGAAGGACTCGTCGCTATAGGAGGCCGAGTGCGGCATCAAGGTGACGTTGTCCATCGTGCAGAGGGGCGAGTCGCCCGGGAGGGGCTCGACTTCAAAGACGTCAAGGCCGGCGCCGGCGATCTGGCCTGATTGCAGCGCGGCGATCATCGCCTTCTCGTCGATCACGGGCCCGCGCGAGGTATTGATGATGTAGGCGCTCGGCTTCATCTGGGCGAATTGCTCAGTGCTGATCAGGTGGCGCGTGCTCTCGGCGAGCGGTGTGTGGATCGAGACGTAATCAGACCGCCGCAGAAGGTCCTCCAGGGTCGCACAACGCTCGACATCCCACGTGCGGAAGACGCCGGAGGTGATGAACGGGTCGAAGGCGATGACGCGCATGCCGAGCGCCTTGGCGCGCGGCACGACGGCTTGGGCGATGTTGCCGAAGCCCACCAATCCCACGGTTTCGCCGAGGATGGCGCCCATCGGCCCAAGCGGGCCTGTGCGCCATTTGCCGCTACGGACGGCCTGCTCGACGCGCGTCAGTTTCTTCGCGCAGGCGAGCAGCAGGAGGATCGCTTGGTTGGCCACTTCCGGCTGGCAGAAGTCCGGGAAGTGGGCGATGACGATCCCGTGCTCGGTGGCAGCGGGGATGTCGAGCGTGTCGAGCCCCACGCCGTAGCGGACGATGAGCTTGCAGTTCGGCATGTTTTCGATCACGCGGCGCGTAATCCGGGCGCCGAGGACGAGCAGCGCGTCGGCGTCTTTGACGTTCTCGATCAACTCATCTTCGGAACGGGCGCGCGTCGTCCGGAGCTCTCCCCCCGCGGATTCGATCACGCGGCGCTCAATTTCGAACGACATCGTGGCTGGGGCGTCGGTATGGACAGCGAGAAAACGTTGGTTCGGCATGCACGCACATTGGCCGCCGCCCGCGGTGGTGTCAATCGGGCGGCGGCCAACGGAGGGTGTGGCCCCCTCGGTACGGTGACCTTGCGCTTGAAGTAGCAGAGTTCTTCACCGGACGCCGTTGGCCGGAGAAGAGCCCGCGCGGTGTGCGACCTGTCGTCGCTGTGGATGGCACCGTCGGACGAAGCCCTGCGGTCTTGCCCGCAAGGGCGTTAGAAGTCGCCCTCGCGGATGTAGGGGTGGCTCCAGAGCGTGACTTGGAGCAGGCACGATTTCACCCAGGCCGCGTGCATCTTGTCGACCTCCTCGCCGCTGTGCCCCTTGGCCGCGAGGAAGGGCTTGAGGGTGTAGGTCACGGGGAAGATGAGCGCAAATAGGTTTCGGAAAGGTACGATGGCGGTCGAGGCGACACCGTCGGTCTGGTTCTTGGCGGTCCGGTGGTGGCGGCGGCCGATCTCGTGTTGGTAGGCGAGCCACGTGGCGCCGTATTCGGCGCTCGCAGTGTCGAGGATCCATTGCCCGAAGCGTTGACGCACGGCAGCGAGGTAGTCGCCGAGGGGTGCGCTGTCCGAAGCGCCAGTGAAGCTCGCGAGCAGATGCGGCTGCCCGCCAACGAAGCCGTACCAAACGTCCAGCACGGCGTCGACCTGGTCGCGGAGCACATCGAGGGACATGCGCAGGGCTTTCACGTCTTCGTCGCCGAACAGCGCGCTGCGTTTCATCTCCTCGAAGTCATCGACGCTGACGGGGGATGGGGCAAGCGCGCTGCTACCATACGTGTAGCCAGGGATTACTGCTGAGCTCATGTCTTCCTCCTCATGCTTTGGGTCCCGTGGCTATGGTGGAGTGGGGGTGCAGCGATGTCAGGAAGGCACTTTTTGGTAAGGCGGTCGGCGTGCAACTAGAGGTAGAGGAGCGAGTCGCGAGGACCAGCGATCTTGAGTCGGTGGCCGCGATGGTCGAGAGCGTGGTCGGCTGTAAGTGGTCGGTCCGGATTCTGCAGCTCTGCGCAGATGGCCCAGTACGCCCAGGCGGGCTCCTGCGCGGTTGCCCGGGCCTTTCGGCGAAGGTGATGAACGAGCGCCTGCGCAAGCTCCAGGAGTTCGGCATTCTTGAGCGCAGGGCGTACGGCGAAAAACCGCCGATCGAGGTGCAATACCGGCTCACGCCGTTCGGACAGCGCTTCGGAGCGGTGATCGACGCGGTGACTGCCTTGCAACGCGAGGTAGATTCGCTCGACCGCCCGGGAGCCTAGCGCGGGAAAGCGCCGGCTCCGGCGGTGGGTCTCCCTTTGCCCGGACCGCCGGAGCGCCACGTGGCCTTAGGCTGGGCGCTTGGGGACCATCACCTTGCGCTTGAAGTAACAGACCTCTTCGCCGCGCTGGTTCACGCCCCGCGTCTCGACCGTGACGATGCCGCGGTCGCCGCTCGACGTCTCTTTCTTGTCGAGGACGAGCGTCTCCGCCCGGATCGTGTCGCCGTGGAACGTCGGCTTCGAGTGCTTGAGCGTCTCGACTTCGAGGTTCGCGATCGCCTTGCCCGAGACGTCGGCGACGCTCATCCCAAGGACGAGCGAATAGACGAAGTTACCGACGACGACGTTCTGCTTGAAGTGGGTCTCTTCCTCCGCGTACCAGCGGTCGCTGTGGAGCGGGTGGTGGTTCATCGTAATGTCGCAGAACAGGTGGTCTTCGGCTTCGGTGATCGTCTTCGATGGCCAGTGCTTATAGGTGTCGCCGATCTCGAAGTCTTCGTAGTAACGTCCAAACTTATCGCGCCCGTCATGCACGGTCATGGTCTTGTCTCCCCTTCTCGGTACTCGAACTCAGTCCTCGACCCTCGGAACTCGCTTCTTACACCGGATAGTCGCGCACGATGCTGCGCGCGATCACCGTCTTCTGGATGTCGCTGGTGCCCTCGGCGATGATCATCAAGGGCGCATCGCGGTAGTAGCGCTCGACCGGGAGTTCCTTCGAGTAGGCGACCCCGCCATGGATGCGCATGGCATCGAGGGCGCACTCATTGGCGATCTCGGTCGCGTAGAGCTTCGCGATCCCGGCGTCGAGGTCGCTGCGCACGCCCGAGTCCTTCTTCCGTGCGGCATCGAGGGTGAGCAACCGTGCGGCACGGATCTTCACGATCATCTCGGCGAGCCGGATCTGCTGCGCTTGGTGCTGGAAGATCGGCACGCCGAAGGCCTCGCGCTTCTGCGCATACCGTATGGAGTCATCGAAGGCGGCCTGGGCAACACCGACGCCGCGTGCCGCCACGTTGATCCGGCCGACTTCGAGCGCCGACATGATGTGCTGGAAGCCGCGCCCCTCGCCCCCGCCCAGCACGGCCGTTGCTGGCACGCGCGCGTCTTCGAACGCGAGTTCAGTCGTTTCGACGCCCTTGTAGCCGAGCTTGTCGAACTTCTTCCCCTTGATGAAGCCGGGCGTCTCATGCGGGACAAGGAAGGCGGTGATGCCCTTGTGGCGCGGGTTCGCCGAAGGGTCCGTCTTCGTCATCACGAGGTAGACGCCGGCGCGGTGGCCGTTCGTCACCCACATCTTCTGTCCGTTGATGACGTAATCATCGCCATCGCGGCGGGCCGTCGTTTTGATGGCCTGCGCGTCGGAGCCAGCGTCGGGCTCGGTGATGCTGAGCGCGCAGCGCATGTCCGGCTTGACGAACTTGGGGAGATAGAAGTCCTTCTGGGCTTCCGTGCCATATTCGCTGATCGCGTAGCCGACGAGGACGTGGGTGTTGATGATGCCCGCGAGGCTCATCCAGCCACGCGCCAGTTCCATACAGACGCCGGCGTAGCACTCGAACGTGAGGTCGAGCCCGCCGTAGCTCTCGGGGATCTTGATCCCGAAAAGGCCCATGTCCGACATGCCCTGGAGCAGCGGCTCCGGGAAGGCATCGGCGTGTTCGAAGTCGGAGGCTTGGGGTTTGACCTCTTTGTCGACCCACGTCCCGACGTTGCGGACGACGTCTTGGGCGAGCGGGTCGGTGATATCGGCTGCGAAATCGCGGGCCATGGGCGGCCCTCCTTGGCGGCTTAGGGATGTGAAGCGAGTATCGCGCGGGGCTCAGTTAAGGACGATGGAGGGGCTTCCCCGTCGCCACATCGATGGAGGCCTCGCGCATGGCGATCAGTGCGTTCGCGGCCTGGGCCATCGTCCGGATGCGCTCCTCGGGCGTCATCCGCAGCTGGCGCTCGATTTGCGCGACATCGACGCCGTCGTCCTCCCACATCTTGATCCCGATGACGAACCCGGCCGCCTTGAGGACGCGCTCGAAGTCATCGAGCCGCGGTGATTCTTCGCCCCACTCCCACGCGTTGATCGTCGCGGCCGGGATGCCCGAGCGCTCAGCGAGATCGTCGACGGTGAGGCCGGTTTTTTTCGCGTGCTGACGTGACGTAGGCACCCCAGAGCATGCGCCGATCCTAGCACGGCGCCCCGCGAGGTCATCGCACAACGAACCGGAAGGCGCCGACGATGCGCTCGGCCGCGATCTTGCAATCAGACCTGCAAGGGCGCCGGTCAACGTAAATGTAGGCGTCCTCAGCGACGTACACACCCGGCCCGCACGTCTCGTTGGCGCGGCCGAGGCTGTAAACGAATCGCATCTCGCCGGAGTTCTCTAACTTGACCTCGCGGTAGACGGGGTCGTTCACCTGAAGGCACCGGCCGCGCCAGGTGGGCGCGAAGGCGAACGTCAAGGTCGTGCCTGGCACCGCCGGGTCGCCCCGCCAGTTGTAGCGAATCCGGACGTCATAGACGTCAACCGTCGTCTGCCAGTCGGTGAAGTTCCCGGTTTTCGGTCCGCGATGGGTGATTTCGAGCTCCTCGACGCAAAAGGTGGCGTTCTGGGTGAGGCAATGTCCCACCGCGGCTCGTCCGCCCAGGCTGGGCGCCGCCAGTTGGCCGACTACGGCTCGGACTGCAAGCGCGATGCCGCCAGACCAACTTCGAGTTCCGATATCGCAGGTAGCGACTTCAAGGTTGGCGGTAGTCGTCCCAGCGACGCCTCCATTCGCCGTGAACGTCCCTAAGAAAAAGAGGCGGCCTGTCCCCGGCTCAAGGCTGGCGTACGCGAACTGATTCGCCTTGATGGTGGCGTCCTCGATCCCATGAAAGTACCCAACCGTCCCCGCGCCGCGCCCGCAACCTCGCCCATCGATGTCGATCCGGACGTTCGTGACCTTCGTGCCATCGGCCGTGACATCGAACCGCACTTCGCCCGCGTTCCCGTTGATTTTGGCGACGTACGACTTCCCTGGGACTGGCGCAGCCGCTGCGCGCTCGCCACCGTTCTGCACCTGGGGCAGCGCAACACCCGCGCCGATTGCCAGCATGAGGACGACCCATCGAACGCTCGCACGCAGTCCGCTCATTGTGGCCCGCACACTACCGGCCAGCGATCGGCCCCGTCAACGGTGCTGGACGCCGCGGCAGCAAACCGAAAGAATCCCTAGCACCAACACAGGAGGGACGATCATGAGCGTCCTGGACCTCTTTCGGCTCGATGGACACGTCGCGATCGTCACAGGCGGCGGACGCGGCATCGGCAAGGGCATCGCGGTCGCGCTCGCCGAGGCCGGCGCCGATGTCGTCGTCGCCGCGCGGCGCACGCACGAAGTCGAGGCCGTCGCCGCTGAGATCCGTGCCTTGGGCCGACGTTCGCTGGGCGTTCCTTGCGACGTCCTTCAGCCCGGCGCGATTGAGTCGCTCGTCGCCACGACGGTCGCCGAGTTGGGAAAGCTGACGATCATGGTGAACAACGCCGGCGGCAACCTCGACCGGACCATGCGTAAGCTCGTCGACACGCCCGAGGATGTCTGGGACACGCTCATCGATTTCAACCTCAAGACAGCCTGGCAGGGCGCCAAAGCCGCCGCGCCGCACATCAAGGCGGCGGGCGGCGGCAGCATCATCGGGATCGTCTCGACGGCCGCGCACGGCCCGTCGCCGAGCTTCGGGCCTTATGGCGCGGCCAAGTCCGGCGTGATCAACCTCACGAAGACCCTTTCGGTGGAGCTCGCGCCGGATGTGCGGGTCAACGCCATCGCCCCCGGGCTCGTGCCCACGGAGATGCTGTTCGAGACGATGAAGGTCGACGAGAGCGCGATCCCCGCCTTCGCCCGCGGCATCACGCGTGGCCGCGCGGGCACGCCGGAGGATATCGGCGCCTGCGCGGTCTACCTCGCCAGCCGCGCCGCCGATTGGGTCACGGGCCAGACGTTGACCGTCAGCGGCGGTCAGTAGCGCGCCGCGCTAAGGTTGGGGCAGGAGACGCTCATTGGCCGACGCTACCCGCCCAGATACCCCGCGCGCCTGGCCGACCCAGGCTGCGCACCCGTGGCACGGCGTGTCCATCGGCGCCGACGCTCCGGCGACGGTGACGGCGTACATCGAAATCGTCCCCGGCGACACGGTGAAGTACGAAATCGATAAACCGACCGGCCTCCTCAAGGTCGACCGGCCGCAGCAGTATTCGAACGTCTGCCCGACGCTCTACGGCTTTCTGCCTCGGACGTACTGCGGCGACCGCGTGGCGGGGCTGTCGGCGGCGGCGACTGGCCGCAGCACAGTCCAGGGCGACGGCGACCCGCTCGATATCTGCGTCCTCACCGAAAAGGTGTTCACGCGGGGCGATTTCCTGCTCCAGGCTGTCCCCATCGGCGGGCTCCGGCTCATCGACCGCGACGAGGCGGACGACAAGGTCGTCGCGGTCCTGGTCGGCGACCCGGCCTACGGGCACTTCACCGATATCGCCGAGCTGCCGACGGCGCTCGTCGACCGCTTGCGGCACTATTTCCTCACCTACAAGCTTCCGCCGGGAGCCACGACCTCGAGCATCGACGTGACCCACGTCTACGGGCGGGAGGTCGCCCACGATGTCATCCTGCGGAGCGTCGAGGACTATCGGGCGTTGGTTTGGGAGTAGGCCCAGGCAACGGCTGCGAGCCGGCGCGTTACGGTGTGGCGCGTCGCCCGCCACCGTCCATATAGATCGAGCTGCCGTGGACATAACTGCACGCCTCGGACGCGAGGAACACGGCGACGCGCGCGACCTCTTCCGGCTCCGCCATCCGCCCTGCGGGGACGCCGCGGCCCATCTCGGCGACGATCGCCTCGATCTCGCGGCCCTCGCGTTCAGCGCGGCCGCGCGCCAGGTCGCGAGCGCGGTCGGTGTTGGTGATCCCTGGGCAAATCGTGTTGACGAGGATCCCCTCGCCGGAGACGGCGTCCGATAGCGCCCGCGTGATGTTCAGCACGCCGACGTTCGCGAGGCTCGTCGGGATGTTGCCAGCGGCCGGGCTTGTCCCCGCGCCGCCCGCGATGTTCACGATCCGCCCCCAGCCGCCCGTCCGCATGTGTGGGATGCTGAGCTGCGCCATCCGGAGGTAGCCGTAGAGCTTGAGGTCGAGTGCGTCCTGGATAGTCTCGACCTTGAGACC
Organism: Dehalococcoidia bacterium; assembly: GCA_046152925.1. Classification (GTDB taxonomy): domain Bacteria; phylum Chloroflexota; class Dehalococcoidia; order Tepidiformales; family Tepidiformaceae; genus CAMAUF01. The sequence goes on from JBJXFX010000011.1 coordinate 10,208, forward strand.
GAGGATCGGCTCCATCCTGGCCGCTCCCGCGGAGTTCACCAGGATGTCGACCCCGCCGAACGCGCGGACGCAGTCGTCGACCGCGTTGGCGCAGTCTTCGGCCCGCGTCAGGTCGGCAGCGACGCCGATTGCCCGCACGCGCAGGCCCGTGAGGCCTTCGACGCCAGCCTGGAGCAGGTCGCGGTCGCGGCCAACGATGCAGATGTCGGCGCCTTCGCGTGCGAGCTCGATGGCGCAGGCCTTGCCGATGCCCCGAGTGCCGCCCGTCACAATCGCCCGTTTGCCGCGAAGCCCGAGGTCCATCGTTACAGCGTCCCCTTGGTGCTCGGGATGTCGCCCTGGCGGCGGGGGTCGATACGCGTTGCGGCGTCCAGCGCCCTGGCAAGGGCCTTAAAGCAGGCCTCGGCCTTGTGGTGGTCGTTCACGCCCGCAAGCGTCTTCACGTGAATGTTCGCCTTCAGCGCAGCCGCGAACGACTCCAGGAAGTGCCCGAAGAGGTCCGGTGGGATCCCGGCGATGTCCCGGCCGAGCAGTTGCAGGTCGATGACGCTATAGGGCCGCCCGCTGAGGTCGATCGCAGCGAAGGCCAGCGCCTCGTCGAGCGGCATGTAGGCGCTCCCGGCGCGGACGAGCCCGGCCTTGTCGCCGATCGCGTCGGCGAAGGCTTCGCCGAGCGCGATCCCAACGTCTTCCATGGTGTGGTGTTGGTCGACGTGGAGGTCGCCAGTGCAAGCGATCTCGACGTCAAAGACGCCGTGCTTCGCGATGTGGCTCAACATGTGGTCGAAAAAGCCGATGCCAGTCGAAATGCTGTACTTCCCGCGCCCGTCGAGGTCGACCGAAATGGAGATGGTCGTTTCGGCGGTCTTCCGGCTGATGGTGGCCCGGCGTCCGTGTGTCATGTGAGCTCCTTCAGGGCAGCGAGCAGGCGGTCGGTGTCCTCGGGCCGCCCTGCGCTGATCCGGATCATGTTCGAGAGGTCGGGGCGCGAGTAGTGCCGGACAAGGACGCCCCGGCGCCGCAGGTCGGTCGCAGCGTCCTTCGCTGCCCTGCCCAGGACGTCGAAGAGGACGAAGTTCGCCGCCGACGGATATGGCCGAAGCCACCCCAACGCGCCCACGAGGCCCGCCATCCGCTCGCGCTCGGCGATGAGCGAGTTGACGGTTTCGAAGATGACGCCGCGCTGGGCGATCGCCGTGCGGGCCGCGACGTCGGCCGTCACGCTGACGTTGTAGGGCTGCTTAATCGCCATCATCGGCTCTGCGAGTTCGGGATGGCAGAGAGCGTAGCCCACCCGCAGCCCGGCCAGCGCCGCCCATTTCGAGAACGTCCGGAGGATCACCAAATTCGGCGACCCATCGAGGTAGCGCACCAACGAGGAGCCCGAGAACTCGACATACGCCTCGTCGACCACGATCAGCGCGTCGAGCGTGAGCAGCGCCTCAAGCTGGTCGGGCCGGAGTAGGTTGCCCGTCGGGTTGTTCGGCGAGGTGAGGAACACGACCGTCGCGCCGCTCTCGGAGACGCGCTGCCGGACCCCCGCGACATCGACCTCGAACCCCGCGAGGCGCGGGACTTCCTCGATGGCCGCGCCGTTGATCTTCCCGAGGAAGCGGTACATCCCGAACGTTGGCGGGCAGTCGATGACGGCTCTCGGCTGGGTGAGCCGGAGGATGATGTCGATCAGGTCGTCGGCGCCTTGGCCCGCCACCACCTGTTCGGGCCGGACGCCCGCGTACGCGGCGATCGCCTCCCGCAGCGCGGTCTGGCCGGGGTCGGGGTAGATGTGGAGGTCGGCTTCGGCGACGGCCTCGCGGATCGCCGGGATCGGGCCGTAGAGGTTCTCGTTCGCATCGAGCTTCACGAGTTGGCCGATGGGCACGCCGATCTCCGCCGCGAGCACATCGAGTGGCTTGACCGGGACATAGGGCTCGAGGTCGTCGAAGTCCTCCCGGAAGAGTGAGCGGAGCTTGGCGTCCACCTCAGCGGCCCGCCACCCGCCGGTCGGCGGCGTGGGCGTGGCCAGCGAGGCCCTCGGCCCGCGCCAGGATGCTGGCCATGCGGGCGAGGTCTTCGGTTACGTCGTCGGGCAGGCTAATCACGCTGGTGATCTTCACGAAGTCGTGCACCGTCAGGGGCGAACTCCAGCGGGCGCTTCCGCCAGTCGGCATGATGTGGCTCGGGCCGGCCGTATAGTCGCCGACCGCCTCAGGCGAGGCCTCGCCCAGGAAAAGGCCGCCCGCATTGCGCACTTTCGCGGCGTAGGCGGTCGGGTTTTCGATGAGCAGACAGAGGTGCTCGGGTGCGTATTCGTTGGCGAGTTGGATTGCGTGGTCGATGTCGTTCACGAGGATGCAGCCGCCGTTGTTTTCGAACGCGGCGGCGGCGATTTTCCCGCGCTCAAGCGTCCGCAGCTGGCGAGCGATGGCCGCGTCGACCTGGTCGGCGAGGTAGTGTGACGGCGTCAGGAGGATGGGACTCGCCAGCGCGTCGTGTTCCGCCTGCGCGATGAGGTCGGCGGCGACGGTTTCAGGGTCGGCGCTCTCATCGGCGATCACCATCGTTTCGGTCGGGCCGTAAATGGCGTCGATCCCAACGTCGCCGAAGACCTGCTTCTTCGCGATCGTGACAAACAGGCCGCCCGGGCCGCAGATCTTGTCGACCTTGGGGATGGATTCCGTGCCATAGGCGAAGGCCGCGACCCCTTGGGCGCCGCCGGCTTTGAAGACGCCATCGACGCCGGCGATATCCGCCGCGACAAGCTTGATCGGCGGGACCGAGCCGTCGGGGAGCGCCGGGCTCGCGACGTAGACCTCGTCGACGCCGGCCACGCGCGCCGGGACGGCGCTCATCAGGATGCTGCTTGGGAGCGGCGCCCGCGTCCCGGGACCGTAGACCATGACGCGCTCGATCGGCCGGACAATCTGGCCGAGCCCGCCTTGGTTGAAATTGAATAGGGCGCCGCGCAGCTGCTGTTCGTGGAAGCTGCGGATCCGTTGCGCCGCGTACTTCAGCGCCTCAACGACTTCGCCGCTGACCTGGCTGTAAGCGTCCTGGATCTCCTCGCGACTCACGCGCAAGACCTCGGTCTGCGCCCCGTCGACCCGGCTGTTGTAGTACTTCACCGCGTTATCGCCGTCCTCGCGGACATCCCGGATGATCCGGCGGACGACTTCATCGGGGGCGAGCTCCTGCCCGAAGACCTTGAAGGTCAGCTCGCGGGTGTCCATCGGCAGCTCATCGGCCGAGCGGGTCTTGCGGGCGAGGAGCGTCCGCCGGCCCTCTTCGGCATTGCGGATTATCCGCATCGTAAGTACCTCTCCACGGCCCCGGCCGCCGCCGCGGTCGCGCGTTGGACGAAGCCCTCTATCTCAGCGTTCGTGATGTGGGCGATTGTCGCATCGAGGATCGCCGGGAGCGAATCGAGGAACTCCCCGAGCGTTTCCTGCTCCTTTAGCCCGCTGAACCGCAAGTGATTGGAGATCATGCCGCGCATCCGGTCCCAATCCATCGGCTTGCCCGCCACGTCGAGCGACACGAGCCGCCAGCGCTCAAGCGTCTCGTGGTCGATGAACCCGCAGTCGATCCCCTCGACCGTGCAGCTCAGCGCCTCGATGAGGTTCCGTTTGATGGCGGGGTCCTCGCCGTAGGCCCGGTCGAGGTCGAACTGGAGGAGCCGGTCCATCACGCTCGCCCGCATCCGCCCGCCAAGACGGTCGTGGTCGGCGAAGTAGGGTCGAAAGACCTGCGTGATGTATTGCTCGTCCATCACCAAGTGGGCGAGGTAGCCGCAGACCCACGCGGTGGTCTCGGCGTTCAGGATGGACGGGTCGATCAGCCGCTCGTTCGCCGCGAGGAAACCGGCTACCGAGTCCTGGTGGTCCGAACCGTTCAGGTCAAAGAAGTGCGTGCTGAACCGGTCCTGCCGCGTGATCACGCGAATGTCCGGCGTCGTCGAGCCCAGCAGGTAGGCGCCAGGCTGCCCGAGCAGGGTTGCGTTGTCGAGGCCGGCCGCGACCTGGTTGGCTAACACCATGTGCAGGGTGATCGGGGGCATGGGGTTACCCTTCCGGCGGCGCCACTGAGCTGCGGAGCCGTTCCACCAGATCATGCAGCAAGGCGGTCTGCGTCGTCACGGGCTGATTGCGGACGATCACGCACGAACTCGACTCCATAAAGGGGTCGAGCATCTTCAAGCCGTTCGCGCGGAGGCTGCTGCCGGTCTCCGTGCCTTCGACCAAGAAGTCGGCGTCTTCCGGGACGAACCCTTCGCTCGCTCCGGCCACGGGGATGATCGTCGTGAACCGGAGGTGCTGGTCGAGCGCAAACCGCTCCGCCGTGGCCGGGAACTCGCTCGCCACGCGTACCGGCCGGTCGAGGTTGTTCCAGATGGCCACCGCCTCGGGCGTCGTGTCCGCCGGGAACCCCTTCTCCACGACCGGCCCGATCCGGTATTTGTTGATTTGAAGGTCGACCGCCATTTCGACCGGCGAGGCCGGGAACTTGCACTTGTGCTCGTGTAGGAGGTCGACGCCGCTGATCCCGAGGTCGAACATCCCCATCGCGATCAGCTGCGGCATGTCCTGAGGGCGCACCACCTTCACTTCGAGGCCGGGGACGTTGCTTGATGGCCTGCGGACGTAGGCTTTCTCGTCATAACCGTCGAACTCGAACCCGGCCCGGCGCAAGAAGCCCGGCGCGTGGCGTTGGGCGTGGCCATCCGGGACCGCGAGCCGAAGGACGTCTGGGTCGCGCGGGGCGCCCACGGCCATCGCCACCTTGCCGGGCCGCGCCAAGGTCAGCTCCGGCTGTTCTGGGACGAAGAGCGGCGCCAGCCGGGCGAGGACGCTGGCGAGCGGTTTCTTTGCCAGCGCGTCGGCGTTCGCGATCACCGCCAGACCCCCTCGGAAGACGCGGGTGACCGGGACGAGGCCCTTGGCACGGATGTCACCGACCTCCGAGGCAGTCATCAGGGCGAATTCGGCGTCCTCGGGCGGGTAGGCGTCGGCCGAGCCGGCGACGTGCACCAACCGGTAGGCCGGGAGCCGCAAGTTCACCGCGACGAGGTCCCCGAGGTTCGCGAGCTCCGAGACGATGCGCACGCCATGAAGGCCCTTCGGGTCCGGGACTTCGCCCTCGCCCAGGCCCGATTCGGGGGCTGCGCAGAGCCAGACTTCGGTCGCCGGCCCAGGGAGCGAGCCCAGCCGCACGACCCGCTGGAGGGGGAAGCGGACTTGCTGCTCCGTGAGCCAAACGTCGTTGCAGATGCCGATGTCGTAGTTGCCAAGCGCCACCTGCACCGGGATGTCTTTCTCCCGGAAGATCCGGAGCACGAGCCCCTCGGTCTCGAGCTCGGTGCGCATCAGGCGGCTGCCGGGCTCATAGCCGGTGGTCGTGAGGCCCGCGCTTTCGAGCAGACTGTTGACGTGTGCGCGCGAATCGCCGGTCGGGAGTGCGAGCTTGGCGGTCATTTGTACTGGACGAGCAACCCGACAACGTCGTCGAGCGCCTCCATGGTCCGTTCGCCGTCCGGCGTCCGGGCGACGAGCGTCCCTGGGCCGACTTTCACCGTGAGCCGGTGGCCCCCACTCGTATCGGCGAGTGCAGCCGCGATCCCACTGCGGTGGAGCGCTCGGGCGACCGTCATCGCTCGCCCCATCTCGGCCGCGGTCTCCGGAACGACGGCGACGGACAGCCTCCGCCGCGTCCCGGGGGAGACGAACTGGCTAAGCGCGCTAATCTCGAGACCGAGCCCGCAGGCCGTCGCTGGCGTCGATTCACCGCCTGGCGAATAGCGCCCACCGCGGCCCCAGACAGCGCCTTCGCTCGAAAGCTCGAACACCGCGCCGGTGTAGTAGGCGAAGTCCAGCGGCTGGTCGAAGTCGATCACGACCCGCCGGCCGGACTCTTGCAAGGCCGTGGCCAGGCTTTCGACTTCGTCGAGCGCTGGCTGCGCCGATGGCAGCCCCATCGTCGCCAGCGCGCGGACGTTCGCGAGGTAGGCAAGGTCGCCCTCGCGGCCCGCCGTCAGCTCGAGCAAGGCGGCGAGCTGCGGGTCGGTGACGGCAGGGCGGAGGTGCGTGAGGCTCGTGTCACCGTCGCCGTCGACGATCGCCATCGCCGCCGGGCCGGCTGCCTTCGCGACCGCGTGGGAGATGCCGGCGTGGCCGATGCGCACCACAGGCGAGATCCCAAGGGCGTCGAGCGTTTCGCACGCGACGGCCGCGACCTCAAGGTCGCCGAGCGTCGGCGGCGCGCTGAGGTACTCGAGGCCGCACTGCCACTCTTCGCGGCCATCCTCGGCCGCGAACCGGAAGACGTTCTGGACGTAAAAGAGGCGGGCCGGGAGCGGCACGCCGGCCTGGGTGGCCGCCCGCGAGACCGGGATCGTCGAGTCGGGGCGCAACACGACGCGTTCGCCGCTCCAGCCGTCCCAATCGAGGAATGAATAGACACGGGCCAGCATCTTCGGCGTAAGCGCCCCGGTGGCCGTGAAGAGCGAGTAGGTTTCGATCGTGGGCGTCCGGACCTCTTCGTAGCCCCAGCGGGAGGCTGCCGCTCGAAAGGCATCCTCCACACGCCGGAAGGCGCGCATGTCGCCGGGCAGGAGGTCGCGCATCCCCCGGCTTCGTTGCAATGGCGTAGTCATGTGACTGACCATGATAGGCCGGGCCGAAGAACGTGCGACACGAGCCCATCTATACTGAGGCGTCGTGTCATTGGAGACTGCCGGGCTCATCCTTCTCACACTCGGGATCGTCCTCATGGTGGCTGACGCCTTCCTTGGGCTCGGTTTCATTGCCGACCTCGCGGCCCCGATCCTCGTCGGTGTTGGCGCGATCCTCGTCGTCCACGAACACAACTACGATCCGCCCGGCTGGCTGATCCTCCTCATCGTGCAAGCGGCGATCCTCTTCGTGGTCACGAGCGCGCTGGCCTTCTACCGCGCGCGGCGCGCCGTCTTCGGTGGGGACGGCGACCTCATCATCGGCCGCATCGGCGTGGCCCGGACCGACCTCACGCCCGACGGCCTTGTGGTCATCAAAGGCGAACAGTGGGCTGCACGGTCGACTCGCGGCATCGTCCGCGCAGGCGAACGCGTCACCGTGACCGGTCGCGATGGCACGCGTTTACTCGTCGACGATGGCGACGCGGCTAAGCCGGGCGCAAGCTTACCTCGGCAGCTGTGACGTCCTCCGTTGTCCCATCGGGCAGCCGGACGCGCAGCGTGCCGTCGTCCAGGATGTCGTCGGCGGTGGCGTCGAAGGCTCGCCCATCAGCGAACGTCAGCCTCACCCGGCGGCCCGTCACGAGGCTCATGACCCGATAGTCCGTTGAAAGCACGGCCGATGGCCCATCGAGGTAGGACTCGAGCCGGTTGCAGACCCCCGCGAGCAAGGCCTCGCGGTCGACCTGTCCCCCCGTGAGTTTCCGGATGCTCGTCGCAATCCCGGCGAGCTCCGGCGAGCTTCCCGGGTCGCCGTTCACGTTGATCCCGATTCCCGGATAGGCGACGAGGCCCCCTGGGCCGCTCTCGGCGTCGATCAGCATGCCGCAAACCTTGAGCGAGCCCGCCCAGACGTCGTTCGGCCACTTGATCAGGACGTTGGCGCCGGCTGCCTGGATCGCGCCGCAGACCGCCGCAGGGACAGCGAGCGGAAGCTGACGGTGCCGTTCGGCAGGGAGGCGAAGGATGAGCGTGAAGTAGAGGTTTTCGCCCCGCGGACTCTGGAACGAACGGCCGCGCCGGCCGACGCCGGCCGTCTGTTCCTCGGCGAAGATCAGCGTCCCGTGGGGCGCGCCGGCGTCCGCACGCTCGCGTGCGAGCCGCATCGTGGTGTCGACGGTTTCATGGTGTTCGAACGTACGGCCGATGGCCGCCGTCTGGAGCTGCGACTGGTAGCGCTGAGTGTCGAACGTATCGCGCATGGCGCTGGTGGCCCTCCCGGTTCAGGGCAAAAGAAAGGGCCGGGCGAAGATTGCCCGGCCCCATATGACTCGCAGCTCAGACCCATCCCAGGGCCTAGGAGGCGGTCACCCCCTGCGCCTGAGATGGGCCGTAACTACGACTGCTGTCAACCATGCGCATCACCTCCTTTACTGGCGCAAACACTACGCAGTCGCGCCCAGGTCGTCAAGAGCTGATCTTTAACGTTTGACGAATGGTTATGACCGACTGTGAGGTGACGACTTCCGGCCCAGCCTAGTGATGCGAGGAGGCGGCGCTTCCGTGGCCGTGCGCGTCGTCAGACTCCCCGAAGGTGCCATCCGTGGCGAAGGTTGCGCTGCGCTCGATGCTGATCGGAGCGACCCACGACGGGTGCGCAGGGAACCCACCGACACGCCGCTTGAGCAGGTAGAGCACGCCGAGGATGAGCCCCCCGACGAATATACCGACGATCGCCCAGGCAGCCCCGGGGACGACGTCTGGCCCCACGATGGCGTTGCCCTCGGCCTTTTCGCCGTGCTCGCCTTCGCCCTCCTCAAGCCAGTAGGCCGGGACCGGTGCGGGCGGGGCTGCGGCCGCCATCATCGGCGCCTGCGGGCCCGCTGGCTCGATGCTCGCCGCTCCGCTGAGCGTGGGCAGCGCGAACGTGAAGGTGGAAATGGCCGTGGCGATGAGGATCAGGCGTCGCATTCGGCCCGAGTGTACGATTGCCTCGCTGGAGCGGCAACGCAGACCGGGTGGCGGTCCCGCCCGGCCGGATCTGGGGCCTAGCGCCGACCCGAGTGTCCACGTGGATGCGGGGCGGCCAAGTGGTGGCATCGGGAATCGTTTGGTGAAATTCCGCAGTAGGAACTTGTCATTCGGGTAGAGGCGGTGGTACAAACTGCGAGGGGCTGCGCTGGATGTCGTGTCCGCTCCACACATCCGCCGCCCCCTTGTCTTCCACCGATGGGCCCTGTCGTGCGACGGGGCCCTTTTCTCTTTCTCCGCCTACACTCCTGCCATGGCCATCGACCCTTCTCCCGTCCGCGTCCCCGTCCCGACCGTAAGCCGCGAGGCCAAGGTCTCCGTGCTCTACACCGAGCCGGCCGCCGTCGTCGCCGATTTCGGCCGAGCGATGGAGCTCGCGGATTTCCGTAAGCACCTCCCCCAGGACGCGGAGACGCTGCTCAAGATCAACATCTCCTGGCAGCACTACTACCCTGGCTGCTCCACGAGCCCCTGGCAGCTCGATGGCGTCACCGCTGCCCTCGAGACGGCCGGCTATGGCGGGCTCATCCCTGTCCAGAACGGCACCGTCGTCGTGGACTCTCACGAGGGCGAGGCGGGCAACAAGCACGACCGCGTGCTCGCCAAGCACGGCCTCAAGAGCGTGCACCTGCAGGATCCCGGCGCTCGCTGGGTGCCCTATGCCCCAAAGGCGAAGATGCTTGTCCTCGACCAGATCTTCCCCGACGGCATCGAGATCCCCGAGATGTTCATCGGCACAAACATCATCCACATGCCCACCCTGAAGACGCACGTCTTCACGACGATGACCGGCGCGATGAAAAACGCGTTCGGAGGGCTGCTCAACAACCGGCGTCATTGGACCCACTCGGTCATCCACGAAACGTTGGTCGACCTTCTCCAGATCCAACACGAGATCCACCGCGGCGTGTTCGCCGTGATGGATGGGACGATCGCGGGGGACGGCCCCGGCCCGCGGGCCATGCGGCCGCATGTCAAAAACATCATCCTCGCCAGCAGCGACCAGGTTGCCATCGACGCGATCGCAGCGAAGCTGATGGGCTTCGACCCGCTCTCCATCCCGTTCATCCGGCTCGCGCACGAGGCTGGCCTTGGCGTTGGCGACCCGTCAAAGATCGAAGTCGTCGGGACCGACATCGCGGGCATCAACTTCCACTTCCGCGGCGACGAGAACACCTTCGCGAGCTGGGGCCAGAAGAAGATCTACTGGGGCCCGCTCAAGCCGTTCGAAAAGCTCCTGTTGCGGACGCCGATCGTGCCCTGGGCTTTCGCCGCTTCGAACTTGTACCACAACAAGTACTGGTACCCGCTCCAGGGCAAGCGGCGCATCGCTCAAATGCTAGAGACGGAGTGGGGCCAGCTCTTTAAGAGCTATTAGGAGGAGTCCCGGGTGGGGCTCCCGAGCGTAGACTGAGAGAGATGCGACGCCTTCCTGGGTTGATCGGGCTTGCTGCGGCTGCCGCTTTTGGGGCGTCGGTCGTGGTCTTCGCCTTGGGTGATGCGCAGGGTCTTCCACGGCGCGCGGTGGTCGCGGGGTTGGCTGCCGATAGCGCCCCCAGTGTCACGAACACGCCGTCGGCGACCCCTACGCCCTCGCCCACCCCGACGCGCACTGCGACCTCGACAGCCACGCCGGGCGGGCCGGCCGCAGCCGAGGTCGCGATCGCCGGGTTCGCCTTCTCACCGCCGAGCGTCACCATCGAGGTCGGCCAAGCCGCACGCTGGACGCACCAGGATGGCAACGCCTCCCACGGCGTGACCATCCCCGGCGTCTTCCAGAGCCAGGTCGGTACGGCGGGCCTCACCTTCACCTTCACGTTCACGGCGGAAGGCGTCTTCAGCTACCGCTGCACCGTCCATAGCTTCATGACCGGCACGGTGGTCGTGGTCGCGCCAGACCAAGGCGTCGAGTCTTGAGGGCACGTCAGGAGACAATCTCGCCATGGAGGAGCTGCTGGCGAGGGAGGACCGAGTAGTTCCACTCGCCGTGGAAGGACTCGCGACGGAGGTTAAGCGTCTCCATCTCGCTGTCCTTGACGTTCACCCCAGTCGGGTATGCGTTCTGGTCGAGCGCGCTTTGCACCCGGAGCCCGGTCTTTGATGTGTTCCCGCTGATGAGCTTGCCCACGACTTCGTTGCTGACCAGCCGTTTCAATCGGGTGGCATGGTAACGCTTCGTTAATTAACTGACAGTTCCTTAGTACCACTCTTCCCAGCGGTCGAAGCGGCCCTCAAGCGCTGCGCGGAAGATGCGGTCGTCGTCGAAACGGGTGATGAAGGTGCGCGGGACCGTCCCAGGCCAGCGGCGGTCGACCGACTGCGCGTAGACCCGTTCGTAGCCCGCCTCGGCCGCGGCGGCCATGGCGGCGCCGCTCCAGTCCCGGCTCTGGCCGAACGGGATCGCAAATTCGGAGACAGAAATCCCCACGCGTGACCGAATAAGCTCGAGGGACCCGGCAAGCTCTTCGGCTGCGGCTGCGACGCCCAGGCTCCCGAAGTTCGGGTGCGTGCGGCTGTGGCTGCCGATCGTGGCGCCCTGCGCCGCGAGGCGCTCGACTTCGGCCCAGCCGGAGACGACGCCGGGTCCCCATGCGTGCGCTCCGTCGGCCCAGCCGGCCACGATGAATGTCGTCCAGGGGATGCAGAGCTCGTTCAGGATCGGGGCCGCATGTTCCGCGACGCTGGCGAGCCCGTCGTCGAAGGTCACCGCCAGCGACTTCGGCGCGGCTCGACCCTGGGCGATCTCGGAGGCGGGGACGAAGGCGTAGCCCAGTTCGCGCGCGGTTTCGAGTTGCCGCCGGAAGCGCGCGGGCGACACATCGTTCACGCCCCAGCCCGGCGTGCCCACCCCGTGGTAACAGAGGATCCGCGGGCCGGGGTTTGGCGCTCGCGGGATGCGTGCCAGCACCGTCCGTTCGCAACACATCCGGATAGCGGCTGCGCGCTTGCGCGTCACTCCGGCGCGCCGCAGGGCGGCCTTGGCGCCGGCCGGGACGTTCACAGCGAGGCTCGGAGCGCCGTCACGACCGTGTCTTGCTCCGCGTCCGTCATCCCGGCGAAGAGCGGCAACAAGAGCGTGTTCGCGGTTGCGTCTTCCGTGATCGGCAGCGAGACGCCCGGGAACCGAGCCCGGTAGAGCGGCTCCAGGTGGATCGCCATCACGCCGCGGCGCGTCGCGATGCCCTGGCGGGCGAGCTCGTCCATGATCACAGCCCGCGGCCGGGAGTTGACCAGCCGCAGCGCATACGACTGGAAGGTGTGGCGCCGGTCCGCCGGTTCGAACGGCGTCGCGACGCGCGGGTCGTCGGCAAGGAGCGTGGAGTATCGGTGCGCGAGCCGGCGGCGCTCGCCGATGATCGTCTCGAGCCTGCCCATCTGGACGATGCCGATCGCTCCCTGGATGTCCGTCATCCGGTAGTTGTAGCCGAGCTCGCGGTACTCCTCGATCGCCGTCGTGCCCGACTTGTGGCGTGCAAGGTCGGAGGTGCTGGCCCCATGCGACCGGAGGACGCGCAGCCGATCCGCGGCCTCGGCGTGGTCGGTGGTGACCATGCCGCCCTCGCCCGTGGTGATGCTCTTCCGGGGGTGAAACGAGAAGCAGGTGAAGTCGCTCAGGCTGCCGACACGCCCTTCGCCGCACGTTGCGCCGAGAGATGGGGCGGCGTCTTCGACGACCTTGAGGCGGTTGCGGCGTGCGATTTCGGCGATCGCGCCGAGGTCCGCCGCCAGCCCGATCTGGTCGACCGGCATGATCGCCTTCGTGCGAGGCGTGATCGCGCGCTTCACGGCGGCTGGGTCGACGGTGTAGGTGCGGGGGTCGATGTCGACGAGCACCGGGGTTGCCCCTGCGTGGATGATGCTGTTGGCCGTGGCGATGAAAGAGAACGACGGGCAGATGACCTCGTCGCCCGGCCCAACGCCGGCGGCGATGAGCGCCAAGTGCAGCGCCGTGGTGCAGTTGCTCGTCGCGACCGCGTGTTGGGCGCCCGTGTAACTGGCGACGGCGCGTTCGAACGCTTGGACCTGTTCGCCCTGCGAGAGCCATCCGCTGAGGATCGCCTGGCTGGCCGCGGCGGCCTCTTCTTCGCCCACGAAGGGTTTGGTGATCGGGATCATCGCGCACCCACCAGTTCTCGCACCGCGAGCGACTTGTGCCAGCGGACGAGCTTCTCCAAGCCATCGGAGAGCGAAGTAGAGGCGACGAAGCCGATGCCCTCGCGGGCGTGTTGGGTCGCCGCGAGCCGCCGTGTCACGGGGTTCACCTTGCGGGCGGGTTCGAAAATCGGCTCCAGCCACGGCTTCCCGGCCGCGACGCAGAGCGCGTTGCAGAGCTCCCGGAGGCTCGTTTCGGCGCCGGTAGCGACGTTGAACACGTCGTCCGTCGCGTTCGATTGCATCGCGAGCACGTTCGCGTCGGCGATGTCTTCGATGAAGATGAAGTCCATGGTCTGCATCCCGTCGCCGAAGATGATCGGTGCGAGGCCCTGGTCGAGCCGCTGCAGCCAGCGGATCATCACCTCGGTATAGACGCCCCAGGCGTCCATCCGGGGCCCATAGACGTTGAAGTAGCGCAGGGCGACGTAGTCCAGGCCGAACATGTCGTTGAAGGAGCGGAGGATCTGCTCGTTCGCGACCTTGCAGGCGCCGTAGATCGTGCGGTTGTTGAAGGGATGGCCCTCGTCCATCGGCACGTAGGAAGGCTCGCCGTAGACCGAGGCGCTCGAGGCTGCGACCACTTTCTTCACACCGGCCGCGACGCTCGCTTCGAGCACGTTGTAGGTGCCGCCAATCAGGCTATCGACGGCGACGCGCGGCATCTCGGCGCATTGCGTGATCCGGAGCGCGGCCTGATGGAAGACGAAGTCGATGCCGCGCATGGCCCGTTGCACCGTTTCAGTATCGGTGATGTCGCCATCGATCACCGTGAGTTTCCGGAGCGTGCGTCGCGCCCACTCCAGGTTCTCCATGCGGCCACGCACAAAGTTGTCGAGGACGACGACCTCGGCCACCTCTTCCTGCGCGAGGCGGTCGGCGATGTGTGAGCCGACGAGGCCGGCGCCGCCGGTGATCAGGACGCGCGCATTGCGCAGGTCGTTCATTGGGCGCCTCCTGTGAGCACGAGCTGGCGCTCGGTGGCCGGGACAAACGCCCGGATGGCTTCGACGACGGTCAGGATTTCGGCTGCGTTGAGGTGGGGGTGCATCGGCAACGAGACGATTTCGCGCACCGCCGCTTCGGTGCGGGGCAGGCTCCCCGCGGGGTGGCGGGCGCTGGCGTAGGCCGGTTGCAGGTGGATTGGCGTCGGGTAGTGGACTGCGGCGCCAATCCCGCGCGCCTGCAGATGCCGGACGAGGCCGTCGCGGTCCGAGGTGCGGACGACGTAGAGATGGTAGACGTGCTCGCCTTCCCCGCCTGGGGCCGGGATGGCCACGTTGGCGCCGTCGAGCAGTGCATCGTAGAGCCGCGCGGCCCGCACGCGAGACCAATTCCAGCGGTCCAGATGTGGCAGCAGGACGCGGAGCGCCGCCGCCTGGAGCTCGGGCATCCGATAGTTGTAGCCGGGCTCGACGTGGAGGTGACGGAGCGTCTGGCCGTGGTTGCGCAGCGAGGCGACGCGCGCCGCGATCTCGTCGTCGCCGGTCAGGACCATGCCGCCCTCGCCGACGGTGCCGAGGTTCTTGGTCGGGTAGAAGCTCAGACAGCCGGCGTCGCCGAACGTGCCCGCTTTCCTGCCAGCGAACGTCGCGCCGTGTGCCTGGCAGGCGTCTTCGATGAGCTTGAGCCCGTGCCGGGCGGTGACCGCCTTCAGGCTTGCCACGTCGGCCACGCGGCCATAGAGATGGACCGCGATCACGGCCTTGGTCCGCGGCGTAATCGCCCGCTCGACCGCGGCGGGGTCGATGTTGAAGCCGTCCGCTTCGATGTCGACAAAGACGGGCGTAGCACCCGCCATCGAGATCGCCTCGGCGGTCGCGATGAACGTGTTCGCGACCGTGATCACCTCATCACCGGGTTCAACGCCGCAAGCGACGAGCGCGAGGTGGAGGGCGCATGTGCCGTTGCTCACGGCCAGCGCGTGCTTCGAGCCGTAGCTCGCGGCGAACTCCTTTTCGAAGCTCTCGACTTCGCGGCCCTGGACGAATGCGCCGGAATCGAGGACACGGGCGAATGCCGCGAGCAGATCCTCGCGCGCCGGGCCATGCAGCCGCGCCATATCGACAAATGGGACACTCACTTCGCCACCTCCACGGGGACTCCGCCGCGCCTGAGCGACTCCTGGGCGGCTTCGATGATGCGCACGACTTCGACCCCGAGCATGCCGCCGGAGATCGGCTCTTCCTGGCCGCGCACGACGCGCACAAAGTGCGAGGTCTCGACGGCGAGCGCTTCGGCGCGGTCCAACTTGGGGGCGACGACGTCGCCCGTGCGGTACTCGACCAGCGTCCGGTAAATGTCCTCTTTCGATGCGCAAAGCCGGGCGCCGGAGTCGTAGACCTTGAGCTTTTCAGTCGCCTCGCCGTCGTCGTAGACGAGCATCTTGTGGCTGCCGCCGATGATCGTGCGGCGCACCTTGGCCGGCGCGAGCCAGTTCACGTGAAAGTGCGCGAGCAGCGGCCCTTCGAACTGGAGCGTCAGGTAGGCGATGTTCTCGACCCGCGTATCCACATGCCGGGCGCCGATCGCGGAGACCGACTTCACCGGCTGGTCGATGAGGTACGACATGATGGAGATGTCGTGCGGGGCGAGGTCCCAGATGACGTTGGTCTCGTGCTGGAAGAGGCCGAGGTTGATCCGCGTCGAGTCGTAGTAGTAGACGTCTCCCACTTCGCCCGCGTCGAAGTACTCGCGCATCCGCTTCACCGCGCCTGTGAAGAGGAAGGTGTGGTCGACCACGAGCTGGCGCCCGCAGCGCCGGGCCGTCCGCACGAGGTCTTCCGCGTCTTCGACGGTGGTCGCGAGCGGCTTTTCGACGAGCACATGCTTGCCCCGCTCAAGCGCTTCCTTGACCAACACGTGGTGCGTCTCGGGTGGCGTCGCGACCACGATCGCGTCGACCAGCGGGTCATCCAGGAGGTCGCCCAAGTCTGTGGTCAGCACCACGCCGGGGTGGGCCAGGCGCGCCGCCGCCAGCCGCCGGGCGCTCAGGTCGGCGATCCCGGCGAGCTCCGCATCGGCGCACTGCGCGACGTTCCGGGCGAGGTTGGGGCCCCAATAGCCATAGCCACACACGCCGATGCGGACGGGTGCGGCCTTCAGCTCCGGGACGAACAGATTGGTCGGGCGCTGGAGGAGTGTCGTCATGGTGACGATCCTGTGTTCACACGGTGGACTTTTGATTGAGGCCCGGTTGCCGCGGGGTCACAACGGTTACGGAACGGTGAGCGGGCCACGCTCGTAGTAGGCGCGCGCCCAGGCGCGGAAGAGGCCGCCGTCGTCGTCGGCCGAAAGCGACGGCTGCCGGCCCGCGGAAGTGCTGCCGTTCGTCACGCCGTCGCCCGAGGCGTCCGAGGCGTCGGTCGCCCCTGCCGCGCCGCGGCCGAAGAGCAGCGCGACGACCCCGGCCGCGAGGTAGGGGTCGAGCCGCGAGCGGTGGTCGGGGTCGAGCAGCCACTCGACGCGGTTGTCGCCGTAGTGGTCCCAGGTCTCGTCGATCGCCGCCATCCGGGTGTTGCCGTAGGGGATCTGCCAGAGCACGAGCGGCAGGCCGGTCGCCCGTCGCAGCCCCGAGAGAAAGCGGGCGTGGCGGGCGAAGTCCTCGGGCTTCCACCACGATGCGCCACGGTCGCCGTATTGGTGTTCGCGAAAGCCGGCGTCGCGGTCGGAGAACTCGGCGAACACGAGGTCGAAACGGGCATCGAGCCGCCGGAAGAAGGCGCCGGTCCGGGAGGCGACGCCGTCGACTTCCGAGGACCCGGGCCGGGAATAGGTGAAGTCGTCTCCCGTCGCCCAGTTCGACGCATGGATGCCGAGCAGCACGTTCGGCGCGAGCGCGTCGCGGAGGGCGACGACTCCTTGGGCGAACCCGGGGAGCGTCTCCGGGAGCGCCGCGAACTCCGGTATGCCCGCGGCGTGGACGGCGGCGGGGATGGTCGCCGGGTCGTCGTGCTTCGCGGCCTGCTGTGCGAAGCCCCAGAGGTCGGGCTCGACGTGGAGGATGACCGTCGTCCCGGCCTGCCCGGCCTGTTCGAAGAAAGCGCGCAGTCCCCTGAGGTAGTGCCCCATGATCTCCTGAGACCGGAGCGAGCCGAGCGCGCGGTCGCGTTCGGGCCGGTTATCGGGGAGCGATTGGACGAGATTGTAGTAGGTGAACACCGGCACGAGGCCGGCGTCCTTGGACTCGGCGATGTAGGCCTCGACGAAGCGTCCGCCCGGCTCCCAGGCTTCCCAACTCTCCCAGACGCCGCCCGCGAGGTACTGATAGCGGTAGTCGAACGGCGCTGTAGCGCGCATCACCGCTGAGCCCCCCGGCCGGTCCGCCATCCCGAGGCCGAGATGGTGCGGCAGGCCGGCCGGGAGAGCGATCTCGGGCGCCGCCGGCGGGGGCGCATCCGGCTCGCGGCCCGAACACGCGGCGGTTGCCGCCATGGCAAGGAGGATCAGGGCCAAGCCCAGGGAACGGCGCAGCATGGGACCGTTGTACGGTACGGCGCTCAAGTCTCGGTGGAAGCGACGTGGGCGCCGGGTGCGGGCTGCAACCCCGGTGCAACCTGGCCTCTACGCAGGCTCCACGATGGTGACCTAGCCTCGTCGTCGATGGCCCGCGCTGCGACTCTGCCCAGGCACGTGCGTGCGGCGCCCGACACGCGCCACGCGCGGCACTCGCTTGGCGCCAACGCGCTGTGGATGTTCGGGGGCCAGCTCATCACCTGGGGGCTCACCACGGTGACCCTCGCCCTGCTCCCGCGTTACCTCGGCCCAGAGCAATTCGGCCAGTTGGGGATCGGCGTCTCGTTCTCGAACCTCGCGGTGACCTTCGGCGGCCTCGGGATCGGCACGTACGTCACCCGGGAGATCGCCCGCGACCGCTCTCGGAGTCGCGAGGTCTTGGCGACGGCCTTCTGGCTTAGCTTGCTCCTCGGGACGGTCGCCGCAGCGCTCGCCGTAGGGACGGGGCTGGCGCTCGGCTATTCGCGTTGGACCATGATCGCGATCGCGGCGAACGCCGCCGGCGTACCGTTCAGCCTGCTGTTGGTCCTTGCCTATGGCGCGCTTCAAGGCGCCGAAATCATGCGCTATCAGGCGCTGCTCGATGTCGGCAACAAGCTCTACGTCCTGGTGACGCTCGTCGCTATTGCGGTCCTGGACCTCGGGTTCGGCGTGTACCTGGCGGTTTCGTGGGGATCGGCTTTCTTCTGCGCGATCGCCTGCCTCGCGATCCTCCGCCAAACGTTGGGATTTGCGCCGTTGGGCGCCTCGTTCCGGCTCGGCGCGCGGATGGTTGTCGAGAGCATCCCCTTCGCCTCAGTCGGCATCTTCGTCGTCGCCTACTTGGCCGCCGACCAGATCATGCTCTCGAAGCTGGCTGGCGAACACGCCGTCGGCATCTACCGGACGCCGAGCCAGATCTTCGGGACACTCTTGTTCGCGCCGACCGTGCTCACCACCGTGATTTTTCCGCGCTTGGCGGCGACCGGCCCTGGCCAGCCCGCAGAGTTCGCGCGGCTCACGCGGTTCACGCTCGCGGCGGTGCTCGCGATGCTGCTCCCGGTGGCCGTCCTTTGTGCGACCGTCGGCGGCGACGGTCTGCGCTTCCTGGTGGGGGATGAATACGCCGAGAGCGGTGCGGTGATGGCGCTGCTCGGTTTTGCGCTCATCCCGACCGGCGTGAACATGGTCGTGCAGCGCGTGCTCAACGCGGCGGACCGGCAGTGGATGTGGACGTGGGTGATGGCCGCGGCGCTCGTGGTGAAAGTCGCGATCAACGCGGCCTTGATCCCACTCTTCGACCACCTGTTCGGGAACCCGGCTCTCGGTGCGGCGGCTGGCCTCATCCTGGTCGAGGCGGCGATGGCCGCCGTCGCCTTCCGGCTGCTCCCCGTGCGCGTCTTCACCCGCCCCGCGTTGCTCGCTGTCGGTAAGATCGTCCTCGCCGGGCTGCTCGCGGCGGTCGCGATCTGGGTGGCGTCGGGCCGCGGCTGGGTGGTCGCTGGGATGGCGGGCGCGTCGGTGTACGTTGCCGCAGCCTGGCTCCTGCGGGCCTACACGCTCGCACAGATCGCCGAGGCCCGCGGCTGGCTCGGGAGCCGTTCTCAGGCCGAGTCCCCGCCGGACCCCGAGCGCTCCCTTGGAGACGGGTGGTCGCCTCCGCTCCCGCTGGCCAAAGCCTCGGCCCGGATGAAAGGGCCGCGCGACGCTGCGGGGGCGCGTCCCCGTGCGTAAACTACCGCCACCATGACGCTCCTCCGCACACCCGACGACTGCTTCGCCAACCTGAGCGGCTACCCGTTCTCGCCGCGTTACCTCCGCATCCCGGCGGAGGCGGTGGCTTCGGGCCCAAAGGAGGTGGGCGCCGCTGCGCTCCGGATGCACTATCTCGACGCTGGGTCGGGCTCGCCGGTCCTTTTGCTCCATGGCGAACCGACCTGGAGCTACCTGTACCGCGATTTCATCCCGCCGTTGGTCGCGCGTGGTTACCGCTGCATTGCCCCGGACCACCTTGGCTTTGGCAAGAGCGACAAGGTCGTCGAGGACGGCTGGTATACCTACGAGCGCCACGTCCTCGCGCTCAAGGAGCTTGTCCACGCCCTCGACCTCCAAGGCGTCACCCTGGTTGTCCACGATTGGGGCGGCCCCATCGGGCTCCGGCTGCTCTGCGAAGAGGCGTGGCGGTTCCGGAAGGTGGTCGTCCTCAACACCTGGCTGCATCGAGCGGGCTACGTCTACTCCGATGGCATCGCACGCTGGCGGTCGTTCGCGACGAGCTTTGAGCCGGGCTCCGGTGACATCCCCTGCGGCGCGATCGTGTCGCGGACGCTTTCGCAGGTGGATGACGAGCGTCGCGCCGCCGCGGTGGCCGCCTACGATGCGCCGTTCCCCGACGCGAGCTTCAAGGCCGGGCCACGCCGCTTCCCCCAGATGTTGCCCTTCGCCGACCCGGCTGGGGGCGGAGCTGCCCAGCAGGCTGCGACCTTTGCCGCCCTCGCTAAGCTCAACATCCCCGTCCAGTTCATCTTCGGCGACCGCGACGTGGTCTTTCCTCCGAGCCAGGCGGCCGACTGGGCGGCGGAGCTCCGCGATGCCACCGTCGAAACGGTGCGCGGCGGCCACTTCCCGCAAGAGGAGAGTGCGTCGCTGATCGTTTCCTACATTCTTCGCGACGTCCGCGGCTAAAGGGTGCGGCTGGCCCGTCGTCCGCGTCACGCGTAGTGTGCCAAGACAAGCTTGGTGTGGAGGGAGCGCCGTGTTCAAGGGCGTGGATCACGTTGTCATCGCAGTGAAGGACCTCGAAGAGAAGGTCGGTGTCTACGAGGCGCTGTATGGCCAGAAGGTCAGCGACCGGAGCGAGGCGCCCGCCGCAGGGATGGCGATGGCCTTTTTCCGCTTCGGCGATAGCTACCTCGAGCTCGTCTCCTCGATCGGCGACCAAGGCCCGATCGCCAAGCGGCTGGCGGCCCAAGGCGAAGGCGTCCACCTGGTCGCGATGAAAGTCGACGACATCCAGGCGACCTTGGCCGACCTCCGCGCCAAGGGTATCCGCCTGGTGGGCGACCCGGGCGCGGGCAACCCCGTGACGGGCCAGGTGTTCATCCACCCATCGGTCACCGGCGGCGTGCTCACGCAGCTCGTTGAGCGTTAGCCGGATGACTTGGCCGGTGGGCGCGGCGCATGCTCGCGCAGTCTGACGTCGCCCCGCGGTTGGCGCGGGCCGGGTTGGGCGTGCTCGCTGTCGCGTCCATTTTGCTCGCGGCGCTCACCTACTGGGCGGTCTTCCGCGACGACCTCTCGACAGAGGACGGCAACCCGCGCTTGCTCGCGCGCTTCAGCGACCCCTTGCGAGGACGGATCTTGGCGCGCGATGGTGCGGTGCTCGCCGAGTCCGCGGCCGATGGCTCGCGCGTCGTCCACGACGCTTCCTATGCACACGCGATCGGGTACATCGACGCGCGCTACGGTTCGCAAGGCGCGGAGCTTGCGTTCGACGGCGCGCTGAGTGGCGAACAAGCCGGCGGTTGGCAGGGAGCGCTGGACCGCGAGCTGTTTCGTCGCCGGGCGCCCGGCGCCGACGTGACGCTCACGCTCGACCCGGCCCTCCAGCGTGCAGCCGCGACCGCGCTCGGCGCGCGGCGGGGCGCCGGGGTCGCCCTCGACCCGCGCACTGGCGAAGTGTTGGCCATGGTCAGCGTGCCGACCTACGACCCTTCTGCCTTGGCGGAGGACGGGGAAGCGTTGCTCGCGGACCCGTCGTCGCCGCTCCTCAACCGCGCAACGCAAGGTCTCTACCCGCCGGGCTCGACGTTCAAGGTCGTGACGGCGGCCTCGCTCCTCGAGCACAGGGTCGTGACGCTCGACACACGGGTGACGTGCCCGGGAGAGATCGTGATCGACGGCTTCCCGATCTCGTGCCGAAACGTAGCGCAGGGCGTCGGGACGTACCCCTTCCGCGATGCGTTCGCCTTCAGCGTGAACGCGGTCTTCGCTCAGCTCGGGGTCACCCTCGGCTGGGAGCGGCTGGAGGCCACCGCGCGTGCCTTCGGATTCGGCGGCGCGCCCTCGTTCGAGCTTGAGACGGCGGCCCCGCGGCTTCGCGGCGAAGGCGAGCGCTCCGAGGTGTTGCTCGCGACGACTGCCTTTGGCCAGGGCGAATTGCTCGCCACACCGCTGCAGATGGCGCTTGTGGCGGCGACCGTCGCGAACGGCGGCGTCCAACCGGCCCCGCGCCTTGGCTTCGCCGTGGTTGGCCGCCCGGTCGCCCCGGCGGCGCGCCGCAAGGTGCTTGAGCCAGGGATCGCCGAGCAGTTGCGCTCACTCATGGTCGCCGCTGTCGCCTCGGGGCAGGCGGCCGGCATCGCCGTGCCAGGGGTGACCGTGGCGGGCAAAACCGGCACCGCGGAGACGGGGATCGAGGGCCGATCGCACGCCTGGTTCATCGGCTTTGCCCCGGCAGATGCGCCAGTCGTCGCAGTGGCTGTCATCGTGGAGAATGGGGGCCGCGGCGGTGAGGTGGCCAGCCCGGTGGCTGGCGCCATTTTTCGCGCGGCGATGGTGCGATGACGGAACAAGGGCCAACGATCGAACGACTTCTTCGCGCCACGGCACGGACGCTGAGCGGCGGCGCGCTTCACCCCCTGGTAGTGCTCCAGGATGTGGAGGATGCATGCCTCGCTGGCGTGAGCGAGGACGTGGTGCCGAACCTCGTCGGCCTCACCTTTAGCCCTGCGGACCACGCTCGGTATGAACCAGGGTTCGCCGAGCTCAGGGCGGCGATTGGCGACATGCTAGACCGTCTCGAGCGCTCCCGCGGTTACCACACGATCGGCCCGCGCGAGGTCACGTTCGCTTCGGCGGCTTCGGCGCCCGAGGGCAAGGTAGTTGTCGCGGCACGATGCTCGCCGGGCAAGCCGCTCGCGATCCGGACGACGCCGCCCAGCTCGACGCGGAAAATCGACCGCGTTTCCAACATCGTGCTGATGGTTGGCGGCACGGGCGTCCGGCTGACGCACACGCCCTTCACCATCGGCCGCGCCCCGGACAACGACCTCGTGCTCGCCGACCTTTCGGTCTCTCGCAACCACGCACGGATCATGAAGGCGGGAGAAGGCTTCATGATCGAAGACCTCGGCAGCCGCAACGGGATCCTGGTGGATGGGAAACGGGCGACGCGTTCCGAGCTCGGCACGGGCCGCCGGGTCAAAGTCGGCGACGTGGACGTCTGGATCGAGAGCGCCGAGGGGTGAGCTCCGATACGGAGCTGCTGCTCTTGCGGCTGGCCTTCCTGGCGCTTGTATTCGGGTTTCTGCTCGCGGTTGGCCTGCTGCTCAACGCCTCGCTGCGCCCCGCGCCGTCGCGCTCGCGGCGTGCTCCGGCGCTGGTCATCGTGTCGGCCGCTGGTGGCGGGCTTCGGCCGGGCGTCGCGTTTCCCCTCGCCGGGACGATGCTCATCGGGCGCGACCAGGCCGCCGGGGTCTACCTCCCCGACGCGTCGGTCTCGGTCCAGCATGCCGAGGTCATGCCCGAAGGGCGCGGCTGGGCGATCCGCGACCTTGGCAGCCTGAACGGTACCTTCGTCGGCCAGCGCCAGGTGACCGCCGTCTGGAGCCGGCTGGACCCCGGGACGACACTCACGGTCGGGACGGTCGAGCTCCAGCTTCGTGACGGCTAGCCGAAATGGCGAGCACGATGCCCACCAGCACGAAGTTCACCACCAGGCTGGACCCGCCATAGCTCACGAACGGCAGCGTGATGCCCGTCGTGGGCACCAGCCGGAGATTGCCGGCGATGATAATCGCGGCCTGGATGCAGATGAGCAGCATGCTCAAGGCCGCGACGAGCCGTTCGTAGGCACTGCTCGCGTCGCGCGCGACACGGAGGCCCACGAACCCGATCGCGGCGTAAAGACCGATGAGCCCGGCCGCTCCGGCCACGCCCAGCGCCTCCGCAATGCCAGAAAAGACGTAGTCCGTCGCGGCTGCGGGGATTCGTTCGGCGGTCCCCCGTCCCCATCCTTCGCCGGTGACGCCGCCGGACTGGATCGCGTAGGTGCTTTGGAGCGTCTGATAGCCGGAGCCGAGAGGGTCGGCGTATGGGTCGCGCCAGGTATCGATGCGTTCCTGGACGTGGTCGAACGCCACGTACCCGAGCGAACCAGCGATGAACAAGAGGACCGCCCCGGCCACGGCGAGCCAGGCGCGGCCAGTCGCGAGCATGGCCGCCGCGACCGTGAGCGCCAGGAGCAGGGCGACGCTCCCAAGGTCCTTGAGCAGCGCGAGCGTGCCGAGCACGACCCCCAGAACCAGCAGGAGCGGCACGAGCGCCGGCAGGGCCGAGTACGTGCGTCCCCCGAATGAGGTGGACACCCGTTCCAGCGCCCTCCCCTCCCCGGCGAGGAAGCCAGCAAAGAACAGTACCAAGAGGACCTTGATCAGCTCCGTCGTCTGGACGAGCTGGCCGCCGAGGCTGACCCAGAGCCGGGCGCCGTTGAGCGTCGTCCCGAACGCGCCTGTCGCGAAGAGGATTGCGACCGCGAGGGCGCCGCTTGTGTAGGTGAGCCGCTGCAACAGGCGGGCGCGGCTGCCCATGGCTGCTGCCGCCGCCATCAGCGCGACGCCGAGCGAAATCCAGCGCACTTGGTCTTCGGCGGCCGAAGGCGCGAGCCGCAAGGTCGCGATCAGGCCGATCGCAGCGAGCACCATCGCCGCCGGGTAAAGGGCTGGTGTGGCCCGCGGGGCCGCTGCGCGTAGCGCAACGTTGCCCGCGAATGCGGTCAGCAGGAATTGGGTTACGATCCGCGAAGTCCCGCTTGGGAGCGGAGATCCGGCGACTTCGAGCGACCGCCAGCCGAGCACAACCAGCCCGGCGGCCGCGCAAAGGAGCCCCAACTCCAGATTCCTCGCGGGCGAACCGAGCCTCAAGCTCAGCTGTTGCGTGACCATGGATCTGGAAGCCTCAACGCTCATCGACGCACGATACCGCCTCGAACGCCTCCTCGGCAGCGGCGGGATGGCCGATGTCTGGCTGGCGGAGGACGAGCGCCTCCACCGCTGGGTCGCCTTCAAGGTCCTGAAGCGCGCCCCCGAATCCGAAGACGACGAGACAATCGCCGCGACGGTTGAGCGCGAGGCGCAACTCGTCGCCCGGCTCCAACACCCGAATATCGCGACTGTTTATGACGCGGGCCGGGTCGACCGGCGGCCGTACGTCGTGATGGAGTACATCCACGGCCTCTCGCTCCGCGAGGTCCTGGCTCAGCGCGACGGCCGGATGGGCGACGTCGAGGCGGTGCGGTACGGCGCACAGGTAGCCGACGCCCTCCATTACGCACACACACAGGGCGTCATCCACTGCGACATCAAGCCCGAAAACGTGCTCGTGACAGAAGCGGGTATCGCCAAAGCCGTGGACTTCGGGGTGGCTGAGACGGTGACGAAGACGCTCACGCCCGCCCAGGCGCGCGAGTTGCTTGGCACCGTGGCCTACCTTGCGCCCGAAGTCCTGCAGGGCGCGCCCGCCGATGCGCGCTCGGATATCTACTCGCTCGCGTTGACGGTCTACGAGTTGATCGCGGGCCGTCCGCCGTTCTCCGGGGCCAACGCCGCAGCGGCCGCGGGCCAACGGCTTGCCGTTTCCGCACCGCCGTTGCGGACGTTCGCGGCGAGTGCTTCGCCCGTGCTCGAAGGCGTGCTTGCTCGGGCGCTGGCGATCACGCCCGACGACCGGTATCGCACGGCTGCGGAGTTCGCGGTCGCGCTTCGCCGTGCGGTCGCCCCGCAGCGGGCGGCGCCCCCTCCGCCCACGCCACCAGCCGGCGCGCCGGTGGACATCCTCCCGCGGCCACCGCGGGACGGTGATGGCGAGTCGCGGGTAGGTCTTGGCGTGCTGCTCGTCGTTATTGGAGGCGCGCTCGCGATCATCGCGGGCGTGGCCGGTGCGCTCCTCCTCAATGGCGGCGACGATGACAACGACGACCAGGGGCCGGCCCCGACAACAGTCATCACGGCGACGCCCACGGCGGGCCGCCCGGTCGCGACGGCGACGCGCTCCGCAAGCCCCACCCCTCGCCCGCCGGTCACGGCTTCGCCATCGCCGACGGGGACGGTCGCCGGCACGCCGACCTCGACGCCTCCAGTTGCGACGCCAACTTCACCGCCGCCGCCCCCGCCAACCTCGACGCCCGTGCCCTCTACGGCGACCCCGAGTGTGACGTCGACCTCCCCCGGGCCGACTGCGACGCCAACTCGCACGCCCACTCGGACGCCGACCCCCACCGTGACCGCGCCGGCAACGGCGACTCCCACCGCGACCGCGACCGCCACTGCCACGTCATCTCCGACCGCGACACCGACTTCGCCGTAAAGCCCGCTGGAGCGACCGGTTGGCCGTGGTAGAGTCCAAACCGCAAACCAAGCGGAGGCCGGCGCGATGAAATTCGGGTTGTTCTATGAGCTCTCCGTCCCGCGGCCGTGGGACGAAAACGAGTACAAGGTCTACCACCGCGCTCTGGAGCAGGTGCGCCTGGCCGACGAGCTGGGGTTCGACCAGGTGTGGGCGGTTGAGCATCACTTCCTGGAGGAGTACTCGCACTGCTCCGCGCCGGAGCTCTTCCTGACCGCTTGCGCGGCCCAAACGAAGAACATCCGTGTCGGCCGCGGCATCGTGGTCTGCGTCCCGCAGTTCACGCACCCGATCAAGATCGCCGAGCAGGCTGGCGTCCTCGACATCATCTCGAACGGCCGCCTGGAGTTCGGCACGGGCCGTTCCGCCACCTGGACCGAGCTCGGTGGCTTCGGCGTCGACCCCGACGAGACAAAGAAGACGTGGGACGAGATCACCCGCGTCATCCCGAAGATGTGGACGCAGGAGCGCTTTGGCTATCAGGGCCGCTGCTTCAGCATGCCCGAGCGGGCGATCTT
Organism: Dehalococcoidia bacterium; assembly: GCA_046152925.1. GTDB lineage: Bacteria > Chloroflexota > Dehalococcoidia > Tepidiformales > Tepidiformaceae > CAMAUF01. The sequence goes on from JBJXFX010000011.1 coordinate 36,473, forward strand.
GCCGAAGCCGATCCAGAAGCCCCACCCGCCGATGTGGGTCGCCGTCACGAGCCCGGGCACCGAGCTCGACGCAGCCGACCGGGGCATGGGCTCGCTCGGCCTCACGTTCGGCACCTTCGCCGACCAGGAGAAGAAGATCGCGGAGTACCGCCGGCGCATCCGGTATTGCGACCCCGTGGGCGAAGTCGTCAACGAACAGGTCAATACGGTGAGCTTCCTCTTCTGCCACGAAGACGACGAAATTGGCTCGAAGACCGGGCTGCGCGTCTCAGGGACGTTCAACTACCTTGCCGAGCAGCTTCTGGCCGCCCGCCAGGCCTACCCGAGCCGGAGCTATCCGAATCTCGGCCTCCTGCCAAACCTGCGCCGGCAGTCCCAGGCGGTCGATGAAGTGTCGGTCCCGGAGGGCCTTTCCGTCGGCAACCCCGACCGGATCATCAAGGCGATCAAGACGTGGGAATCCGTCGGCGTCGACCGGATCAACTTCTTATTGAACGCGCTGGAAGTCGTCCCGCAAGAGGAGGTGCTCAAGTCACTCCGCTTGTTCGCGAAGGAGGTCATGCCGCACTTCAAGGACAGCACGGTCCAGGTTGGGCCTCGAATGTCGATGCCGATGCACGCGGATGTCGCGGCAGGTGGCCTCTAATGCCGCTAACCGGGACGCGTGACATCGCCGAGTTGGTTGCCGCTGCCCCGCTGATGGCGGGCTTCTCGACGGAGACGTGGTCGCTGCCTCGCACGACGATCTTGCAAGTCATGTACGAAATCAGGCAGGGCGCGATGGTGAGCCTCCTGCCTTCTTCCTTGGGGCCGACGATCCCGCCGACGCTGTTGTTCACCGCTGTCCACGTTCCCGAGAGCAGCGTCGGGCCGTTCACGTTGGCCGAGGTGCGGGCCGGGTGCCGCGCCGGGGCGCGGCCGCGGGCATTCCTCGCCCAGGCGTACGTGGATTCGCAGGCCGCCGCCAGCGAGCTGGCGAATCGGTGGGGCTATCCCGTGGGCCTCGCTTCCGTTCGATTGCGCCCCGGCTACGATCGCGTCGACCTTCAGGTGACGCTTGAGGGCCGGACGATCTTGAGTGCTGGCATGCTGGACCCCGAAGCGATCAGCGGGAACGACATCCAGTGGCTGCCGAACGTCCACATCGCCCGAATGGTCCGGGACGGCGCCGAAATCGCGCGGATCGTGCAGGTCGACCCAGACTTCGTTTACACCAAGGCGGACCGGGGAAAGCCCGCGTTGGAGGCATTCGACGCAGGTGCCTGGCGGATGGATGGCGCCGACCCGTGGTGGCCGGTTTCGGCCTCGTTCGTAACGTGCGACCTGACGATGCCGCAAATTCGGTACGTGTTGGACCCCTCGAAGCCAGCGGTCGCAGGCGTGGAGCGCGTCGGGTAGGAGAGGTTTGTCTCATCTTCCGCGGAGAGGGAGAGGCCGGGAGGACGCTCGAAGTGGCGCCGGTTGTGCGTGGGGCGGCGAGAAGAATGTCTCCCCGGAGACAGACCTCTTGGAGCGTCCCCGGCTTCTTGCGAAGCCGCCGCAAGGACTCTGGGTCGTTATCGCTCAGTCGAAGCCCGGCCCCTCTCGTCAGCCAGCCTTACCGCAGCGACTGCCACCATTCTTGGACTTGTGCCGGGAGCATTTCGTGATAGCGGCGGACGAGGTCCGTGGCGTTCGCGGGGAGTGGCTGCATGTTGGTGGAAACGAGCGGCGCCGCGCCCTGCACGGGGTCGAGCCATTCAAGACGGATGCTCTCGAAGAGCGGGCCGTAGTTCTTGCCCTCTTCTTCGTGGTGTTCGCTCGATTGGTGGACGAGGAAGGTGTTGTAGTCGTCGAAGGAGAGCAACGTGTAGTAGCTCCCCGGCCCTTCGCCGCGCCAATACTCATACCGCCGGACGCCCGTCTCGAGCCGGTGGGTCGCTTCGTAGAGCGCCTTCGCCGATTTTTCGAAGGCAGCCTCGGTGCCGGGCTTCACTTGGATGTGGGCAAGAATCGTCGCCATGGCTCGCTCCCAGGGAGTTGTGGACACAAAGCATACGCGTTGGAGCAGGTTGGCGGCTTGTTCGCCGTGCAAGCTGCGTTGCCGGAGCCTAGCATGGCGCAGAGGAGGGCCTGTGACCGACGCGCCGGATGGATACCGCTACCAGCTTGGCTTCTCTGCCGCGCACAGCGAGATGTACGACCCGCATGGCCGGGCCGCGAAAGCGGAAAAGGCCATCGCCGTGATGCGTGACTTCGCCGCAAGCCCGGCCGGTGGCGCGCGGGAGCTCTCGGGCTTGTCGCTGCTCGACATCGGCTCGTCGACCGGCTACCTGGCGAGCCAGTATGCGCGAGCGTTCGGGCACGTCACCGGAGTCGATATCGACGAGCCGGCCGTCCTCCACGCACAGGCCACCCACAGAGCGCCCAATCTGACGTTCGCTGCGGGCGACTCGATGAAGCTGGAGTACCCCGACGCGAGCTTCGACGCCGTCACCTGTACGCACATCTATGAGCACGTCCCCGACCAAGAGCGGCTCATGGGCGAGATCTTGCGTGTGCTGAAGCCCGGTGGGTTCTGCTACTTCGCGGCCGGGAATCGCCTTGGGTTGATGGAGGCGCACTACCGGCTGCCGTTCTTGTCTTGGCCGCCGAAGTGGGTCTCGCACCGCTACCTGCGGCTGATGCGGAAGGGCGACGAGTACTACGAGACGCATCGGACGCTCTGGGGGCTTCGCCGACTAGCGGCCGGATTCATCATCCACGACTACACTCTCCGGGTGATCCGGCACCCGGAGCGCTTCGCCGCGACGGACATGCTCAAGCCCGGGACCTTCCGGCAGCGCGCCTCAGCCCAGATTGCTGAGCGGCTCTTCTGGATTTGTCCGACCTATCTTTGGGTGCTCCAAAAGCCCCGTTAGCCTCGTAGGTCTTTGAGGAAGTCCAGCATCAGGGCGTTCACCTGTTCGGGTCGCTCTTGTTGCGTCCAATGCGAGCACTTCGTGATGTTTTCTATCCGAAGGTCCGGGATCCACTGGCGCATCGGCTGCGCCTGCTCCGGCTTCAGGATGAGGTCGTTCTCAGCGGTGATCATCAGCGACTTCACCCGGATGGTGTGGTCCTGGGTGGCGCGCACCTGTTCCCAGGAGGTGTCCAGCGCCCGGTACCAGCTCAATCCGCCACGGAAGCCGGTCTTCGTGAACGCATCGGTGTAGACATCCAGCTCGGCCGGGGTCAGCAGCGTGCCACCAGGCTCGACGTTCCGGAGGACGCCGCTGCCGTCACCGCCGACCGTCGCGAACGTCCAGAGGTCCTGTGCGCGGTCCCAGCGGTGGAACATCTTGGCTAGGTTGCCGCGGGTGTCGGCCTCAAGCTCCGCCTCGGCCACGCCCGGCTGTTGGAAGTAAAGCATGTAGTAGCTCGTGTCGGCCTGTCCGTAGGCCATGCGGAGCGCGTCCGTGAACTTGATCGGCGGGGGCGGGCCGCCATAGGGCGTGTTGAGGCCGATCAGCCGGGCCGTGCGCTCTGGGTAGCGCAGGCCGAACTGCCAGATGTGATAGCCGCCCCAGTCATGACCAACGACCACGGCCTTTTCGAGGCCGAGTGCATCCAGCAGGCCCGCGATGTCCGCGCAGATGCTCTCCGTGCTGTAGCTGCGCACATCCAGCGGTGCGTCGGTGCCGCCGTAACCGCGCATGTCGGGCGCGATCGCGTGGAAACCTTGCTCCGCGAGGAAGGTGAGCTGGTGGCGCCACGAGTACCAGAGCTCGGGGAAGCCGTGGCACATCACCACGGGGAAGCCGCTGCCAGCCTCCGCTACGTGCATGGAAATGCCGTTCGTTTCAATCTGCCGGTGCCGGATGTCAACCATCGCCGGATCCAAGCACACGCGTGAGCCCTGCGCCACCGGGCCTTACCCTGCAGCAATGACCACGAACCTCCGGGACCTTGCGCCGCTGGATATCGCCCTGCTTGGCGTCCTCTGCATCGGCTTGCCGCCTTCGAAGACCGCGGGTGACGATCGCTTTCGCGTCGACCACGTCACCGCCGTCGTCGCGAGCCTTGCGGCGACGGGGGAGCCGGCTGCCCACCTCGGCCCCGACGGTGTCGCGATCACCCAAGCGTTTCGCGCGGACCTCCGGGCCGCGATCCAAGGTCTCATGGCCCGCGAGGTGGTCGCCTATCAGCCCGCCGGGATGCCGGCAGCCGTCGGCGGTTTCGAAGCCGGCCTCGAAGTCGACATGGTCAACCCCGACGAACAGCCAGCGCTGTTGGACCGCACCCTCGGCCAGGAGTGCATGGAGCAGCTCTTCAACATCCCCGCCGTCTACCCGTTCCTCATGGACCGCTACGTGAAAAGCGGCGAAGTCTGGCGCCGCGTCCGGGACGCGGGCTACCAACGCGACTGACCAGGCGTCGACCCGCTACGCTGTGAGGCATGCAGCGCACGTACTTGGACCACGCCGCCACCACGCCGCCCGACCCGCGCGTCTTGGAGGCAATGTGGCCGGCCTACACGGAGGCCTGGGGTAACCCCTCGAGCATCTACCTCGAAGGCCAGCGCGCGCGGCATTTCTTGGATGAGGCGCGCGCGACCTGCGCGAGGCTTCTTGGCGTCCGCGCGACCGAAATCATCTTCACCAGCGGTGGGACCGAGTCGGACAACGCCGCCATCCGCGGGGCCGCGTTCGCGCAACGGGCTCGCGGCCGGGGCGACCACATCGTCACCTCGCAGATCGAGCACCACGCCGTCCTCCATACGGTCCAACAGCTTGAACGCGAAGGCTTCCGCGCGACCTATCTGCCCGTCGATGGTGACGGCGTTGTCTCGCTCGCGGCCCTGGAAGAAGCGGTCGGCCCCGAAACAACCGTGGTCAGCATCATGGCCGCGAACAACGAAGTCGGGACGATCGAGCCCATTGCCGAGGCTTCGCGGATCGCGAAAGCGAAGAACCCGCGGGTCGTGGTGCATACCGACGCCGTCCAAGCGGCCGGCGCGCTCGACATCTCGCCCGCGACCCTGGGCGTCGACCTCCTCAGCATCGCGGGGCACAAACTCTATGGCCCGAAAGGCGTGGGGCTGCTCTACGTCCGGAGTCGGACCCCCTGGCAGGCGACCCAACACGGCGGCGGGCAAGAGAAGGAGCGTCGCGCCGGCACCGAGAACGTCGCGGGCATCGTCGGGCTGGCCAAGGCGATGGAGCTTGCTTGGGCCGAGATGGACGACCGCAACGCCCACAGCCGGGCGTTGCGCGACCGCATCCTCTACGAGCTCCCGGAACGGGTCCCGGACACGGTTATCACCGGGCCGCCCGACCCGGAGCGGCGGCTTTCGAACAACTTCAGCTGCTGTTTCCGGAACGTCGAAGGGGAGAGCGTGCTGCTCGCCCTCGACATGGCTGACTTCGCCGCAAGTTCGGGGAGCGCCTGCACCACGGGCTCCATGGAGCCTTCGCACGTCCTCACCGCCATGGGCGTGGACCTCGACCTCGCGCACGCTTCGCTCCGGCTCACCGTCGGGGCGTCGAACACCGAGGCCGACATCGACCGCCTGCTGGCGACCTTGCCGGGGATTGTCGCGAAGCTCAGGGCGCTGGCGGGCGGATAACTACTTCAGGCCCGCGTTCTCCAGGAAGTCGATGATGTCCTGGACGGTCTTGATGTTCTCCGCGTCTTCGTCGCGGATCTCGAACTCCGCCTCCGCGGCAAACTCTTCTTCGACCGATATCGTCAGGTCGACGATATCGAGGGAGTCGGCGCGAAGGTCATCCACGAGGCTCGACTCGGGATGGACTTCCTCGGGCGAGACCTTGAGCTGCCGGACAACGACGTCACGGACGCGTTCGAACAGGGTGCTGGTAGCAGTAGCCAAGGTCTCCTCCTGGTGGACCCCGCGAGCGCAGGGCCGGACACGGATCGTAGGTTAGGGCACAAACTTGCGGAAGGCGACGCAGCCGTTTTGGCCGCCAAAGCCAAAGCCGTTGGCCACCGCCGCCCGGACAACGCGCGACCGCGCCTTCAGCGGCGTGTAGTCGAGGTCGCAGGCCGGGTCGGGAGTTTCGAGGTTGATCGTCGGGGGCACGGTGTCCGTCGCGACGGCCATCACCGCGGCCAGCGCGCCGACCGCCCCGGCAGCACCGAGCAAGTGCCCAACCATCGACTTCGGGGAGCTGATCGAGACGCGCCTCGCGTCGGACCCGAACGCTTCTTTGATGGCGACCGTTTCGCTCACGTCGTTCAACGGCGTGCTCGTGCCATGGGCGGCGATGTAGTCGATATCGGCCGTCGTCAGGCCCCCTATGCGAAGGGCTTCGCGCATCGCCTGCGCGGCGCCGCTGCCATCTTCGAGCGGGGCCGTGATGTGGAACGCGTCGCAGCTCAGGCCGCCCCCGCAGAGCTCGGCGTAGACGCGGGCGCCCCGCGCCGTTGCCCGCGCCTCCGATTCGACCACCATCACAACGGCGCCCTCGCCGAAGACGAACCCGTCGCGGTCCTTGTCGAAGGGGCGGCTGGCTCGCGTCGGCTCGCTGTTTCGGCGGCTCAGCGCCCGCATGTTGGCCAGGGAAGCGATCGGCAACGGATGCAGCGCTGCCTCGGTCCCGCCTGCGAGCACCACGTCGGCGATGCCGTTGTCGATCAGCTGCTTCGCCTCGATGTACGAATACAGCCCGCTCGCGCAGGCGGCGACGCTCGCGAGCGCAGGGCCGCGCAGGCCCAGATGCATCGAAACCTGGCAGGCGCCCATGTTCGGGGCCATCATCGGGATATAGAACGGGCTCACCCGCGCCGCGCCCCGGTCGCGGAGCACGACCATTTCGTCCATCGTGTCGATCGCGCCGCCAGAACCGGTAGCAATCGCCGACGCGGCGCGCGGGCGTTCAGCGTCGGAAAGGACGAGGCCCGCGTCGTCGGCCGCCATTTGGGCCGCTGCGACGGCGAACTGCGCGAAGCGGGACATCCGCCGCGCCGCCTTGGTGTCCATATAACGGCCCGCTTCGAAGTCTTTCACCTCTGCGGCGATGTGCACGGGGAGGTCGCCCGGGTCAAAACGGGTGATCCGGCCGGCGCCAGACACTCCGTTGACCAGGTTCGCCCAGAATTCGTGCGCGGTGTTCCCAATCGGCGTGATGGCTCCCACGCCGGTGACCACTGCTCGGGCCACGTGCTGCTCCTGAAAGGTGCCGGGCGAAAGACGCACCGGCGCTCGGGGTGGCGTTCATTGTTGCACCGGCGCCCGCTTACGGGCATTCGGCGCCTCTATCTCCGCCTCAGACCTTCCGGAAAATCACGCTGCAGTTGTGCCCGCCGAGGCCCACGCTGGTAGTCATCGCGATATCGACCTTCCGGTCGCGGGCGACGTTCGGGACATAATCAAGGTCGCACTCTGGGTCGGGCGTCTCGTAGTTGATCGTGGGGGGCACCCTCTGGTCGCGGATCGCCATCACGCAGGCGAGCGCCTCGACCGACCCGGACGCGCCCATGCAGTGGCCTGTGATCGGTTTCACCGACGAAACGGCCGCCTTGTACGCGGCTTCGCCCATGATCTCTTTGAAAACCATCGTTTCCACGCGGTCGTTCAGTGGTGTCCCGCTCCCATGGGGGTTGATATAGTCGATCGTCGCGGGGTCGATTTCGGCTTTGCGGATAGCGGCCCTGACGGCCCGCTTCAGCCCCCGGCCGGTCTCGTGCAGCGCGATCATGTCGTAGGCGTCGTTGCTGCTGCCATAGCCGATGATTTCGCAGTAGATCTGCGCGCCCCGCGCTTTCGCCTGCTCGTACTCCTCGAGGATCATGGCCGCGCCGCCCTCACCGGCGATGAAGCCGTCGCGGTTCAAATCGAACGGCCGGAGCGCTTTCTCGGGGTGGTCGTTGTTGCCCGCCAGCGCCCGCATCGAACACCAGGTCGCGTGGTAAATCGGCAGCAGGACCGCTTCCGAGCTCCCCGCGATGATCGCGTCGGCGTCGCCCCGCCGGACCGTCTCGAACGCCTCGCCCAGGCAAGCGCCGCCCGTCGCACAAGCGCTGACGACCGCCTGGTTGGGCCCGCGGGCCCCGGTCGCGATCGCGATGTGGCCGCTCGCCGCGTCCGGGATGAAGTTGGCGACGAGGAACGGGGTCACCCGCCGCGGCCCCTTCTCTTCGAGAATGTGTTGGTACTCGACGACGAGGTCCGTGCCGCCGCCACCGGCGCCGAAGATGACGCCCACCATGTCGGCGTTCTCTTCCGTGATCTCCAGGCCGCTGTCGGCGAGGGCGTCGAGCGCCGCACTCACGCCGAAGGTTGCGCCCCGGTTCATGTAGCGCTGCTGCTTTGCGTCGACCCGGTTGCCGAGGGAGAAGTCCTTCACTTCGGCCTGGATCCGGACGGGGTAGGGGGCGGCGTCGAACAGTGTGATCGGGCCGATGCCGCTGCGGCCCGCGACCATCGCCTCCCACGTCGCCTCGGCCGTGTGCCCGACTGCCGTGATGGCGCCGACGCCTGTGACCACGACGCGGCGGTTCACAGGGCGGCCGCCTCGACGCGCTTCCAGTTCTCGCTGAACAAGCCCTCGTTCTCATCGCTCACGCTCAGGCTGTTCACGTCGTAGTCGATCCGGCGGACGAGACGCGTGAGCACATTGCCCGGGCCAACCTCGATGAACAGGTCGGCGCCGCGGCTCTTCATCGTCTCCACCGATTTCGCCCAGAGGACGCCGCTGAGCAATTGGTCGCGCAGTTCGTGGTACACCTTGGGCTTCGTATCAAGGATGTCCGCATGGACATTCCCCACCAGTGGGGCCTTCGGGTCGTTGATCTGGAGCCGCTGGAGCAGCCGGTTCATCCCTTCGCTCGCGCGGGACATCAGCGGCGAATGCGACGCGATCGAAATCGGCAGCTTCACCACGCGGCGGGCGCGCGCCTTCTCCGCGAGCTCCATCGCGCGCCGCAACGCGCCCATCGCGCCGGAGATGACGTTCTGGCCCTCGCAGTTCGCGGTGGCAAGGCCGACGTACCCTTCCGACGACGCTTCCTTGCAGATTTCCGCGACTTTTTCCTCGGAAAGGCCGAGGATGCTCGCCATGCCTCCGGGGTTTTCGCGCCCAGCCTCGTCCATCAGGATGCCGCGCTCCTTCACGAGGAGTGCGCCCTCGTCGAACGTCAATGACCCCGCCGCGACGGCCGCGCTGAACTCGCCGAGCGAGTGGCCCGCGAAAAGGACCGGCTCAATCTTGCGGTCGAGCGTCGCTAGCCGTTCCTGGAGCGCCGCGAGCCACGCCATCGACGTGACGAAGGTTGCTGGCTGCTGGTTGATGGTCGACTCGAGCTCTGCCTCTTCGCCTTCGAAGCACATCCGGGAGATCTGCATGTCGAGGACATCGTCGGCGCGGCGGAAGACATCGCGGGCCGCCTTCGAAATCTCGGCGAGCCGCCTTCCCATTCCAGCGTGCTGGGAACCCTGGCCAGGAAAGATGATGACCAACTTCCGCCAGGGCTTGATCTCCTGATCCATGCGCTGCTCCTCGGACCGTCGCCGGCCGCCGTCTGCGGCTTCAACCCTCAGTATCCCCGATCGGACGGCGGCTGGGGAAGCGTCAATCGGAGGCATGCAGGCGCCGGTGCTAGGCCCGCCCCTGCTCGTATTCCCGCACGCGGCGCAGCGCCGCCGCGGCGCGCTCGAAGCTCTGGAAAGCCGGCAGGCTGCGGTCGTGGAACTTCGGCTGGATGGTCGCGATGTACTCGGCCTCGTGCGCCGGATGGAGCACCACCACGAGCGGCTTCGACGACTTCGCTGCGTGTGCCACCAGCGTGTCCAGCATCTGGTCGAGGCTCTCGGGGTTCTTCTTCCACTGGCGCGCGGCGAACATCGCCGAGAGTTCCATCGCGATCCCGTCGACGTTCGGATCCGCGTCGACGATGTCGAGGATCCGCTGGAGCACCTCGACCTTGCCCTGGATCGTCCCGCCCATGTCGAGAGGATTCTGGAAGCTGCCGCCGATGATGTTGAAGAACGACTGCAGCTCGCCATAGGTCGCGTCGGTGAAGCGCGGGATCGTGAAGCCCGCCTTCGCGAAGGCATCGGTTATCGAGACCGATTGCCCCCCGGTCTGCGCCAGCAACGCCATGCCAGGCCCCTTCGGGCGCTTCGCCCGCGTCAGCGCGGACATTACGTCGATCGTCTCGTCGAGGTTGTTGGTGGCGATGGCGCCGCACTGCCGGACCATGCCCTCCCAAATCGCCTGGGAGGTCGCGAGCGAGCCCGTGTGCGAGGCGGTAGCGCGAGCCCCGGCGTCGGTTTGGCCGCCTTTCCAGACGACCACCGGCTTCCGTTTGCACGCCTCGCGGAGCGTGGTGAAGAAGCGGCGGCCGTCGCGCGGCCCCTCGACGTACATCCCGATCACCTCGCTCTCGTCGTCCTGCATCAGGTAGTCGACATAATCGCTGACGTCGAGCACGACGGCGTTCCCGATGCTGGCGCAACGGCTCAGGTGGAGGCCGTTGGCCGCCGCCACGAGGCTAAACATAATGCCGTGCGTGCCCGACTGGCTGAGGAAGCCGATCTTGCCGTCGTCGGCGACGGGTGCGTCGGCATTGAACCGCACGCCAACCTTCGGCAGGTAGAGGCCCATGCAGTTCGGGCCGATGAGGTTGAAGTTCGCCCCCTTCGCCGCCTCGACGAGCTTCGCCTGGAGCTGGATGCCCAACTCTTCGCCCGTCTCGGCGAAGCCCGAGGTAAAGAAGCCAGCGCCGTTCGCCCCGTTCGCGATCAGGTCGTTGAGCACATATGGCGAGACCTGACGCGGGACGGCGACCACCGCGTAGTCGATCTGTTCCGGGATGTCGGCCATCTTCGTGAAGTTCTGGATGCCGAGCTTCTCGATACCTTCGATCTCTTTCGGGTCGAGCTGGACCGAGTAGAGCTTCCCGCCCTTCTCTTTGAAGGGCAGGTTGTTGTGGAGCCACATGTAGCCAGGCCCCTTGTCGCCGACGACGACGACGACCTTCGGGTTGAACATCTTGTCGAGGCGATGGCCCGGCACAGACATGACGTTAGCCCTCCGAAATCACGATGCGTGCGTCGACGGCGATAGCGCCGTCCGGGTAGGCGAAGATCGGGTTGAGGTCCAGCTCTTGGACCTCCGGGTGGGCCTCCACGAACTTCGACACGCTGAGGATCGCCTTGCGCAGCGCGGCCACGTCGGCCGGCGGCTGGCCCCGGACGCCATCGAGGACGGGCTTGCCCTTGATCTCGTTGATCATCTGGTCGGCGTCGCGTTCGGTGAGCGGCACGAGGCGGAAGGAGACATCCTTGAGCACCTCCACCATGATCCCACCGAGCCCGAACATCATCACGGGGCCGAACTGCGCGTCCGTCGTCATCCCGACGATCACTTCCGTGCCCGAGGGCGCCATGTGTTGGACGGCGACGCCGGTGATCCGCGCGCCAGGCACGTGCTTCGTGCAGCTTTCGACGATCGCGCCATACGCCGCCCGGACGTCCTCGGCCGACTTCAGGTTGAGCTTGACGCCGCCCGCGTCGCTCTTGTGGGAGATGTCGGCGGACACGACCTTGAGGACGACGGGGTAGCCAGCGGCTTCGGCTTGGGCGACGGCTTCATCGGCGGACTTCGCGAGCGTGGTCTTGGTCACAGGGACGCCCGCCTCGCGGAGCAGGTCCTTGGCTTCGACTTCGGAGAGCAGGGTGCGGCCTTCGGCCCGCGCTTGGGCCAGGACAGCGGCGAACGACATGTAAGGTGCTCCGTCGCGGGCGTTGTCGCGCCCGCCGGGTGGTGTGGGCCGATTCTACGGGAGGGCGTGGGGAGTGTCAGATCGGCCACCGTGTGGCGCCAGCGTCAGCGGATGGCGGGCGACCCTGTGCTCTCCCAGTCCGCCGCATAGGTCAATTCGCCAGGCAACGCCAACTCCCGCCATATCCGTTCGGCACGCTCATTCCACTCCCGAGTGTCCGCCGCGCGCCACCATCGGGCGGTGGCCACGTCGAGCTCGGTGGATTCGCATGCGAACGGCTCGATCGTCCCCGAAAACGTGCCGAACAGGCCCGCCAGCGGCCTCCCGTTCGGAGCGGTGTGCCAGATATCGATCCCTGCGTTGGCTAGGACGATGGCGCTCTCCGTCGGGTTGCAGAAGTTCGCTACCACCGTGACGTTCCCGTCGTCGTTAACCCGCAGGCCCGGCTGCCCATACACCACCCGCGCCCCCGCGGGGGCGCTGGCGGACGGCGACCCGCCGATGACCGATGCGGTGAGATCGCTGATGGCGAACGTCCCCAGCTGGTTCGTGAGGACATTCAGCGAGAAGTACAGCGGGTCGCTCGGCGAGAAGAGCTTGGGCGCTGGGAACGCAAAGGATGCGCCGTTCGGGAACCCGCGCAAGGCGATAGCCGGGTTCCAGACGGACCCGCTGGTCACGACGCTGACGAGAAACGCCGTCCGCCCGCCCTCGACTTCGACCGCGTCGAGCACGGTGGCTGAGGGAGGCAGAAGCTCATCGCGCCCGTCAACGCCGAAGACGGGAATGTCGTGGCGGCCCCCAACGGAGACGCGGAAGGGGTTCGCGGGGATCAAATTGCCCCCGTTCGGACGGAAGACGTACGGCTCATCGTTCGAGCCCGCCACCGTGTTCGGCGGCATCACCAGCACGGACGTGTCGCTCCAGACCTCGAAACCTCCTGGCGTGAGTTGGCCGTTGTCGGCGTTCGACACGACCACCTCCCAATCGGGCTCTGGGGGTCCCGTCTGCCAACAGACCGAGACGACCATCGTTGTCGCGCTTGCGAGCAGGTCGGAGTCCACGGGGAAGCTTTGGTGCCAACGGCCGGTGCTGCCCCACAGCTGATAGGCGTACTGGGACGACCCTCGATCCGACTCGAAGCGGACGTAGACGACGGCTTCCGCAGTATCCGGCGGCAGGTCGAAGTCGAAGTTGAGGTCCGGCTCTCCGGTGCCCAGGCCGGAGAGCCAGCCGTGGGCACCTTGACCGAGGAGGCTCCGGGACACAGCGCCACCAAGCGGCCCCGGCGTCCGGAAGGTCCACTCGTACGTCCGGCAGTTCCCGGTGTCGCTGAGGGCGGGCGGCACGGTTGGGAACGGGAGCCGGCCGCCATCGGCCCGCAGTCCGGGTACCGTCGCCGCCTTGTTGAGCTGCGGCCCACCCGCTTGGCCGAGCACGCCGGCGACCGTGATCCCGAGTGACAACGCCATCGCAGCCGAAATGCCAAGCAATCCCCACGCCCGAGTCATGCTGAATCGTCCTGTCGAGAATGGCCTCAACCTACGCCAACCGCCGGGCTTGTCAAGGGGGTTCGCGAGGCTTATCAGGCGCTGGAAGCAAGCTGGACGCGTTCGGCAAGCCCTTCCGGATCGGACTTACGGACCAACACATCGGGCGTCCCGTGCCAGGCGGCGCACTCCCGAAGGCAGGCGCCCAAGCCAGCCACGAGGGCGTCCGACGGTGGTACACCGGGTTCGAGGTGAAGCGCCTTCACCTCGAAGAGCCCGTCCTTGCGGTGCGCCTTCGCGTCGAGCCGCCCAACGAGCCCGTCCCCGTGGAGGATGGGGAGCGAGAAATAGCCGTACCGCCGCTTCGGCTCGGGCGTGTAGCACTCGATCGTGTAGTCGAAACCGAAGAGTTCGCGGCCTCGGTCGCGGTCCCAGACGATCGGGTCGAACGGCGTCAGCAGCACCGTCCGCGACGGCCGCCTCCCCGCGAGCGCTGCGCCATCCGCCGGCATGACCCAGGGCTTCGCGAAGCCTTCGACCGTGACCTCGGTGATTTCCCCGGCGTTAAGCAGCTCGCGCACGGCCTGCAGGCTCGGCTTGCGCTCGAGGTGTAAGTACTGCCAGACCCACTCCGGCTTGGTCACGCCCAGCGCGCGGATCGACTGGAGGACCATCGCCCGCGCCGCCTCGTCGCCACTGGGTGCGTCGCGGTCATCCCAGCCGGGCCGCACGCGCTCGGTGAGGTCGTAGACGCGCTGGAACCCCTGGCGGCGGACGATCATCAGGTCCCCGTTTTGGAACAGCATCTCGAGCGCGATCTTCTCGCTCTTCCAGTCCCACCACGCGCCGCGCTTGCCGTCGCCTTCGAAGTCGGCCGAACGGGCCGGGCCGTTGGTCCTTACGTGATCGAGGACTGCAGCGGCTTCCGCCTCATGCGCGGCCATCCAACGCTTCCAGTAGACGCCGCCGCGGTGCGCGCCATCCAGCGTCCGCCGGCGGTAGACCGGGAACTGCGACGAGGGGACGAAACAGGCCGCGTGCGCCCACGCCTCGAAAATCGCGCCCTCCGCGAGCAGCTCGTCGAGCCATCGCGGCTCGTAGCCGCCGAGGCGCGACCAAAGGACGAAGTACGGGCTTCGCGCGACGACCGAGATGGTGTCGATTTGGAGCACGGCCATCCGCTCGATGGCCGCGAGCACGTCCGCCTTCGCCGGATTCTTGCGTGGCGGCGACGCGAGGCCCTGGGCGCGGATCAGGGCGCGGCGCGCTTCGACGAGGCTGATGGACTCCACGCGCGCACGGTAGGCCACACAGGGTGTATCTCCAAGACCGCCGAGGCACCCGCGGGATGCGCGCCCTGCGTCCGCGCCCCACAATGCGGGCCATGGCCCAGGAACCCGTAGACATCGTCGTCGTTGGCGCCGGCTCGTCCGGCGCCGTGATCGCCGCGCGGGCGAGCGAAGACCCCCGCCGTTCGGTGCTGCTCTTGGAGGCGGGGCCCGACTACCCCGACCTCGCCGCCACGCCCTTCGATCTGGTCAACAGTCACAACAACTCGTACACGGCGCACGATTGGGGCTTCGCCTACCAGCCGACGGCTGCGGGCCGGAGCGTCCCGTTCCCGCGCGGGCGCGTGACCGGGGGGTCGAGCGCGGTCAACACGACCATCGCCCTCCGCGGCATGCCCGAGGATTACGACGGCTGGGCGGCGCTCGGCAATCCCGAGTGGGCCTGGGAGAAGGTGCTCCCCGCCTTCCGCCGGCTCGAACGCGACCTCGATTACGGTGCCGAGCCCTTCCACGGCGACGCGGGGCCAATCACCATCCGGCGCTACGCACACGACGAACTCACGCTCGTCCACCAGGCGTTCCTGGAGGCGAGCCGCGAGCTCGGCTATCCCGACTGCCCCGACGCGAACGACCCGTCGTCGTGGGGCTCGGGGCCGCACCCGATGAACAAGGTCGGCCGCCTCAGGATTTCGACCGCCGTCGGCTACCTCGCCCCGGCACGCGCGCGCCCGAATCTGCGCATTCAGCCGGGGACGCTCGTCCGCCGTGTCATCGTCGAAGGCGGCCGTGCGACTGGCGTCGAGGTCGAGCGTGACGGCGAGGTCTTGGCCATCCCGGCAAAGCTCGTAGTCCTCTCGGCGGGGGCGCTCCAGACGCCGCCGATCCTCGTCCGCTCCGGCATCGGCCCGCGCGGCCTTGTCGAGGGCCTCGGCGTCGACGTTGTTGCCGACCTCCCCGGCGTGGGCGAGAACCTCTGCGACCACCCCGCGCTCGGCGTCCTCTGCCGCGTCAAAGACCCGTCGATCCTCGACCT
This sequence comes from Dehalococcoidia bacterium, assembly GCA_046152925.1. Taxonomy (GTDB): domain Bacteria; phylum Chloroflexota; class Dehalococcoidia; order Tepidiformales; family Tepidiformaceae; genus CAMAUF01. The sequence continues at coordinate 51,991 of JBJXFX010000011.1, forward strand.
CGACCAGCCGATCGTGCAGACCATCCTCCGCTACACCGCTCCCGGCAGCGACCAGCGGAACGACCTCCAGATCGAGGCGTTCTCGTTCTCGCCCCGCGGTGGGGCGCCGGATTGCTTCGCCATCGCGGCTGTCTTGGAAGAGGTGAAGGGCACGGGCCGGCTGCGGATCGACTCCGCCGACCCGCACGACGCGCCGGTCGCCGAGCAGCACTTCTGCGAGGACGAACGCGACCTCGTGCGGCTCGCGGGCGCCTTCCGCGACGCGATGGCGTTCACGCAGGCGAAGGCGTACCGCGGGATCATCGACGAGGTGCTCTTCCCTGGCTCAGGCCGGGACCTGACCGACGAAGCGCTCTACGGCCTCCTCAAGCGCCTCTCGGCGAGCGGCT
>JBJXFX010000025.1:0-33763 GCA_046152925.1 Dehalococcoidia bacterium
CACTCACCCCGCCGACAGTCGTCGAGCTTGCGAGGCTCAGGTAGAGCGCCGAACCGGGCGGGGGTGGCGGGGGTGGCGGCGGCGGAGTGCTGCTGATCGTGAGCGTCAGGCCGCTCGACGTCCCGCCTCCCGGCGTCGGGTTCGAAACGGTCACGGTTTTCGTCGTGGCGGTCGAAACATCCGACGAACTGATCGAGGCGCGCAGGGTGGTGGTATTCACGAAGGTCGTCGTCCGCGAGGAGCCGTTGAGCCGCACGACCGAACTCGAAATGAAGCCGGAGCCCCGTACTTCGAGCGTGAAGGCCGCCGAGCCAGCCAGGACGCTGGCGGGAGTCAGCGACGTGGCCACCGGGACCGGGTTGTCGGCCGGCGGCGGCGTCCCGCCCGCGGCCTCGATTGCGGCCGCTGGCTGGACGAGGCCGAAGCCGAACGACGTGTCGCGGCCGGCCGTGCCCAGGTCCAGCGCCGTGCTCTGGAGCAGCGAGCGGACCTGGTTGTTCGTCAGGTTCGGGAAGGCGCCGAACAGGAGGGCGGCGGAGCCCGAAGCGTGGGGCGTCGCCATGGAAGTCCCACTCATCGTCGCGTAGCCCGTCGCTGGGACGGTTGAATAGACGCTCGAACCAGGCGCAGCAAGCTCAACATCCGCGCAGAAGCTCGAAAAGCTCGACTTGGCGTCGATGCTCGTCGTCGAACCGACGGAGACGACCGACGCGTAGAGCGCCGGATAGATGCAGGTGCTATTCCCGTTGTTCCCAGCGGCGGCGATGTTCAGCACGCCCGCGTTGTTCAACGTATTGAACGCCGCTTCTACGGAGCTGCCCAGCGACGTGTTCGCGCCGTAGCTGTTGCTCGTTACGCGGATCGGGTCGGACGGATTCGCGGTGTTGTAGTTCTGGATCCACTGCAAGGCCGCAAGGATGGACGCGCTGGAGCCCGAGCCGCTGTTCGCCAGCACTTTGAAGATGCAGAGTGTCACGCCAGGTGCCACACCTACGACGCCCGTGCCATTGCGCTTTCCCGCGATCGTCCCGGCGACGTGGGTGCCGTGGTTGTGACCATCGACGATCGTAGGTCCATTGTCGGAACTGCCGAAGCTGCAACTCGGGTCATAGGCGAGGTCCGGGTGCCCGGTCGCAATCCCGGTGTCGAGGATGGCGACGCGGACGCCCGCGCCGGTCTTCCCGGCCGCGTGCAGCGGCCCAGCGCCGATCCGCTCAACGCCCCACGAGTCGCTCAGCTCGGATGCGATCGTGGTCGCATGCACTTCCACATCCGGCTCGACAAGCTTTACGGCTGGGATGCGCCCGATGAGCGGCACGGCCCACGTCGGGACATCGGCAGCGACCGCGTTGACCATCGGGAATTCGCCCTTCACCTGGGCCGAAAGCCCCGAAAGCGCCTGGATTTCCGGCGCTCGAGGGGGCAGGTTGAACGAAATAATCACGCTCGACATCGCCGGGGCTTGCGCCTCGGAGGTGGCGGGCCCACCAAACGGCCCAACGCCGAACGCCGCCACCAGCAGTGCGCCCGTCGCGAGCCCTAGGAGTTTTCGGAACATACTGTTTGCCCCTTTCACGCTCTGATCGGCGGCCAAACGGGCCGCCGTAGGTGTGGGCGAGAAATCGTCGCGGAGTATACCACGGGCCCTGAGCCCGCTTGGTCAAGCCGGCAAAGGCCCAGCATCAGAGGTCGCGCCCAACCTTCACTGTTCCCTAAATGTATCGTCGCAATCGACTCGCGACGCGAGGCCGAGGCGGTGCCAGTTACGTGACAAGGCCGACCTCGGGCGAGTTCCGGCGGTCGCGGCGGGTGCGGCGCGGCACGGCGGGCCCTCATCCCAGCGAAAGCATCCCTACTCCCGATCGCCGGGAGAAAGGTGATCCAGTTTCAGTCGAAAGCGGTTGCTCTATCGAAAGACATAAACTCCCCTCTCCCGCGAAGTCGGGACCAGGGGCCGGGGGTGAGGGCCGCGCGCGTCTCGTCGAACCATCGTCCAAGAACTTGAGCCGCACCCGTCGCGTTGACCCAGGCGCGCCGGGAATCCTAAACTGAAAGACTGTCCACGGACTGTCTGGAGTTTCGCAATGGAAGCGATCATGCGCGCCGACGGCCGCCAACTGCGTGTCGTTGAGGGCCAAGAGATTGAACTGAGTAGGGTCGCCGGCAACCCCGGCGATTCGGTGAGCTTCGATGTGCTCATGCTGCTTGACGGCCGCGCCGTCACCATCGGCACGCCGACGGTGCCCGGTGCATCCGTCACCGCGAAGATCACCCAACATGGGCAGAGCCCCAAGCTCCGCTTCATGAAGTACAAGAACAAGGTGCGCTACCGCCGCACCTTCGGCCACCGGCAGCCGGTCACGCGGCTCGTCGTCGAGAAGATCGCGACGGCCTAGGCCGCGCGGGGGAGGGTGAGATGGCGCACAAGAAAGGCGTCTCCAGTTCCAAGAACGGCCGCGATTCGGCCGGGCAGCGCCTTGGCGTCAAACACTACGACGGCGAGGAAGTGAAGCCCGGCTCGATCATCATCCGGCAGCGGGGCACCCGGTTCCACCCGGGCAACAACGTCGGCCTCGGCCGCGACTACACGATTTTTGCGCTCATCGACGGCCAGGTGAAGTTTGAACCCTTCGCCAAGGGCCGCCGCAAGAAGGTCAGCGTCTACGCTGCCGCGGAGGCTTAACCAGGCATGAAGGCCAGCATCCACCCCAAGTACGAAGAGTCGACGATCGTCTGCGCCTGCGGGAGCCGCGTCATCACGCGCTCGACCAAGAAGCAGGTCCACCTCGACGTCTGCTCCTCCTGCCACCCGTTCTTCACGGGCGAGCAGCGCATCGTCGATACCGCCGGCCGCGTCGAGCGGTTCAACCGCCGCTACCAGCGGCCGGGCCTCTAACCGGCGCCGAACAGAGACACGAAAAGGGGCGCATTGGCGCCCCTTTTCATTGGAAACGGACACACATGGGCGGCACACCGGACAAGCTCGAGCGGATCTACTACGGCGGCCAGGCCGTCATGGAAGGCGTCATGATCCGTGGGCCGCGCCACATGGCCGTCGCCGTCCGCCACCCCAAAGGCCACATCGTCCGCCACTCGGAAGAGCTCCGGGGCGTCTACACCGGCAAGACGCGCAAGATCCCGCTCGTCCGCGGCGGCATCGTCCTTTGGGAAACCCTCGCGCTTGGCATGCGTGCCCTCTCGTTCTCCTCGAAGATCGCCTTCGAAGAAGAGGACGAAAAAGGCGAGACCGGCAAGTTCCCCGAAGGCGCCTTCTGGGGAAGCATGGCCGTCGCGATGGTCTTCGTCGCCGCCGTCTTCTTCGTCGCGCCGATCTTCCTCTCGAACTTGCTCGAATCCTGGGACTGGAGCCGCGCCGCAATCGTCGCGGTGGAAGGCGTCATCCGCCTCGCCTTCTTCGTCCTCTATATCTGGCTGATCGGCCGGATGCGCGAAATCCGGCGCGTGTTCCAGTATCACGGCGCCGAACACATGACGATCCACGCGTACGAAGCCGGGCGCCCCCTTACCCCTGAGGAAGTCCGCCGCTTCCCCAAAGAACACCAGCGCTGCGGCACGAGCTTCCTCCTCGTCGTCATCGTGATCGCCTTCATCACCTTTTTCCTCTTTGACGTACTGGTCGACCAAGGCCTTATCGTGCGCGTCATCTCGCGCATCGTGCTTATCCCGCTGGTGGCCGGCGTGAGCTACGAAATCCTCCGCTTTGGCGCTCGCTTCAACGACCGCGCGTTCGTCCAGGCGATGTTTAAGCCGAACATCGCGCTCCAAGGACTCACCACGAAAGTCCCGGAAGACGACCAGATCGAGGTTGCTATCGCGTCCTTCAACGCGGTGCTCGAACGGGCCGCGAAGGATGACCCAAGCGTCGCGTAGTCCGCGGGGCCCACGCTGGGTACCATGCGCCGACCCTTCGCGTTGGAGCAGCCCGCATGAAGTCCAAAGCCGCCGTCCTCTACGACATCCACGAGCCCCTTCGAGTGGTCAGCCTCGACATGGACGACCCGAAGTCCGGCGAGGTGCGCGTCAAAATCGGCGCCGCCGGCATCTGCCTGAGCGACCACCACCTCATGGAGGGGACCGGTACAACGCTGCGGCCCGTCGTGCTTGGCCACGAAGGCTCGGGCACGGTCGAGGAAGTCGGCCCCGGCGTCACCGCCGTCAAGCCCGGCGACCGCTGCATCCTCTCGTTTGTCTCGAACTGCGGGCACTGCTCCACCTGCCGCTCGGGCTCGCCCCAGCTCTGTCTCACCAATCGTGCGACCGGCGGCCGCCAATTCGACGGCACCACCCGGCTGACCGACGGCGAGGGCCAATCCGTCTTCCAGCTTTCCAAGATCGGGGTCTTTTCGGAACGCTCCGTCGTCCCAGCCCAGGCGTGCTATCCCGTCGCGGGCGATGTCCCGCTGGAGGTCCTCGGGCTCATCGGCTGCTGCGTGACGACCGGCGTCGGCGCGGTGATTAACAACCCCTTCATGAAGCCCGGCGCAACCGTAGCCGTCTTTGGCGTGGGCGGTGTCGGCACGAACGTCGTCCAGGGCGCGCGCCTGATGAACGCCGCCAAAGTCATCGCTGTCGACCTCAAGCAGGAGAAGCTCGACTTCGTGAAGCGCTTCGGCGCGACCGACCTCGTCAATGCGAGCGAGGTCGACCCCGTCCAGGCCGTGCGTGAGCTCAGCGGCGGCGGCGTAGACTTCGCTTTTGAAGTCTTCGGCAGCGGGACGACCGTCTCCCAGTGCGTGGACGTCCTCCGTCCGAACGGCGTCGCCGTCGTTGTCGGGCTCGCGCCAGAACTCGACCGCTCGTCCATAGAAGTGACCACCCTCGTCCGCAACCAGAAGGTCCTGATGGGGTCCTACTACGGCTCGGCGAGTCCGCACGAGACATTCGCCCGCATCCTCGATTTCTACCAGCGCGGCCTGTTGGACGTTCAAGGGCAGATCACACGGCGCTACCCGCTGGAAGCGATCAACGAAGCGTACGACGACCTGATCGCGGGCAAGCCCGGGCGCGGCGTGCTCATCCCCAACGGCTAACGCGGCCACGCGGGCCCCAGACTCGGGGGCGTTCGCCCGAGCGCGCCTAGGCCCAGTGCTGGGGTAGAATGCGGCCGTTACGTGCGGGGCGCGTCCCAATTTCGAGACGGCACCCCGGCGTGTGGCCCGGCAGCACAGTCTGGCCGGTCGCGGACTCGGAGGTTGGACGATGGCAGTCGATCAGTTGCTCGAAGCTCGCTCCCAGGTTGCAGGCGGCACGACCGTCGTGCAGACCGCTTGCCCCATGATCGGCGCCTGCCTTGGCGGCAGCTGCCCCGTGTATGCCCACGTGAAAGATGGCAAGGTCGTGAAGTTCGAGCCGGTGATGGCTGGCCACTTCTGTGCGAAGGGCGCCGTCTGGCCGGAGCGCATCCACAGCCCCGACCGCCTCCTCTACCCCCTGAAGCGCACCGGCGAGCGCGGCTCGGGCAAGTTCCAGCGCATCTCGTGGGACCAAGCCCTGACCGAGATCGCGGACCGCCTCAAGACCGTCCGCGACACCCACGGCCATCAGTCGATCGCCATGTACGACCGCGGCGGCGTCGCTGGCGTCCGCTTCGGCCAACTCCTCGGGGCGACAAAGATCAGCTTCATCGGCGCCCACGGCGATAGCCCGGTCGGCGCCGCCCGCGCGACTGGCTGGCGCAACTGGACCGACCCGACGGGGACACCCGGCGCCCAGCAAGCCCCCGGCGGCCACGCGATGGAAGACCTTTCGATGAACTCGAACCTGGTCATCTTCTGGGCCGCGAACACCGCCGAAACCGAACAACTCCAGATGCGCCACTTCATCAAGGCGCAGGAGCGCGGCGCCAAGCTCATCACCATCGACCCCCTCTTCACCACCACTGCCGCGATGTCCGACCAATGGGTGCCCGTCAAGGTCGGCACCGACGCGGCGCTCGCGCTTGCCATGATCGCGATCATCCACCTCGCTGAGCTCACCGATGTCGACTACATGCGTCAGCACACGAACGGCCCGTTCCTTGTGCGCGACGACAACGGCCAGATCCTCCGCGAATCCGACGTCGTCGACGGCGGCGACCCCGAGGCGTTCATGGTCTGGGACGAGCAAACCCGCCAGCCGCGCCGCGCCAACGACCCGGACGTCCGTCCAGCGCTGATGGGCCCACACGCGGCGAAGGGCATCCCCTGCACGACCGCCTACCAGCTCCTGATCGACGAGGCCTTGCCCTACACGCCGGAACACGCCGCCGAGATCACCGGCCTCCCGGCCGACGTCATCCGCCAGCTCGCGATGGAGTACGCCACCGCCGAGCCCGCGGCGATTAAGAAGGGCTGGGGCATCGGCCGCACGTTCCACGCCCACCACGTCGAGCGCCTGATGATGACCCTCGCCGCGATGACCGGGAACATCGGCAAGCCCGGCGGCGGCGTCAGCGCCATCTCCTCGTTCCAGGCGCCACCGCTCAACCCCAATGCAGCCCCGAAAGCGACCAAGCCGGTCCCGCAGAAGACGATCGACGGCCTCAGCTTCCTGAAGGCGGCGGCCGGCGAAGACCTCCCTGGCGTCGGCCCCTTCCCGATTAAAGCGCTGCTGATGGGCGGCATGAACTGGGTCAATCAGTGGCCGGGCGCCGCCAAGACACTCCAGGACGTGCTCCCCAAGATCGACCTGATCGTCGTCAACGAGTTGATCATGGCCGACTCTGCCCAATACGCGGATTATGTCCTGCCGGTCGTGACGCCCTACGAGAAGGAGGGCGTCTGCATGCCGGGCTACTACGGCAACCTCATCCAATACATGCCCAAGGTCATCGAGCCCGTCGGCGAATCGAGGTCGGACTTCGAAGTCTTCCGCCAGCTCGGGCTCAAGATGGGCTGGACCGACGATTTCAAGGACCTCGACGAGGCGACCCTCCTCCCGAAGATGTGGGAAACCGTCCCGGGCGTCACCTGGGAGCGGATCAAGGAAGAGAAGGCCTTCGTCTGGGAAGGCTTCAACCCCGGCGCCACGCCTGAGCGCCCCCACGTCGAGTTCGCCGAATCCAAGTTCCGCACGCCATCGGGGCGGCTCGAGTTCTACGCCGAAGAGTGCGCCGCCCTCAACGACGCGCTCCCGACCTACAAAGCGCGCCCCCGGAAGGACTACGACCCGCCCGGCGAGACACTTCCGCTCAGCCTCGTCAGCTACCACTCGAAGTTCCATCCCAACGGCGCGCTGAACGAGGTCGCCACCTTCCGCGACCTCCTGCCCGACCCGTACGTCTGCGTGAACCCGATCGACGCCGATCCCCGCGGGATCCGGACCTCGAACGTCGTCGAGATCTACAACGGGCTCGGGCACGTCCGGCTCCGCGCCCGGATCAGCGAGGGGACGCGGCCCGGGACGATCTCCGTCATGCAAGGCTGGCGGCGCAGTTCGTTCATCCACGGCGCGATGCAGGAGTTGCTCAGCGGCGACGTCACGAATCCCGCCCACGTGGCGATGAACACGCTCACCGGCGCCGACCCCAACGCCGCCCTTCACGATGTCTGGGTGGACCTGCGCAAGGTGGAAGCCTGATGGAATCGGCCAACGGCAAACGCGTCCAGCTCGGCCTCCTCTTGGACCTCGACCGGTGCATCGGCTGCCACGCCTGCACGGTCGTTTGCCAGGACGAGCACAACGACCCCCGCGAGGTAAAGCGGCTCAAGGTGCCCACGATCGGCTCCGGCCACCACGACATCCCGGCGGGCATTTACCCGAACGTCTGGATGTACTTCCAGCCACGGATGTGCCAGCACTGCACCGAGGCCCCCTGCATCACGTCCTGCCCCTACGACGCACTCGAGAAGCTGGAAAACGGCATCGTCTCGGTGATCGACGCCAACTGCACGGGCTGCATGCTCTGCGTCCCGGCGTGCCCCTACGGCGTCATCGCCGTGAACGAAGCCGAGCGGCTCGTCGCGATTTGTGACCTCTGTTCCGACCGGCTGGCGGTGAACCTTAAGCCCGCCTGCGTCGGCGCTTGCCCAGCCGACGCGATCTTCTTCGGGGACATCCTCGACGAGGACTCGGACATCAACCGGCAGCGCCGCGCCGTCCCCAAGCCCGCCTACGCCCTCGCAGGTGGCGGCGATTCGGGCGACGTGCCATCCACCTTCTACCAGTACCGCAAACCCAAGCGGCCCGAGGACGAAACCATCGTCCCACTCGTCCGCGGAACAACCGGAAAGGACTAGGCGATGCCCGAGGCCAACTACCCCGACCCCCGCATCACCCCCGGCGGCAGCGACCGCCCCGACTGGCCGCTGATCGAGAGCCATGTCCGCCAGCTCGCGACTAACTACACCATGGGCACGGACGCGATCGGGCGCGGCGAGCTGGAAAACGGCATCGCCATCTTCCAGAAGACCTTCACCGGCGAAGCCATCATCGAAGTGAGTGGCGCACCAACGACGCGCCGCATCGGCCCCGTGGAGTGGTCCGGCTTCGTCAACGACACCTTCCGCGGTCGAAACGACGTGCGAACGCAGCACCTCGTCGGCTCGATCAACGTCGTCCTCTCGAGCGATACGACCGCGGAGATGTCGTCGTACATGCACGCCGCCCATCTCCGCGGCACCGGCGAAGTCCAAACGGTGCTGCTCACCTACGTCGACCACTGCGTCAAGACAGCCGAGGGCTGGCGCATCGCGCACCGCACCCTCTTCCCGATGTCTTCGTGGATGGAGCCGAAAGCGCCGTAGGGCCGCGGATCAGGCGTGCGGCGTGATCAGGTATTTCTCGCCCGTCGCTTGCTTGCCATAGACCGCGATCTCGGCGAGGTCGAGCGCCCCAGCCAGCGTCACTTCCTTGGTGTACTGGCTCGCGAAGGTCGTCTTCACCTCGCGGGCCACGCGCTCGCGGAGATCCTGGCCCGCCGCCGGGCCGATCTTCTGCAGGAACGGCGTGAGCAACCAACCGCCCATGCCCCAGGCCATCCCGAAGGCGCGGTTGAACTCCGTCGGCGACCGGTCGAGCCCGCCATAGATGTAGAGCTGCTTGTGGACGGTCGAGCCGTAGCGGCTGAACTCCGACGACGAGCGGACCACCGCCGTCTCCATCGCCGCGAGGATCTGGCCGCCGAGCTTCCCGCCCCCGGTCGCGTCGAAGGCGAGCGTCGCGCCGGTCGCCTCGCAGGCATCGGCGAGCTGACCCTGGAACCCCGTCGCCGAGGAGTCGAGGACGTGCTCCGCGCCGAGGCCCTTGAGCAACGCAACGTGCTCGGGGCGCCGCACGATGTTCACCAGCGGCACGCCCTCCACCCGGCAGAGCTTCACGAGCATCTGTCCGAGGTTCGACGCCGCCGCCGTGTGGACGAGCGCGGAGTGGCCCTCCAACCGCATCGTGCCCACCATCCCGAGGACGGTGAGCGGGTTCACGAAGCAGGCGGCGCCGTCGCGCGCGCTCGTGCCCTCGGGCAGGACAAGGCACTGCCCGGCTTTCATCAGGCGATACTCCGCGAACGTCGCCCCACCGAGGATCGCGACGGTCTTCCCGAGGAGCGCCTGGGACTGGGGCGAGTCGCCGGCGGCCACCACCGTGCCCGCGCCTTCGTTGCCCACCGGGAGCGACTGGCCGAGCCGCCCGGCCATCATCGGGATCGCGGCCGCTGGGAGCGGAGCGCTGACCAGTGGTTGGCCGGCGACCACCGCCGCCGTCGCCTTCGTCATGTCCGCGCCCGCGAACAGCAGTCCGAGGTCGGACGGGTTAATCGGGGCCGCCTCGACTCGCACCACCACCTCGTCCGCCGCCGGGGCCGGCGTCGCGACCGGCACGAGCGTGACCTCGACCGTGCCGCTCGCGGTGACGGTCGACCGCAACTGGAGCCCTCCGTTTGTTGTCATTGCTGCTCTCCTCCTGTGCTCGTCATCGTAGCGTAGGCCTGGGGCGCGAGCCTTGGCGGGGTCACACACATTGACCCGCGCCCCCGCGTTCGGTAAGCTTGAGTCGTTAGCACTCAGGGTGAGCGAGTGCTAAGACCCGATAGGTGACTTGATAGTGCCATTATCAGACCGCCGCGCGCGCATCCTCGCCCTGATCGTCGACGACTACGTCGACTCGGCTCAGCCGATCGGGTCGCAGACGCTTGTCGAGCGGCATCACCTCGCCCTGTCCAGCGCCACCGTCCGCAACGAAATGGCGGCGCTCGAAGAGGAAGGCTACATCACCCACCCGCACACCTCGGCCGGCCGCATCCCTTCGAACCGCGGCTACCGGTACTACGTTTCGTCTCTGATGCCCGAGCGCGACCTCACCTACCAGGAGCAGGCGACCATCCTCCACCAGTTCCATCAGAGCGCTCGGGACCTCGAAGAATGGGTCAGCCTTGCCGCCAGCGTCCTGGCCAACTCGATGCACAACGTCGCCCTCGTGACGCAGCCCAGGGTCCAAGGGGTGCGCTTCAAGCAGCTCCAACTCGTCGAGCTCTCGGAAAACCGCGCCCTCCTCGTCGTCGTGACGTCGGATGCGCAGGTGCATCAGCGGACCGTCGATTTCCCCGTCCCGGTCAACCAAGAGGGCCTCGCCCGTCTCGCCGGGCGGCTGAACGCGGAGTTCGGCGGGCACATGGCAGCCGACCTCCCTGTCCGCGACAAATCAGAGCCGCTCGGCCAAGTCGAAGGCATGGTCGTCGCCGCGGTCACCGAAATCCTCCTCAAAGAGCAGGCCCAAGCCGTCGAGTCGCCAATCGTCGAAGGCGTGCGCGACCTCCTGCGACAACCCGAATTCGGCGACAGCGACCGCCTGCTCGACACCCTGGAAGCGGTCGACGAACGCCGCCTGCGGGCGGCTATCCCATCGCAACAGATGGCCTCGGGCGACGTCGCAATCGTGATCGGCGACGAAAACGCCGCCGCGCCCTACCGGGATATGAGCTTCGTCCTCGCCCGTTACGGCGTGCCCGGCGGGGCAAGCGGCGTGCTGGGCGTGCTTGGCCCGACCCGCCTCGCATACGGCGACGCGGTCGCGCACGTCCGCTACGTGAGCGACCTGCTCACCCGCCTCATGAACCGTTACTACGGCTTGGATGAATAACCCTCGAGCCGGACATTTGGCCGGCCCGGACCAGGAGGACTTATGAGCGATTCCGAACGAGACCCGATGGTCGATAAGCGCGCCGCCTCGCGGCTGGACCAGTCCGCGGGAGCCGAGGGCGCGCCCGTGCCCCAGCCACCCGCCGACTCCGCGGAAGCCGAGAAGCTGCGCGAACAAGCCGACCAGTACTACAAGAACTGGCAGCGCAGCGCAGCCGACTTCATCAACTACAAGCGCCGCGTCGAACAGGAAAAGGGCGAGCAATCCCGCTTCGCGACCGCCGCCACCGTCATCAACCTCCTCCCGATTTACGACGACCTCGACCGTGCCGTCGCCAACGTCGACCCCAACCTCACCCACCTCCAATGGGTGCAGGGCGTCGTCGCCATCTCCCGCAAGTTTTCGCACCTCCTCGAATCCATGGGGGTGACGGAGATCAACGCCGCCGGGGAACCCTTCGACCCCGCGTTGCACGAAGCCATCGCCCGCCAACCCGGCGAGGACGGCAAGGTCCTCCACGTCGCACAGCGCGGCTACAAACTCGGCGACCGCGTCGTCCGGCCCGCGATGGTCATCGTGGGCGAAGGGGGCGCGCCCACGGAGAGCTAACGCCGCTCGCCGCCATCCATTCCGCCGAAGTCCAACAAAGGAGTCAGGACACACATGGGTAAGGTCATCGGAATCGACCTCGGCACCACCAACAGCTGCATGGCGGTGATGGAAGGCGGCGAGCCCGTCGTCATCGCGAACTCCGAGGGTGCACGCACCACCCCCTCGATCGTCGCCATCACCAAGACCGGCGAGCGCCTCGTCGGCCAGGTCGCGAAGCGCCAGGCAGTCACCAACCCCGACAACACGGTCTACAGCGTCAAGCGCTTCATGGGCCGGAAGTTCTCGGATGGCGAAGTCCAGCGGGACGTGAAGCTCATCCCCTACTCCGTCTCGGCTGCCCCGAACGGCGATGCCCGGGTCAAGATGGGTGGGAAGGACCACAGTCCGCCCGAAGTCTCCGCGATGATCCTTCAGAAGTTGAAGGCGGACGCGGAAGCCTTCCTCGGCGAGCCGGTCACCGAAGCGGTCATCACCGTCCCCGCCTACTTCAACGACGCCCAGCGCCAAGCCACCAAGGACGCTGGCCGGATCGCCGGCCTCGATGTCCTCCGCATCATCAACGAACCGACCGCGGCTTCGCTCGCCTATGGCCTCGACCGCAAGGACGACGAAGTGATCGCCGTCTATGACCTCGGCGGCGGCACCTTCGACATCTCGATCCTCGAAATCGGCGAGGGCACCTTCCAGGTCCTTTCGACCAACGGCGATACGCACCTCGGCGGCGACGACTTCGACCAGCGGATCATCGACTGGCTGGTGGACGAGTTCAAGAAGGCCGAAGGCATCGACCTCCGCCAAGACCGCCAGGCCCTCCAGCGCCTCAAGGCCGAAGCCGAGAAGGCGAAGATCGAGCTCTCCAGCGCCCAATCCACGGAGATCAACCTCCCGTTCATCACCGCCGACGCCACAGGCCCGAAGCACCTCAACGTCTCGCTCAGCCGCTCCAAGCTCGAACAGCTCGTCGATGACCTGCTGAAGGGCACGCTCGAACCCGTCCGCAAGGCGCTCAGCGACGCTGGCAAGAAGCCCGGTGATATCGACGAGGTCGTCCTCGTCGGCGGCCAGACGCGCATGCCCTCGGTCCAGAAGCTCGTCGGCGACTTCTTCGGCAAGGAGCCGCACAAGGGCGTCAACCCGGACGAAGTCGTCGCGATTGGCGCCGCCATCCAGGCTGGCGTCCTCAAGGGCGAAGTCAAAGACGTCCTCCTCCTCGACGTGACGCCGCTGACGCTCGGCATCGAGACCCTTGGCGGCGTCTCCACGCCGATCATCCAGCGCAACACCACGATCCCGACGGCAAAGAGCCAAGTCTTTTCGACCGCCGCCGATAACCAGCCCAGCGTCGAGATCCACGTCCTGCAGGGCGAGCGCCCGATGGCGACCGACAACAAGTCGCTCGGCCGCTTCATCCTCGATGGCATCCTGCCGGCGCCGCGCGGCGTCCCCCAGGTGGAGGTCACGTTCGACAACGACGCCAACGGAATCGTCTCCGTCTCGGCGAAGGACAAGGGCAGCGGCCGCGAACAAAAGATCACGATTCAGGCGTCCAGCGGCCTTTCGAAGGACGAAATCGACAAGATGCAGCGCGAAGCCGAGCTGCACGCCGACGAGGACAAGCGCAAGCGGGACCTCATCGAGCTCAAGAACCTTGCCGACAACACCGCCTACCAGGCGGAGAAAACGCTTCGCGACAACGCCGACAAGATCGCGGCCGACCTCAGGGCCGAAGTCGAAGCCCGCGTCAAGGATGTCCGCGAAGCCCTCCAAGTCGAGGACGAGAGCCGCATCCGCACGGCGCTCGAAGCCCTAAGCGCGGCCATGCAGAAGATCGGCGAGGCCGTCTATGCCTCGCAGGGCGCTGCCGGCCCAGACACGGGAGGGGCCCCGGAGGGCGCCAACGACGGCACAGTGGAAGGCGAATTCCGCGAGGTCTAAGCGGACCGCACAGCAATCACCCCAGCGAGGGCGCCGAAGTTCGGCGCCCTCGCGGCGTTTCGGCGCGGCTATACTGCCTCCTATGGTTGCTGCGCTGGCTCGTCCTCGGCCCCACCTCGAAAACGGCGACGTCATGTCGCGCGCCGAATTCCACGCGCTCTACGCCGACTGCGAGGAGTACGAGCGGGTCGAGCTCATCGAGGGGGTCGTCTACATGCCGTCACCTGTCCGGGTTACGCAGCACGCGCGACACCACACGATGGTCCTGCGGTGGCTCATGGCCTACGAAGCGCAGTACGAAGACGTCGAAGCAATGGCGCCGGCTTCAGTCCTCCTCGATGACCAGAACGAGCCCATACCCGACGCCATGCTGTACCGGCCATCACGGGCACGACTCGAAGGCGGCTACCTCGCCTCGCCGCCCGAGCTCATCGTCGAAATCGCGGCCAGCACGAAGAACCGAGACCTCCACCAGAAGCAGCGCGCCTATGAGCGCAACGGCGTCGGCGAGTACCTCGTTTGGCGCGTCGAAGACGGCGCCCTCGACTGGTTCGCCCTCCGCGATGGCGCCTACGTGCGGCGCGAACCCGGCCCCCACGGCGCTATCGAAAGCGAGCAGTTCCCCGGCCTTCGGCTCGATGTCCACGCGCTGCTCGCCATGGACGGCGCCGATGTCCTCCGCGGATTGACCTCGGCCGGCTGACAGCGCCCAAATCGCCGAAACCCTACCTTGACGTTCGCGTTAATGTTCGTACACTACCCTCACAACGCATGGCAAAAGCTCTCGTCGCCGACGCACTCCTCCAAATCGGTGAAGCCGCCGAACGCACGCAGCTCACCCAGCGGACGCTCCGCTATTACGAGGAGAAGGGCCTCCTCCCCGCCCCGTCGCGCATGGACGGCGGCTTCCGGCTCTACTCCGACGCGGACCTCGAACGCCTTGAGCGGATCAAGACCCTCAAAGACCTGCTCGGCTTCTCCCTCGCGGAGATAAAGGAAATGCTCGACGCGGAGGACGTGCGCCTCCAGATCCGGGCTGAGTGGGACCGCGGCGCCGACGTCGCCGAGAAAGCCGCCAAGTTGGCCGTCGCGCGAGAGAGCACCCTCAAGCAGATCGCCCTGATCGACGACAAGATGCGCAAAATGGCCACCACTCGCCACGAGTTCGTCGACCGCATCGCCCGCTACGACCAGCTCTTCGAGCAGTGGCGCCAGCCAATCCCCGCGGCAAGCGACGACGCCGCGCCGGCCAGCCTCTGGGAGGTCATTGGCGAGATGGGCCGCGACGTACCCGACGGCGGGCCGGTTGCGGCCACCGCAGGGTAACGGCCGACGGTGGGCCTTCCGTCGGCCGCCTCGTGCGCTATTCCAGTTCACCGCGATAATCGAACACCCACGTCGACTGCCGCATGTCGGCGCCGAAGGCTTGGCGGCCGGCGTTCTCGTAGTTCAGGAACTGGGTCATGATGTGCTGCACCGCTGTGCGGGCATCGCGATGGCAACGGTCCAGGTCGTTCGCCGCGTAGACGGCGCTCCCGCCCGCAGCGGTGTAGAGCCCGTCAATCGCCTTCAACGCCAGCTCACCGCACTTCGTCCCGCCCAGCCAGAGCTTCCCACGCTGAGTCCAGCTCACGTTCTCGCCCGCGTCGAGAGCGGCCCATGTGTCGTCAACCACGCGCTCGATGTAGGCGAGGGCCGCGTCGACATCCGCAATCGCGTCGCCAAGCCGGTCGTGGACGTTCGCCTTCTGTGCCAACGTGACCGGCGAGAGGACCGGCGTCTTCGACGGGGCCATTTCGATGAACGAATCGAGCGCGTGCTGGGCGACGCCGAGCGGCACGTTTGCGATCGTCGTGCCGTACCCCGCCACAATCGGAAGCTGGTAGAGCAATCCCTGCTCCACTGGCGGGTCGCCGAACCAGAACGCCCGCTCGGCGGGGACGAAGACGTCGCTCACGGCGTAGTCATGACTTCCCGTCGCCCCGAGGCCGGTCGTATGCCAGGTGTCGATGATGGTCACAGCGCTACGAGGGAAGAGCGCGATCTTGATCACGGGCATCTGACCATTCGGCTGCATCACCGGCGCACCATCGTTGATGACCACGCAGCCGCCGCAGAACCAGGTGGCGTGCGGCGAATTGCTCCCGAAGTTCCATCGCCCGCTCACCCGATAACCGCCGGGCACCACCACCGCCTGGCCCATCGGGCCTAGCGCGCCCGCGATGACGGTCCGGCCGCCGGCGGCGAACACTTCTTCAGCGCCAACGCGGGGCAGCAGCCCACCGAACGACGCGTAGACGCCGGAGATCATCGCGCACCAGCCGGCCGAACCGTCGGCCCGGGCGATCTCGCGGACGACCCGGTTCATGGTCTGGAGGTCGACCTCCTCGCCGCCCAGCGACTTCGGCAGGGTGAGCGAGAACACGCCCGCGTCGACGAGCGCCTCGTGGGCTTCGGCCGTCAGGGCGCGTTCCTTCTCCCCTTGTGCCGCGTTCAGCCGCAGGATCGGCCCAATTTTGCGAGCGCGGGCGAGTGGGTTGGCGGTGAGCGTGGCGGTGGGCATGGACTCTCTCCTGGTGTGTTGCCTCGTCCTACGCTCCACGCCGTCCGCCTGATCACAGCCGCGGCGGTACGTCGGGGGCGCCCTCCTGCTGGGCTCTTTCACCTCGATTCGTTACGCTGCGCGCGTGTCCCTCCTGACGCTCCTCCCCTTCCTTTCGATCACGATCGACATCGACCCCGTCATGTTCGACGCCGGGCCCTTCACGCTGACCTGGCACGGGCTCTTCACGGCCGTCGGCATCCTCTGCGGAGTCACCCTCTCCGTCTGGCTTTGCAAGAAGGACGGCATCCCGACGGAGACCGGCCAAGAGATCGCGCTCGTCGCGGTGCCCTGTGCGATCATCGGCGCGCGCCTCTTTTACGTGTTCGAACACTGGGACCGCTTCGAAAACGACATCCCGTCGATCATCACGGACATCCAAGAGGGCGGGATCACGCTCTACGGCGGCCTGATCGGCGGCGTCGTGGGCGGGCTCGCCTATGGCCTCATCCGGCGGCTGCCGATCGCCATCTGCCTCGACGCCGCCGCGCCGGGCATGATCCTCGGCCAGGCCCTCGGCCGCATCGGCGACCTGATCAACGGCGAGCACCTCGCCGACCGCACCAGCCTCCCCTGGGGCGTCAAGTACGTCCACCCCGATAGCCCGCAGTACAAGGTCTTCGAAGACTCCCGGCGAGTCGGCGGCGACCTCGCGCCCCTCGACTCCTTTCCCGTCCATCCAACGGCCGGCGGCTACGAACTGCTCGGCGACCTGATCATCCTCGGCCTCCTTCTTTATGTCGCTCGACGGTGGGTGAAGACGCCCGGCTGGACGTTCGCCATCTATATGGCGCTCTACGGCGTCCTGCGCTTCGCGCTTTCGTTCACCCGGAACGATGAGCAGAAGATCGCGGATATCCCGGTCCCCATGCTCGTCAGCGCCCTTGTGGTCGGCGGCGCCATGATGGTCGCGGCAGCCCTCTATCGCTGGCCGGGCCCCATCACGCGCGAATACGCCGAACGGGTGTGGGGCCACCGCTCGGACCCAGACAACTCGCCCGACGACGCGGCCCCGCCACCGCGCCGACGCGGCCCCGCACGGACATGAGTTCCGGCGCACGCACCGTCGTCCTTTACACGCGCCCAGCCTGTGGGCTCTGCGACGAGGCGGCCCGCGAGCTCGCGCGGCTCGCGCCGCTGCTCGCGCTCAGAATCGAACGCAAAGACGTGACCAGCGACGCCAGCCTCTTCGAGCGCTACGGGATGGCCATCCCCGTGGTCGAGCTTGACGGGCGCGAAGTGGCCCGCGCCCCGCTCCGCCCTGGCGTGCTCGAAGCGAAGCTCCGCGACGCTATCCGCGATACAAGCCCCGCGCCGCGATGAAGCTCGCGACCGAGTCCGGCAACAAGTAACGCACCGGCAACCCATCACGGACCCGACCCCGGACTAAGGTCGAGGAGATCGCGAGCGGCGGCATCGCCACGGCGTCCACGCCCTCGGGCGGCGGCGGCGCGCCGGGCTTTGGCGCGATCGCCAGCCGGGCCAACTCCCGGATCCGCTCCGGCTCCTTCCAGTTGGGCAGGTCGGCCAAGGCATCGCTGCCGAGCAACAAGACAATGTCGGCGTGTCCGGCGGCGCGGAGCTCTGACAAAGTGTCCACCGTGTAGCTCGGCCCCGCGCGCAGCACTTCGCGCGCATCGACCACGAAGGCCGGGTTCCCGCGCACGGCGAGCCGCACCATTTCGAGCCGCAGCGGGGCCGGCGTGACGGCGAGGCCGTGCTTTCGCCACGGATCGCCGGCCACCACGAACGAGACGTGGCTCGCTTCGAACTGCTGGCGCGCGCACTCCGCAAACAGCAGGTGGCCGAAGTGCGGCGGGTCGAAGGTGCCGCCGAACACCAGGAGCGTCACGGACCGGCGCTCCCCAAGCTGACGCCACCTGTCCACCTGAAGTTGCCGAAACCGTTACGGATTCTCATCCTCTTCCTTACCGCCGATCCACTACGCTGGGGCCACGTCGCGGACCGGGCGAGAGTTGCAGCGTCACCGCCCGGAATCCACGCCCCCCAGCGCGCCGCGGATGCCATCCTACCTACCTCTCCCCATCCGCGGCGCGCATCCCAACCCCCTTTTCGTTAACTCCGCGGCCCTTTCTGCGTTTTCCCTCGTGCCGGCCCTTGATCGTCAGGGGAGGTGAGCGTATCTCCATTACCAAGTGCCGGGCGGGTCGAGTCGCCGGGCACACTGGTTTTCAGCGCTTGTCAGGGCGCTTGTCACAACGACGTCGCGGGGTGCGTCCCAGAGGCCTGGGGGCTCTATGCCGCGTCGCACTTTCCGCCCGTTCGTCCTGCTCGCCACACTGGCTGGCCTGCTCATCGGCATCAGCGGCGACCGCGTGGATCACCCGCCAGCGGCTTTGGCCCAAGGGAGCGAAGTCTTCACCGCGGTCATCCCCGGGAAAGTGTATTCGGGCATCCCGTCGCATCCCGGCCTCGCCGACGCCGACCCCACGAACGGCACCAACGGATACTGCGTCAAGGTCGCGAACGAAGGCCACGCCTCGATTGGGACCAACTTCGGCTTCCAGGTCGTCAACGGCGTCATCCTCAGCACTTCCTTCTTCAATAACGGCTCCGCCGAAACCACTGACGACGTCTACTGCGTGGTCGCCACTGCCACCCGTATCGAGTCGGAGACCCTCCCCCGCCCGGATATGGTCATCACCTGGGACTACCTGACGGACGGCGCGGTTGCGCAAGCGACGCTCGCCGTACAGGTCGTCACCGTCCAGCTCATGCCCAAGGACGGCGTCGTCCGCGGTGTCGCCCAAACCTGCACCTTCGGCTGGGACCCGACCTTCCTCACCGGCGAAGACTCCAACGACCCGCAAGTCCTGCCGAACCCGCTCGACATCGTCCGCGTCGACGACTGGGCCGTGAGCCCGCCGGCGACCAACGTCGGAGTCCTGCGCCATGGGTCGGAGTGGTGCTTCAACTCCACCGCCAACGCCCCAACGAGCGATGTCGACATCGCCTTCACCTTCTGGGCGACCTACAACGTCCAGCTCACCGCCGACGACCACCTGATCACGGAGTCCCTCACCGACGCCTTCGACATCGACAACGCCGAGGCGCCCGAACTGCGCCACATGACGCCCCTCGACGGGCTCGGCGGCGGCGGTCAGGTCGACGAGTTCCCGATTGCACCCACCCACGTCATCGGTGCGGTCCACGCCGCCTGCGTCATCCCCTCCGACGTCGTCGACACCTTGAGCCCGGCCGACATCAACTTCTTCAGCGACGACGGCGCGCTCCCCTCACACGTCTCGGTCTTCTATAACGACGGCACCTACGGCGTGCCCGATGGCACCCTCTGCTTCAGCTGGACATCCGAAGTCCCGGGGCACCAGTTCGTCTCGCTCTCCTACACGGCGGGCGTCGGCGGGCCAATGAACCCCGGCGTCACGCCGAAGGTGCTGTTCGCCGCTTGGGACACCAACGGCGACGGCAACGACCTTCCCGAGGAGCAAGGCGCGCAGCTCTCGATCGCCTGGGCCAGGATCGACCACACGCGCATCACCAGCGGCGGCACGTTCGACACGGCGCCGGTCACCTTTGCCGAGATCCCGATCGGGATCACGTTCAACGCCGCCGACGGGCGCTACATCGGCGGCGCCTCCGTCACCGAGTGGGTTGTGGGCCGGATCGGCAATGGCCCGCTGGAGCCGCTCGACGGCGTCCCCGTCCGAGTCGAAATTGCCTCCTTCTGCGGCTACATCGTGACCGATTCCGGGCCCGCCCAGGTGGTCGAAGCCACGACCTCGGGAGGCGGCATCTCGGTCTCGGTCGCCATCGACTTCGATGGCAGCTGCGGCCCGAACAACGTCATCCGCCTGGAGTTTCGCGCGAAATACCCGCCAATCACCGACGAAGGCCAGAAGATCGACCTCGAGTACGTCACCTTCCGCCTCCAGTACTCGGTCCCGCAGATCGCGCCGCAGGTACTCTGGATTCATTCGACCGCGACGCTGAGCTTCAGCTTCTCCGGCGACGATGACTGCGACGCCGAGGTGCCCCAGTTCGTGCGCGAATCGGGCCAGCCGGGCGCCTTCATCCCCGGTCCGGGCGTCAACGTCCGCGGGCCCGACCAAGCCTTCGGCACCTTCGATGCCTGTAGCGCCACCGTCCGCTACGAAAGCGAAGTGCCGGGCGAAGTCGACATCACGGCCAACATGGTCGGGCGCGAATTCACCAAGGTGCACTACACCCTCTACTTCCTGGCGCTCGAAGACATCGTCCTCACCACGGCAGAAGAGCAGACGGTCTCCGAATTCGGCCCGATTAGCGCCAAGGTCCGCGGCTGGTTCCTCGGCGACAACCCCTCCGGCCGCCCCGAGGAGAAGAAGCCCGACGGCCGCGTCCTCCCGGCCGACCGCTGGATTCTGCCCGACGACTGGGACAAGCTCCGCGGCCCGGCCGAGCACCGCTCGGGCGGCTCCGCCGGCGTGCCGCCGATCAAAGTCACCTTCTTCATGGAGAACGAAGGCGTCCGCAACAACTACAAGACGGGCGTCAAGAACGGCGCATCCGG
Organism: Dehalococcoidia bacterium; assembly: GCA_046152925.1. Lineage (GTDB taxonomy): Bacteria > Chloroflexota > Dehalococcoidia > Tepidiformales > Tepidiformaceae > CAMAUF01. The sequence goes on from JBJXFX010000025.1 coordinate 20,754, forward strand.
CTTCTTCCTCGCCGACAAAGACGTCTTCGCGTCCGACTTCAACATCAATCCCGAGACGCGCGTCCCGAGCCTCCTCGGCAGCATCAACCGGCCGCGCATCCTCAGCGAGTGGACCGACGCCCCCACGAAGAAGGATGTCGGCGACGGCGTCGCGGATCTCCTCACCTGGGGCGACCTGAACCTCACCTATGAGGAGTGCGCGATCAACGTGCCCACCGGCAACGCACACTGCCAAGTCGACGACATCGTCGGTCGCGCGACCTATTACGCACTGGTCGACTACCCAGTGACGCCAAAGGGCAAGTTCCCGCCGATCCGGAGCAACACGGTCTCCAAGCGGTTCACCTGGGAAGGCTACAAAGAAGTCACGGTCGAAGACGGCCCGGTCGCCCACGAGAAGTACGTCGTCGTGCACCTCAAGGACCGCGACGGCTTCTGCGACGCCATCTCGATCAACAACGTGCTCGGCACGCGCCCGATCGAATTCAAGGTCGACAACGGCGAGGGCATCATCCTCACCGCGGCCGATAACCCCTCCGCAATCGAGAAGGACTTCCGGCGTCAGGCCTGGTCCACCACCTTCGATACCGAAACCGACCTCGGTACGCCCATGAACCAGCACATCGCCCAGCCAACCCTGATCGACGATGAGTGCCAGGCGTGGATCAAAGTCAGCGATAGCCTGATGCGGCCGATGAACGTCCTCGTCAGCATCCCCGGCCCGGCGATCAAGGCGCCCACGGTCCGCATCACGGGCTTGACGTGCGGCCTTGGCGGCTTCGCCGTCGTCACGAACGTCGGCGATTCGCTCGTCTCGCTCGCCGGGCTCGCCATCCGCAGCGCCAAGTCGAGCACCACCGGCGGCGCACCTGGCATCCAGATCTCCGACGAAGAGCACCTCGGCCTCGTCGGCCACCTGGAACCCGGCAAGAGCGCGGTCATCACCAGCGAGCAGCCGCGCTTCCCGTGGGTCGGGCTCTCGGGCCAGTCGGGCGCGTTCGGCGCCACTGGCGACTACGCGCGCCTTGTCTGGGAGGAAGAGACGATCACCTTCGCGGAGTGCGGCGGCGCCATCACGCAGTTCGCCTTCCCCACGCCGCTCATTGACCTCGAAGGCAGCCTCCTGCTCGATGTCCTGGTCACCTTCGAAGCCACCACCACCGTGCAGCTGATGGCTGGCTGGAACCTCATCTCCACCGGCGACGGCAGCCTCTCGATCGAGGACGCCCTCGGCACGAACGCCGCCAAGCTCGGCGGAATCTTCCACTGGACACCCGATCTCGCTACCTGGCTGCGCTACGTCCCGGACATCCCGGCCGATGCCCAGACCCTCACGGAGCTCGGCGCCGGCAAAGCGTATTGGGTGCTCGCCAAAGAACCGTTTACGCTCACTATCCCTAAGTAGTGGCGCCTCGGGGCCTGCTTCGGTAACCTCGAAGCAGGTCCCCACACCCTCAGCCCCCCACGGTTGCTCATGCGCTGGTATCTCACCGCCCTCTCGACGCTTGTCCTTCTCGCCGCGACGGGTCTCCCTGTCCGCGGCGCGAGCGCGCAAGCATTCGGCCCGCCGATGACCGTTTTTGGTTCGGTGACCGACTCAGCTGGCCAGGTCCCCGAAGACCTCGTGGTCGAGGCGTTCGTCGGCCAGACGGTCTGTGGCAAGGGGAAGACGCAATTCACCGGCGAAGGCGCCGGCCGCGTCACCGTCTACTTTGCGGACGTCGTCTCCCGCGAGCAGACCGCCGGCTGCGGCGCCAGCGGCTCCGAAGTGCGCATCAAAATCGGCGACCGCTTCGCCACCCAGACCGTCCGCTGGCAAGCCGGCCCCATGCAGCTCGACGTTGTCTTCGGCTCAGCGACCCCAGCCGCCATCCCCACCTTCACCCCCGCCCCGACGCGCACCCCGACCCCGACGCGCGCCGCCAACGCCGTCACACCGACCCCCGGCGGCCCGACGCCTTCCGGCACCGCAGCGCAAGGCACCACCACCGGCACCGCCACGGCGGGAGCATCGGGCACAGCCACGGCCGGCACCCCGACCATCCCCGGGACGATCCGCGGCGGCCTCGGCAGCCCTTCGGCCCCCAGCACGGGCGGCAACGACGATGACGGTGGCGGCTTCCCCATCTGGGGCGCTGTCTTGCTGGTGATCGCGGGCATCGCGCTCGTCGGCGGCGGCGTCGGCTTCCTCATGGCCCAAAGCCGCAAGGACCGCGACGCCAACCCGTAGCCCCCCGCTCCATGAACCACACCCATCTCGCGGCCTTCAAGCCGGCCCACCCGCTCGCGCTGTGCTGTGAGGAAAGGTCGGGAGCCAACCGCTGGCCCCCACTCTCGCGAGCGAAGCCCCGGCTTCCTCTCCCCGGCGAGGGAGAGGACCGAGGTGAGGGGGAGGCGGAGCGGGAGACGGGCCGCGAAGTCCGGTCTACGGTCAACGGTCCGCAAGTTTCTTCCCCCGCGAGCGGCACCGAACCCGATCGCACCCTCACGAAGGCGCGTGGGGCATGACCTCGGCCGCGAACCGCTCGGCCGCTTCCTCCCGGCCCTCCGCCCCGCCCCGCGCGACGATGTCGAAGCCAAGGTGCTGGATCCCGGCCGCGCGGTAGGTCGCCAGCTGTTCGAGCATCTTCGCCGGGCTTCCCGCAAGCGACTTCTCCGGGTCCATCACCCCATCGAAATCGAGATAGACGCGGGTCGAAAAGCCGATCGTCGCCGGGTCGCGGCCGGATTGCTCGGCCAGCTGGCGGATACGCGCCCAACCCTCGCGCAGCTTCGCGAGCGGCGTGAAGGCCGCGTGGAAGGTGTCGCCATACCTCACCACCCGCCGGAACGCGGCCTCCGTGTCGCCCCCGACCCAGATGGGTACGTGGCCTTGCGGCGGTTTCGGGCTAAATCCGAGCTTCGGGAACGGATAGAAGCGGCCGCCCTCGTTTGCAGGCTCGGGCTTCGTGAAGAGCTCCTCGAAGACGTCAAGCTGTTCGTCGGCGCGAGAGCCGCGATGGTCGAACGGCATCCCGAGCGCGTCGAACTCCTCCCTCATCCAGCCGACACCGACCCCGAGGATCGCCCGGCCGTTCGAGACAGCGTCCAGCGTCGCGATCAGTTTCGCCGTCTGGACGGGCGGCCGGTAGCCGAGGATGAGCACGGTCGTCCCCAGCCGGAGCCGCTCCGTGACCGCCGCCGCGAAGATCAGCGTCCCCAGCGGGTCGAGCCAGGGCATCGTGTTTGGCGCGGGAAAATCGCCGTTGGCGCTGTAGGGATACTCGCTCTCGATCCCCTGGGGCCAGGCGATGTGGTCGCTCACCCAGCCCGAGTGGTATCCGAGCCGGTCCGCAAGCTGCGAAAAGCGGATGAGGTGTTCACGCGTGGCGTGGATGCCCATTTGCGGCAGGTGGACGCCGAACTCCATGGCGGTGCTCCAGAGGGAGGGTGCCGGGAGTCTACGCTTTTCACCGCCTGGCTGATCCACGGCGGATGGTTCCGCGGGTCGATCGAAGGGCCGCAGGGAGAGCGATCCAAAGCACCACGACGGCGACGACCGCGCCCGGCAGGGATGGTCGCAGGAACGGGACGGAGGACCACCAGTGGTTCGGCTCCGCGGGATAGACGCGGAAGGCGCGCCGGCCGGTTCCCCACTCAAGTGCGACGTGCACACGTTCGGGGTCTGGACGCTGGATGACGATGTCCTCACGAATTCGACGGGATCCGTTCGGCCCAAGCCCTGCGCCCCAGTCACGCCCGATGGCCTCAAAGCTGCCGTCGCTGTACGACACGAGGATGTCGCCCGCCAGCAGCGGCGCCGCGATCCCGCTGTTCCGGGCCGTGGCGTCGATCTTCAGCCGGTTGCCTTCCACGTCGGCGCCACCCCGGAGGTCGATGTTCGCCGGACCCCATCGCGTGACGATGACCTTCGAGGTGGGGAAGACGACCGCGCGTGCGTCGGAGTCACCCGCGAGCGAGAGGTCCAACTCGACGGTCACCGTGTTCGGCCCGCCGCGGATGCCGGGGTTGGTGGCGAAGTTCGCGGAGGCTGCCTCGAAGATGCCGCTGCGGGAGATCCCCGCAGCGTCCCCTTGAACCAGGTCAACCATAGACCAACGGAAGCCGGGGGCCGACGTGGAGTCCTGCATGACCTCCAACTGGTAGAGCGCCCGGCCGTTCCACTTCGCGTAGAGATAGGCCGGCCGCTCGAATGGCGGGACGCCCTCCCACCGGTAGTCGAGTTCGACCGCGTACCATGCGGCGGCCCCCTGAGCAGCGCCCGCCGGAAGCTCAAATGAGACTCCGGCGACTGGGGAGTCGCGTGTAAGGGCGACGGCATCGGTCCAACCGAGTTCACCGAATGTCAGTGCAGCCTCGGGCACGAGGGCACGCTCTCGGGCCGTCGTGCGAGCTGATCCAGCCGCAACCAGGGCGGCGATTGTCAGCACCGCGATCCACGCCACGATCCGACGGCAGTGCCCGACCGCACTCATGGGACCCAGACGTACGCCGCCCATCCGTTACTCTCCGTCCAATGCTGGTGGCCTTGGTACGTGTCCCAGTGCCCCGAATCGGGATTCGACCACCAGTAGGAGTTGCTGTGCACGGTCCAGGCGGGAAGATTGTTGAGTATCCGAAGAACCCACCAACCTTCCTCGCCCTCGGCACTGAAGTATTGTGTGCAGGAACCTCCGCTTCCGCCTTCCCAATCCTTATGGACCGAGGCGAACACGTAGTATCCCCATTCGGAATTGTGATTTTTATCAGTAGACGATCGAGCATAGAGTCGCATGTGCTGAGCGCCATTCGTGCAGTGATTAGACTGCTTCTTTCCGCCGTCGCCATCCCACTCGGCGCTATTAGGATAGTCCTGGAATCGGTGGTACTGGGCTCCACCCGACGAACACGTGGTGGGCGAAATCGTTGGATCACCGCCGCAGCCATCGATCGCGTTCTTGATCTTGTTGATGTTGGCGTTGTCCCGGAAGAGGAAGCGCATAGGCCAGTCAACGTTGTTCGAGGTCGCGGACTGAGACTTGAAGTCAAAGTTGTAGAATCCGTCCTGGCCTGGCGCACCGATCCATGCGAGCACCGTCGTGTTTTGCGCCACCGCTTGGCGCGAGGGTGAGCCGCCAGACAGGAAAGCACGGGCCAAGTAAGTGGCTGCTGCCACGGCGAGGACGCAGGGAACGAGAGCCCTCGTGAGCGACGGAGTGGGCGGATGTTGCGCGGCCATCAGTTATTGTCCTCCTTACCCTTCGGGCAGTCGACCTGCCACGACGGCGACTGGGAGAAATCCGCTTCCAAGGGCTGGACGCTGCGTACGGCCCGCGTGACGGGGTTGATCACGACGGCGAGGCTCTTGATCGACCGGACTTCATACGAACCGTCGAACGGCACGGTGCCCTGGCACGTCCAGGTGAGCCAAGGTCCGTCCGAGTCGAACGGCGTTTCGAAAGCTATGATGAACGTAACCATCTTGGGCCAGTCGGGATCGGACTCCGGAAGTTCCTGAGCGATGCGCCAGCCGCGGTCGCCAAGGACCTTTAAGACTCGCGCGTCGCGTTCAAGAACGGCGCGGGCCGTGGCGGAGTCCTCGGGGCTGACCGTCGGGAGCTGACGGTTGCCGATGGGGATGATCTCGAGGGGTGGCTCGGCGCTTGGGTCATCGGCCAACGCTGCAAAGGTCACGCCACCAGCAATAACCAGCGCTACCAGCAACAACAGCAGCCGGGGATGTGGGATGGTGATCGTCATCAATCTGACCTCCGGGTCCCGTCTCGTAGGGGCGGACGAGGCGAGGTCTTGCGCAGAGACTAGCCGATTCGGGCCGCCGGGTGCGCGTTCCTTTACTCGGGCACATTAGATTGTACAATCCACCAACCTGCGCTAGTCGTCCAAACGACCGAACGGCGCCGGATCTCCCTTAACCACGTTCGCGTGCACCTGCTCCGTCAGCCGCGCGATTTGCAGCGAGAGCTCGTGCACCTTCTCGGTGAGGCGCGTGTTCTGGTCCAGCAGCTCCAGCGTCCGCTCGCTGATCTGCTCGCGATGGCCCGCGTCGGCCTCCGACCAGTGCTTGTCACGCTCGGCTTGGCGCGTCTCCGCGAGCAGGATCATCGGCGCGGCGTACGCCGCCTGCGTGCTGAAGGCCAAGTTCAAGAGGATGAACGGATACTCGTCGAACTGGACCAGCCCAGCCGCGTTCACCGCGAGCCACACGATCACGAGCCCCGTCTGGCCGATCAGGTAGTACGGCGTGCCGAAGAACCGCGCGGTGCGTTCGGCGAAGCGTCCGAACGTGTCGCTCCCGAACGCGGGCCCAAGATGCGCGTGTGGGTCGAGGAAGCGGAGATGGTTGCGGCTTTCCACGGGCGAGCTCCGGCCGCGAGTCTCGGAGGAGCGGCCATCCTCAGCCTGCCCCGCCTCCTCGCCCGTGGCAACGGCCGATCAGAGCCCGCGTTCCGCCACCAGGTCGTCATCGAACAGAATGTTCCCCGTGTACTGCTGCGGCTCCTGTGCCAGGAGCCAGCAGATCGACTTCTGCATGTTCACGCCCACCTCGAAGTCGAGGTCTGGGTTCTCCTTCGAGCTCGAAAAGAATCGGTTGCCCGGCGTCTTGATCAACCCCTTCGGCGAGAGCACGTTCACGGCGATGTTGTCGCCCTGCACTTCGCCGGCGAGCGACTGGGCGTACCGCTCGAAGCCCGCCTTCGTCATCCCATAGAAGGCGCCACCGCGGCGGGCCCGTTCCTGCTGCGCCTCCGAATAGGGGCCTGGCCCGGGGAAGAGGCCCGCGCTTGAAGAAACGTAGACCACATGGCCCCCGCCGGCCGCCTTGATCGGGTCCAGCGTGTTCCGGATCGCGAGGATTGGCGACCGCAAGTTCAGCCGCCAAAGCAGGTCCAGGTGGCGCGCTTGCACGGAGCGCGTCGTCCCTGGGATGAGCACCGAAGGGTTGTAGATGAACGCCGTCAGCTTGCCGAAGCGCGCCACCGTCGCCGTGACCATCGCTTCGAGGTCTTCGTCCTTGGTGGCATCCGCGCGGATCGCGATGGCCTCGCCGCCGGCGTCGATGATCTCCTGGGCCACGCTGCCGATTGTGCCGGGGAGGCGCGGGTCGGGTTCGACCTCGCTGCGGGCGGCCACGCCCACCTTCGCGCCCGCGGCGCCGAGGGCGACAGCCATGTCGCGGCCTATCCCGCGGCTGGCCCCAAGGATGAGGACAACGTGGTCGCTGAGATTCATGCAGTGCTCCTAGGGGACGGACGTGGCCGGGAGTATACGCGCAGGTCCGGGACTGTCTCTTAGCGCGCGAAGGCGGTTCACTGCCGTTCGTGACCACCCCTCTCGAGAAGCTTCTCACACGGCTCGACCCCGAACGCCTCGACCGCGACATCTTCCTTGGCGACAGCGGCCGCGGCGAAGGCCGCCTCTTCGGCGGGTTCGTCGCCGCCCAGTCGCTCGTCGCCGCCGCCCGCACCCTGGAGCCCAGCCAAGGCGACATCCACTCGCTCCACGCCTACTTCATCCGCGGCGGCCGCCACAACGTGCCGATCCACTACACCGTCGACCGCATCCGTGACGGCCGCACGTTCGCCACCCGCCGCGTCGTCGCCCACCAATCCGGCGAGGGCATCTTCTGCCTCGATGCGAGCTTCACGCGCGAAGAAGAGGGCATTTCGCACCAAGAGCCGATGCCCGCCGCACCCCCGCCCGAAGGGCTGCCCAACTGGGACCTCATCCGCGCCGACCGCAACTGGGACCCGGAGCGCTGGGCCCGCTGGAGCCCGATCGAGATCCTCGCCTGCGACCCGGAACAGGCCCGCAGCCTCGAACCCGGCCCGGCCACCCGCCAAGTCTGGATCCGGCCGCGCGGCGAACTGCCGGAGGACTCCGTCCTCCATGCGGCGCTCATCACCTGGGCGAGCGACCGCGGCCTCGTCTCTACGGCGCAGCGCGCCCACGGCATCCCCTGGAACAAGGCTGCCTCCGCGAGCCTCGACCACGCCATCTGGTTTCACCGCAAGCCCCACTGGGACGGGTGGATGCTCTACAGCGCCTGGAGCAACGCCGCCCACAGCGGCCGCGCCCTCATCCACGGCACGATGTACGCCCAGGACGGGACGCTCATGGCCTCGGTCGCGCCAGAGGGCCTCGTCCGCCGCGCCCGTGACTGACCCGCCTTAGAGCCGCGCTTGGAACCAGGCCAGCAACCGCGACAGCACATCTTCGCGGTGCGGCGGCGGCCCCGCGCGCAAGAACCCGTGGTAGCCGCCCGGGTAGCGCACAAACTCCGTCTCGCAGCCCGCCTTGAGCAAGGTGACGAACATCTGCTCGCCCTGCCCGATGGGGCAGCGCTCGTCAGCCTCGCCGTGGATGATCAGCGTCGGCGTCTGTGTCTCGTGCGCCCGCGCCGATGGCGAGCGCGCGGCGTACCATCCGGGCTCGTCCCACGGCGTCCCCGTCCAGTGCATCGCACCAAAGAAGTGCGAGATGTCGCTCGTCCCGAACATCGACTCCAGGTCGAAGCAGGGCGCGCCGCAGACGGCGGCCTTGAAGCGGTGGTTGCGGCCGATCGTGTAGGCCGTCATGTACCCGCCGTAGCTATACCCCCAGATCCCGGCACGGTCGCCATCCAGGTAGGGGAGCGCGGCCGCCGCATCGACCACGGCCATGAGGTCTTCGTAATCGCCGCCGCCCCAGTCGCCCTTCACGCGGGAGACGAAATCGCGCCCGTAGCTCGTCGAACCCCGCGGGTTCGAAAACACGACAGGGATGCCGTTCGACGCGAGCACTTGCTGCCAGGTCACGAAGCCGTAGCCGTAGTGCGCCTGCGGCCCGCCATGCACGTCGAGCACGAACGGATGCCGTCTCGACCGGTCCAAGCCCGGCGGCAATAACACCCAGGCCTCGACCACGAGGCCGTCCCGCTCGATTTCGATGCGCTCCAGTTCGCAGGGCGGCGTCGCCGCGAACTGGGCCCCGTTGTGCGAAGTCAGATAGCGGCGCTGCCCCTCACGCAGGTCGACGGCGACCACCTCGCCCGCCGCCCCCGGAGAAGACGCGATCTGCACTGCCGTCCGGTGTGCCGCGTCCACGGAGAAGTTCGTCCGCAGCTCGTCCTCTGCCTCCACCTCGAGGACGGCGCCATCTTCAATGTCCAACACCCAAATTCCCGACCGCCCGTGATGGAACGCGTGAAAGATCGCGTGTTGCGCATCGAGAAAAACCGGCTGCGATGGCGGGAGTAGCGGCGGGAAGCCCCCGTCAGGGAGGCACGGCAAGTCGTCCGTCAGCCGCTGGCGCTCGCCAGTTGCCGCGTCCACGAGGTAGAAGTCCGGCTGCGCCGTCGGTGAAGGCTCGCCCGAGAGCAGGATGCTCTCGCCGCCGGGCGTCCACGCCCACGTGCCGCAGACCCAGCCATCGGGGACAAGGTCGCGGACTTCGCCATCTTCGAGCCCCACGACGCCCACCTGCGAGGTCATCCCGTTGTTCGTCGCCCGGTTGAAGGCCAAACGCGCCCCGTCCGGGCTCCAGGCCGGGAGACTGTGGTCGAACGGCGCACAAGTGAGCTGGCGCGGCGTCCCGCCTGCGGCCCCGACCACGAACACCTGCCGACGAGTCTCGCCGAGGTACCCAAATCCGTCCTGCTTGTAGTCGATCCGCTTGGTCGCGCGCACCGGCGGGGCGCCGCCCGGGAGCTGCACCGGCGCAGGGTCCACGGGGGCCACGAACGCGATCCGCGTGCCGTCCGGGGACCACGCAACGCCCGAAATCGCTGTCCCCATCCGCGCGACCTCGCGCGGTTCGCCGCCGCCGGACACCGGCAGGATGAAGAGGCCGGAGCGCTCGACCCGGTCGGAGACGAACGCGAGTGCATCGCCCGAAGGCGACCATCGCGGCCACGTGTTGGCGGTGCCCGCGCTCGTCAGCTGCCGCGGATCGCCGCCCGAAGCCGGGACTTCCCAGAGGTGCGTCGTCGATTTCCCGGTTTCGGGCGAGGCCGAAGTGAGCGTGTACACGACGCGCGCGCCGTCGGGGCTGATCGCGGGCTCGCCGGCCATCTTGAGGCCATAGACGAGGTCGTGGGGCGAAAGAGGCACGGACATGGGCGGGCTCCGGGCGAAGTGCCGCCGAGTGTACCTGTGAACTCCGGCGGTTGCAGGCGCTGCGAAGTGCTATCCTTCGCGGCATGCCGACGCACGTCGTCTCCGGGCTGATCCCGTCGTCCGCGACGCCTGGCCAGCCTGCTCGACTGTTTCAGACGACAACTCCGGGGACGCTGATTTCGCTGGCGATATCGGGCGGCGACACGAGCCACTACTTCCTCATCGATGTCGACAAAGGCCTCGCCACCGCGCGTCAGTTACCGGGCCCGCTCCCGGCGGCGCCCCTGGCGTTGCCACCGCGCGCCCCGTTCCTGGTGACCAGCCAGGGACGACTGGAGCATCAGTCACTGCCCGTCGATCTCGACTACGCGAACCTTGAGATTTCGGCGTGGTCACAGGGAAAAGCGCTATCGCGGCTCGCCGTATACTGGATATGCTGGAGGGAGTGATGGGAAACGAACACCCAGGCGTGTCCATCTACAGCACGCAAGGCAGTGCCACCTACCTCGTTGGTCCATCGGTCGTGGCAACGACGCGTGTAGTCCCGGACTTCATCGCGGTCGACCGAGCTGCCGGACTATTCATCTATCGGGGCCATCGCCTCGAATCAAAGCTTGAAGAGTGGGGCAATCCAGCCTCGCCCGGCATCAAGAAGGCCACATTCTGGCTGACCGCCGCGATCGAGGGCTGCGAGACCGCCCTCCCGAGCGCGCTGCAGTTTCACGCGGTCGAGGATGAGGAGGGGTGGCAGAGCGCGGCCCTGGCCGAGCTTAGGCTCGACGATCGCCTCAAGGAGGCGATCGGGGCGCTCCCGGCGCCCGGAACCGTAATCCTGATTGGCCACACGAGCTTTGAGAACGCTCAGCTCGCCCGGTTGAGAATTGTTTGACGGCTTGCCAGGGGACTCGTTGCAACAGCTCGGAGCGGCGATCATCTTCGCCGCTCTCGCTGCCGAGGGTGCGCTCTTCACGCTGGCGGACCAGTTCATCCCGCCGCTCGTCCGCATCGCCGGCCGACGAAAACCCATGGATCCACACCGCGACTTGGCGATTACCGACCGCTGGACAAGCCACCTGAAGCTGGCGTTCGCCCTTGTCCTCGCGGTTGGAGCGGCTCTTTGGGTTGCGGGCGCAGCTACCTGAGGCCCTACTGGCCCCCCGCGCTCCCCGCCGACGGATAGACCACCGGAGGCGCCGGGAGCAGCGGCCCGGGCAACGTCACCACGCCGCCGTCGTCGCCCGCGTAGGCGCGTTCGCCGTGCTGCGTGACATCCAGACCCAGCTCCTCGTCGGTCTCGCTCACCCGGATCCCCACCGTCAGGTCCAAAATCTTGAGCAACGCGAAGGTCACGACGAACGAAAAGAGCCCGACCACGGAGATAGCGACAAACTGGTCCCAGAGCTGCTGGGCGTTGCCATGGAAAGCGCCGTTCGCGAACGCGATCCCGCTCACGCTCGACGTCGCGAAGAGGCCCACCGCGAGCGAGCCCCAAGCGCCCCCGACGCCGTGCACACCGACCACGTCCAGCGAGTCATCCAGCCCGATCTTCGAACGCCAGCGGACGGCGTAGAAGCAGATCGCGCCCGCCACCAGCCCGATGAACATCGCCTCCATCGGCTCGATGTAGCCGGATGCCGGCGTCACCGACGCCAGCCCGGCGACTGCGCCCGCGCTCGCGCCCAGCACACTCGGCCTCGCCTGATGCCGCCAGCTCAGCAGCATCCAGACAAACGCCGCAACCAAGCCCGAGGCGATCGTGTTCGTAAATGCGTAAACCGCCTGGCTCGAAGCCGCGCCCGCGCTCCCCGCGTTGAACCCAAACCAGCCGAACCAGAGCAAGGCTGTGCCGAGCACGACCATCGTGATGTCGTGCGGTTCCATCGGCTCCGTGCCATAGCCCTTGCGCCGGCCGAAGACGAGGACCGAGGCGAGCGCGGCCGTACCGGCGCTCACGTGGATGGCAATCCCGCCCGCGAAGTCGAGCGCGTTCAAGCCTTGGTTCGGGGCGTCCGGGTCCGTCGAGAAAGCACTGAGCCAGCCGTCATAGGCGAACACCCAGTGTGCCACCGGGACATAGACGAGCAGCGACCAGAGCGCCGTGAAGATGAGGAACGGGCCGAAGCGTGCGCGTTCCGCAAACGCCCCGGTGATCAGCGCCGGCGTGATGATCGCGAACATCATCTGGAAGACCATGAAGACGAGGTGCGGGACGCCGACGCCGTACACCGAGCCATTCGGGCCGCCCGGCTCGCCACCGACGTCCTTGAGGCCGAACCAGCTCAGGTCGCCGATCAGCCCAAGGCCCACGTCGGGCCCGAAGGCGAGCGAGTAGCCGACGAGCATCCAGAGGATGCCGACCACGCTGATGCTGATAAACGACTGCATGATCGTCGCGAGCACGTTCTTCGAGCGCGTCAACCCGCCATAGAAGAAGCCAAGGCCAGGCGTCATGAGCAGGACAAGCGCCGATGCGGTCAGCATCCACGCGGTATTGCCGGAGTCGATTTCCAATTGCGCAGCCCCAAAAACAGAGGCCACGACCGGCGTTGCCGGCCGCGGCCGAAGGTGTTGGGGTCGGAAACTACGGCCGATGTGTTTCTATGGGATTTCTTCTGTGTTTCCTAAACATGTCCAGCCTGTTACGAGGATGTTTCGGAAAGCCAAGGTGCGCCTTGCCTCGATGAGAAGCAGCGCCAGGTGGCGGGGATTCGGTCTCAAACGCGGTTAAGGAATGGGACACGCATGCTTCCCGCCCTCGTGCCGGGGGCGCAGACTGCGGACATCCTGGAGAGATGGTGCCAAACCAATGGAGATCTGGGGGCTTCCTGCTCATCCACTGATCGTTCACGCCGTCGTGATCCTCGTCCCGCTCGCGGCGATCGGGGCGGCGGCGACCGCCTGGCGCGCTGAATGGCG
>JBJXFX010000027.1:0-8632 GCA_046152925.1 Dehalococcoidia bacterium
CCGGCGATCCCTCCGCCGGGCCACCCCACCGCTGCACGTCCTCACTGATCACACGCCAGCCACGGGCCGTACCATGGGGCGAACCCCTCTCTGGAGTGCCCAATGCCCGGCCCGCTCGACGGCATCCGCGTCCTCGAAGTCGCCAACTGGCTCGCCGCCCCCGCCGCTACCGCGCTCATGGCCGACATGGGCGCCGACGTGATCAAAGTCGAACCGCCCGCAGGCGACGTCTACCGCGGCTTCATCCTCCGCTCGCTCGGCTACGACTTCGACTTCGCGACCAATTTCGCCTTCCAGCTCGATAACCGCGGCAAGCGATCGATTACCGTCGACCTCGAGAAGCCCGGTGGCCCCGAGCTCGTCCGTACGCTCGCCGCGAACTGCGACATCTTTGTCACGAACCTCGTCCAGCGCCGCCGTACGAAATACGGCATGACCTACGACGAGATCAAGGCGGTCAACCCCGGCGTCATCTACACCTCGTTCAGCGGATACGGCACGCATGGGCCCGATGCGGACCGGCCCGGCTTCGACTTCGCCGCCTTCTGGGCGCGCTCCGGGATCATGGGCATCCTCGCGGAGCCGGATGCGCCGCCCCCGCTCTGCCGTGGCGGCCAGGGCGACCACACGACAGCCCTGAACATCCTCGCGGCGACCCTCGCGGCGCTCCGGCTCCGCGACAAGACCGGCGAGGGCCAACACGTCGAGCTCACCCTCCAAGGGACTGGCATGTGGACGATCGCCGGGGACTATGCCGCCGCGCTCGCCGCCAAATCGACGAAACAGCAGCCGCCCCGCATCTCGCGGAAAAACCCGGTCAACCCGATCTGGAACTCCTATCGCACGGCCGACGACCGCTGGCTTCTCCTCGTGAACCCGGTGCCCTTCCCGGCCGCCTGGCCGAAGTTCTGCCAGATCGCAGGCAAACCGGAATGGGCCGCCGACCCCCGTTGGGACACGATTATGTCCCTGCGCGCCCACTCGGCGATGCTGACCGCCGAATGCGACGTCATCTTCGCCGCCCACGACTACGCCTGGTGGGCGGCCCAGCTCGACGCCGCTGGCCTCATTTGGGCGCCGGTGGCGACGATGCCGGAGATGGTCGCCGACCCGCAGGTCGCGGAAATGGGCTGGTACACCACGATCGACCACCCCGAGTACGGGAGCTTCGAGACGCTGGACACGCCCTTCAAGATCTACGGCGCCGAAGTCGGTGTCCGCGGCCCGGCCCCAGAGAACGGCCAACACACCTTCGAAATTCTCGCCGAGGCCGGGATCGACGGTGCTGAACTGGAGCGCCTGGCCACCGCGGGGGTCATTGGCTAGGGTCGCCCGCGTATAGTCCGCCTCGATGCAGGGGCTGAAACGGATCGCATCGCGGGTTTGGGGCGGGATCGCCGCCATGGTAGACACGCCGCTCGGCGCTGCGGGTGCAGCCATCGTTGTGGGCCTTACTGTCATCTTCATTGCCCTTGCAGTCGTTTGGCTGAGTGGAGGCCTGCGGACCACTGGCGACAGCCTCGACTGGGCGGTTGTTGAAGCCCTCGCGGCCGTGATCACGGCGCTCGCGGCGCTGGCCGGCTTCGCCGCCATCGCCGCAGGCTTCGAACAGCAACGAGCATCTCGCCGCGCCGAGCGCTTGGCCCTCATGCCCTACCTCCGCGTTGATGTGGGATTCTTGGAGCCCCACGCCCGGCACCGAGGTTTCGAACCGCCCCACGGCTACGTGTTCGATGTCACCGACTTCGGGAGCGCCGCTGATGCCGCCGGACTTGATGGGCCTGGGTCCATCGCCCGGTGCTGCGTCGCTCACACTGGTGTTGCCTGCAACCAATCGCCAAACAGCACCCCTTGGTACCGCCTTCGAGGTCACGATTGACCTGGAAGTCGTCTGGAGCCCACCACACCATGTAACACAAGTCACGCAGGCAACGCCCAACGAGCCACCCGGCGTGGCAACGATTCGTGTTCGGTTCGCCTACGTCGAACCTGGCCGCACCACGGCCGTCAAGCTCGGCCGGATTCGAGCAGACGTGCCGGAACTCACTGTGAAGGTCCTTGAAGTGGCGTATCATGGTATGCACCGAAGAGAGGCACTCCTGAACCGTTATGGCGCGACCGATCTCTATTTCGACGGTCCGCGCTGGGAGATACGAAATGAGCGAGGCTACGGACAAGACGAGCCGGAATAAAGGGCGGCTGTGGCGCGAAGGCAGCGGCGCCTCAGTCACGATCACGCCCGTCACGGACAAGGAGGCGCGCGCACGAGCGTTGGAACGCGCACTAATCATTCGGAACCGCTACCGCAAGCCGGAGGCCACTACGACCTAGTCGTCGCTGGCTCGCGGCACCCGGGGCAGCGGCCGGGCCGGCAGCCTTGCTGCCATCGGCCGCTACGCGCTCTCCGCTCCCGCCAATAACGTCCCTTCCATGCCTACCCTCACCGATGTCCGCGACCGTATCCGCAAAGACCTCCGTGACACCGACATCCCCCAGCGCTGGACCGATGCCCAGCTCGACCGCCACATCGACCACGCGCTCTCGGAGCTCAGCGAGGCGATGCCCCGCGAGCAGACCGCGACCCTGGCGACAACGCCCGGAAGCCGCGACCTCTCCCTCGCGTCCCTCACCAACCTCGTCGCCGTCGACGCCGTCGAATACCCGGTCGGCAACTTCCCGCCCGCCTATGTCGCCGTTCACACCTGGGCGGGGACGCTGACGCTCCACACCGACCAGCCGCCTGCTGGCGGCAACGCGAAGCTCTTCTACAGCGCCCGCCACACGCTCGACGCCATCGGCAGCTCGCTCAGCGCCTTTCAGGTCGATGTCCTGGCGACCGGGGCGGCCGGCTACGCAGCGCTCGACCTCCAGTCCTACACCGTCGACCGCGTGACGACTGGCGCGGGCGTCGCCGAGGGCTACGCCGCCTATGGCCGGGCTCGCCTCACCGCCTTCCAACAGCTGCTCAAGGCCTACGGCCGGCGCAACACTGTCCGCCAGCGGCGGGCGTTCGTCCCGGCCTAAGGGCGGGGTGCCCGCGCCTTTCCTCCCAGCCTGGTACCTTTCCTGGCATGGACCCCGAGCCGTACATCGGCAGCCCGGCGCCGGAACCCGAGTATCAGCCGCCCGACGCCGGGCTGCCCTCGCCGTGGATCTACCGGGGCGCCTTGCTCGCGCTTGGCGTGGCGACGGCCGTGACCGCGTATCTCCTCATCGACCCTCCAGAGAGCAAGAGCAAGCAAGACGAGCCCAAGCCGGCGGCGACCCCAACCCCCGCGACAGGGTCCACCGCGACCCCAACCCAGCCCGGCACCGGCCAGACCCGCACGCCAACACCGACGCTCGCCATCTCTCAGACGCCCACGGCGACGCCGGGCGGGACCAACAGCGGCGGCCGGCCCTACACCGTGCAACCGGGCGACACGCTTTCGGGGATCGCCACGGCCAACGGAACGACGGTCGAGGCTATCCTCGCGGCCAACCCCGGCCTCACGGAAAACCTTCAAATCGGCCAGCAGATTAGAATCCCCTCACCATGACGCCGACCGACGACCAGGCCCTGTTCGAAAAGCAGAAGCGCTCCGCGATCCGCCGATCGCTCATCCGCACGGCAATCTTCTGGACACCGCTCTTCATCGCCGCATTCGGCGCGTTCCTCTTCTTCTTCTTCGACAAAGTGACGGGCGGCGACCGTGGGACCGTCTTCCTCCTCGTCGTCCTCGCCCTCGGCTCGCTGCTCTTCGGCTCCCAGTCTATCCAGGCATGGCTCGACCTCTTCGGTACTCCGGGAGAGAAAGTTGGAGTGGTCACGCGACGTTGGGCCCGCCGGGACTCCCTCGTGATGCAGACCCAGTACATCCGGCTCGACGGCAAAGAGATCCTCCGTGGCGACCGCGACATCTTCGACGGCCTGAAGGCCGGGGACCGCGTGCGCGTCCGCTTCTACCGCCACTCGGCCGTCGCCTTTTGGACGGAGAAGCTCGCCAAACCCGCGGCCGAGGATGTCACCGGCACTCCCCCGTCCGGCGGGCCAGGCGGCGGCAGCCGCGGCCCCGAGATCGCCGAACCACCGCGCGAACGCAAGCGCGCCGTCCGGCCGGAATTCTAGCCTCAATCGGGCCCGCGACCCTTCGCGAACCCTCCCCGATACTGGCAGCAATGGATACCTGGCGGCTGATCCACCTGCTCTGCCTCGCCTGGCTCGGCGCCGGCCTCGGGGCCACCTACCCGCTCATTTTGCGGGCGTGGGCTTCGAAAGACGTGAAGTACCAGATGTACGCGCTCGTTGAGGCAGCGAACAACGAGACGCGGGTGTTGCTCCCTGGCGCCATGTCGACGGGCATCACGGGCTTCTTCTGGGCCGTGGCGAGCGACTACAACTTCGTCACGGATGGCTGGTTGGCAGCCCTCGCGGTCTCCTTCATCTTCTTCTACTTCATCTGTCTGCCCCTGATGGGCTTCGGGCTTCGGCGAGCGCGGATTGCGGCGCTGATCGCCGCCAAAAAGGGCGAGGCCACGGACGAGCTCCGCGCCGTGCTCGATGACCGCGTGCCAATCGTCTTCGGGACGTTGCTCGTGTTCAGCGTCCCCTTCATGGCCTGGTTGGCGATCTTCAAGCCGTTCTAACGCCGCCCGCCGGGCGTACACTGACGTCGTGAGCAAACTCCGATGAACGGCGAACCTGGGCCTTCCCGCTGGGACCGGCGTGATCAGAAGCGACGCCGCAAGATGCAAGTCGGGAGCAAGAGCGTGTTCACAATCGAGCGCCTGCAACAAGAGCGTGCTGCTGGCCTCCGCCCCGTGGCGCTCCCCAAGCAGAAGCGCAAGCGCTAAACCCCGCGCTCAGCGGCCGAGCTTCGCCTCGAGCGCCGCTCTTGCGGCCGGCCAATCGGCCTCGGTGATCGCGTATACCGCCGTATCGCGCACGCCGCCAACGGATGCGCGCGCGTGGCTCCTGAGGATGCCTTCGAACCGTGCGCCGATCCGTTCGATCGCCTGGCGAGAGCGCTCGTTCCGGCTGTCGGTCTTCAGCCAAAGGCGGTAGACGCCCCACACCTCGAAGGCGTGGCGCGCCATCAGGTACTTCGCCTCGGTGTTGATCGCCGTGCGTTGCGCGTCGGCGGCGAGCCACGTCCAGCCGATCTCCACGGAGTCGACCGCCCGCGACCCAGGGTCGCCCTCCGGCCAATCGAAGCGCTCGATTTCGGCGAATCGCGTGCTCCCGACGACGGTGTCGCGCCGCTGGTCAAAGGTCGCGAAGGCGAACACGGCGCCGGCGGCCCGGCGCGCGATCGCCTTGTCCACGTAGAGCCGCATCGCCGCCTCGTTCGCCTCGGGGACGAAGGTCCAGCCGTATGTGGCGCGGTCCTGTCCGGCCGCCCGGACAAGGCTCGCCACGTGTTCGTGGCCCAGCGGTTCGAGCCGGACGTGCTGGCCAATCAGCGAGAAGTCGTCCATTCGCCGAGCATAGCAGGCCCAGAGGATGCCCAGCGCGTAGGATCCTGGATCAATGGCCGCCTCCGCCCCCAGTCCTGCGCTCCCGCCCCATCGGCCGCTCCTCAAATGGGCCGGCGGCAAGCGCTGGCTCACGCCCCGTATCGCGGAGCTCTGGCGCGGCTCGGGCGCCTCGCGCTTGGTCGAGCCAATGGCTGGAAGCCTCGCCGTATCACTCGGGATCGCCCCTGCGCGCGCCCTGCTCAACGACCGTAACAGCCATGTGATCAACTTCTATGAGCAGGTCCGCGACGGGCTCACGCTCGACCGGCCGATGGAGAACGAACGCGAGTCCTACTACGCCGCGCGAGCGGAGTTCAACGCACTCGTCCGCGAGGGCCGAGATACGACCCCGGCGGCCGCCCAACTCTTCTACTACCTCAACCGGACCGGCTACAACGGCCTCTGCCGCTTCAACAGCCGCGGCGAGTTCAACGTCCCCTTCGGCCGCTACCGGACGATCACCTACGCCCGGGAGCTGGCGATACACGCCGAGCTCTTTGGCCGCTGGGAATTTCACGCGGGCGACTTTGCGGCCCTCACCGTTGGCCCTGGGGACTTCATCTACGCCGACCCGCCCTACGACGTCCCCTTCACGCGGTACGCCAAGGACGACTTCACCTGGGACGACCAGGTCCGTTTTGCCACCTGGCTCGCGGGCCACGAGGGCCCGGTCGCGCTCTCCAACCAGGCGACCCCACGGATCGTCGAGCTCTATCGCGAGCTCGGCTTCGCGATAGAGTTGCTCAACGGCCCTCGCAGCATCAGTTGTTCCGGTTCCCGGACACCCGCGCCGGAAGTGCTCGCGACTCGCGGGCTGTAGCTCGCCAGGCCCCAGCCGCCGCGCTGCCGTATGATCCGATGCGCCGGAGGCGCCCCGCTCAGCTCATGGAGATCTATCGGTCCCTCCTGTTCTTGCACATCGCCGCCGTGGTGTTCGGCATGGGCATCACGTTCGTGTTGCCGTTCCTCCAGGCCTTCGCCGAGAGCCACGGTGTGGGAGCGGCGCGGTTCTACTTCGCGTTCCTCCGGCGCCTCCAACATGTCGCGCTGTATCCCTCGTGGGCGCTCCTCCTCGGCTTCGGGATCGCCCTCATCTTCACGGACGCGACCGGTTACTCGGACGACTTCCCGCATTGGCTGGGTGGCGCGATCGCCTGGTTCGTCGTGCTCATCGGCTTCGACATCGTGGTCATGGGCGGCCTTGTCCGGGAGGCCGAGCGCATCCTGAACATGGTGCCCGAGGACGCGCCGCTGCCGCCGGCCTACCGAGAGGTGTCGCGGCGCCTCCAGATCTACGGCGGTCTCGAAGGGCTTTCCGTGTTGGGCATCTTGTTCCTGATGGTCTGGGGCGCCGAAGGCGGCTTCCGCTAAGGCTGACCGAGACACGCTCAGAGACCGCGACGGCAAGGAGCGGGTGTGTCGCTCACCGCTGGGCCCATCCTCAGTCTTGCTTCGGCCCCGTGTACACGACCTCGAAGAGCAACTCGTCCGGCGAGGCAAACATCACCTGGTAGTACGTCTGGCCCTCTCCCATCCCGAATTCCGGCCGGTGGCGGGGTGTTTCAAACAGCGGCGCGGCTCCCATCTCGCCAAGCCGCGCCACGACGGCATCCACATCCGCCTGGCTGGCCGCGGCAAACGCGAGGTGGTTCAGGCCCGGACCGTCGTAGTGGTTCGCCACGTCCTTCGTCACCGCCCCGAACCAGAGGCTCACGCCCGCTGCGTCGCCAAAGCCCAGGATGTCAGGCGTCTCGAAGATCGGAGACCAGCCGAGAAACGTCAGCAAGTCCCGGTAGAACCCCGCGTTCGCCATGTCGATGCAGTAGACCGCGTGGCCGAGAGTCGTTGTCACCATGCCGTGTACCTCTTCGCTCAACGAGTGCGACCTACTATAGAACATATGTTCTTGGGGATGCAAGCCACTCCCGATTGCCTGGACGGAACCGCGCCCTACCATGACCGCTGATACCTCTGACGCCAGAGACCGCAGGTCCCCAATGCGAACGCCCGCGAGGGCGAGGGATAAGCCGAAAGGCGCCTGCCGAGGCATGGATGTACGACGATAGACCGCTGCGTCTTTCTTCGTCCCTGCCTTGGCCGGCAGGGATTTTTCGTTTCTGGCCCCGGAAAGGAGCGCCCATGCCGACCCCACGGAAGGTCGAAATGCTGGCCGAGATCAAGGATGCGATGCAACGCGCCACGATCGCGGTGAGCGCCGACTATCGTGGATTGACCGTGGCCCAACTCACCGACATCCGGCGCGCCCTGCGGCCCGCCAACGTCGAAGTGAAGGTCGTCAAGAACACGCTGGCTGCCATGGCGGCCACCCAAGCGGGCCGCCCCGAAATGGCCCAGATCCTCTCAGGCCCAACCGCTATCGCCTTCGGCTATGGCGACCCGGTGCAGCCGGTGAAGCTCCTCACCGAGCACCTCCGCCAGCGCCGCATGCAGCTCACCATCCATGGTGGCTGGATCGAGGGCCAAGTCGTGGACCGCGCCGGTGTCGATGGCATCGCCACGCTCCCATCGAAAGAGCAGCTCATTGCCGACCTCGTTGGCAAGCTCCAATCGCCCCTCTACAACTTCGCCGGCCTCATGCAGGCGAGCATGCGGAACTTTACGGGCCTCATCGATGCCCGTGCCAACCAGCTCGAAGGTGCGGCGTAGCCCGCCGCCGCCGACTACAGAACAGACGAAAGGAACACCTACATGTCGAAGGTTGATGACGCCCTCGCCCTGATCGAGACGATGACCATCCTGGAGCTCCGCGACCTGAACAAGGCGATCGAGGAGAAGTTCGGGATCACCGCCGCCGCCCCGATGATGATGGCCGCCGCCCCGGCCGCCGCCGGCGCCGCCGCCGCCGAGCCCGAGGAAGAGAAGACCGAGTTCAATGTCGTCCTCAAGAGCTTTGGCGAGAACAAGATCAACGTGATCAAGGCGATCCGCGAAGTGATTACGGGCCTGGGGCTGAAGGAAGCCAAGGACCTTGTCGAAGCCGCCCCCACGAAGGTGAAGGAAGGCGTCAACAAGGACGAGGCCGCCACGATCCAGAAGAAGCTTCAGGAAGCCGGCGCCACCGTCGAAATCGAATAGCGCTTCCCTGCGACGCGTCTGCATCAAGAGGCGCGGGGCC
>JBJXFX010000039.1:0-4329 GCA_046152925.1 Dehalococcoidia bacterium
CGCCCCGACAAAATCCAATTCGTCGACGGCCTGCCGAAGACGCGGTCGGGGAAGATCATGCGGCGCATCCTGCGGAAGGTGGCCGAAGGCGAGCCCGAGAACGTCGGCGACGTGACGACCTTGGCCGACCCGGCGGTGGTGCAGAACATCATCGAGGGTGCGGGGAAAGCGCTCTGAGAGTTCTCAGTACCGAGGAGCGAGTCCCGCGAAGGGGCCTGGCGCGGAAGGTTAGTTGAAGATCTCCATGACCGGCATGGCGAAGCCGGGGCTGACGCCTTCGCCCGTGAGCGTCGCTTGTTCCGTCAAGCGCAGGGCGCGCCCGTCGGCATGAAGGACGAGCACGGTGCGCGTCTTCGGGAAGAGCACCCACACCATCCGGACGCCTGCCTCGAAGTACTCCTGCACTTTGACATCAATGTCGTTCGCGTTGTCCGAAGGTGAGATCGCCTCGATCACGAGGTCTGGCACCAGGTTGACCATGCCTTCTGGCACCTTGTCCCTCGGGAGACGGCCAGGGCCGAAATAGCTGCCGTCTGGCTTGCGATACCGATTCGGCGACTGCGGCCAGATCTGAAGGCCACAGCCGCTTGGGAGCGCAAGCCCGCCGCCCTTCTCGCTGAACTCGTCCAGTTCGGCTATTAGGCGGAAGGCAGCCAAATTCGCGGGGATGCTGGTTGGAACCCGCGCCCAGGCGCCGTCCAGGTACTCATACCCCTTGCGGTCGCGGAGGGTGGGCCAGGCGGGCGGAATGGCTCGTGGTGTCGCGCGTGCGGTCATGGTGATCGTCACCCCCGGACCCGTCGTTATGACGCCTTCGCTTGCTTGGCCGCGGCGATGCTTGCCTCCAGCGCCGCCATCAGGTCCGTCACTTTTGCGGCCGGGGCGGCCCGCGGCGCCAGCTCGACGATCACTCCCTGGGCCTTCTCGTCGATCATCGCGAGGAGCGCATCGCGGTACTCGTCTTTGTACTTCTCGGGCTCGAACTCAGTCGAAAGCGCGGAAATGAGTTGCTGGGCCATCGCCAGCTCGCGGTCGGTCGCCCGGAGGTCTTCGCCGGGGAGCCCGTCGAGCTCATCCTGGCTGACGACCTCGTCGGGGAAGTAGAGGGTGGACATTGCGAGCGCTCGGCCGGCCGGGCGCAGCGCGACCAGGTACTGCTTCTGGCGCAGGACGACGCGTCCGAGGGCGATGCGCCCCGCCTCCTTCATCGCCCCCATGAGCAAGGCGTACGCCTTCTGGCCGGCCTTGTCGGGAACGAGGTAGTACGAGTGCTCGAAGAACACCGGGTCGATCTCCGCGAGGTCGACGAACTCTTCGATCTCGATGCCGCTCGTCACCGTGGGCGCGAGGGCGGCCATCTCCTCCTCGGTGACCACGACGTACTCGTCGGGGCCGACTTCGTACCCTTTCACGATCTCGCCGAACTCGATCTCGGTCTGTTCGGCAGCGCAGAACCGCTTCATCTGGATGCGCGAACGGTCGGGCGCGTGGAGCTGGTTGAAGTGGACATCCTTGCTCCGCGCGGCCGTGAACATCTTCACGGGGACGTTGACGAGGCCAAAGCTAATGGAACCAGACCACATGGCGCGGGGCATCGCGTCACCTCCGGAGGCTGTAGATCTACGGTACCGTCCGATGCGCGGTCGTTGTCAAGGTGAGGCCGGTCTACTCGCGACTCGCCCGACGAGGAGACCGGCCTCACCGGTGGCCGTTAGGGACGGCTGGTGAGTTTCGCGGTGCAGGTTCGCGAGTTGCCTGCGTTGTCGACCACCACCGCCGTTAACGTCCAGGAGCGGCCCGGGGCGCCGACGAAGACCCGCGTGAGCGGCGATGCCGAAGGGAGTGCGACGGCCGGGGAGATGCCGGTCATCGGCGTCAGGCCGATGAAGGTGCGTGATGCGACGCCCGAGGTCGCATCCGTGCCGACGGCAGTCGCGGTGATCGAAACCGGCGTGAGGAACTTGGCCCGTCCGGAGAACAGGATGTCGCAGGTCGGGACGCGCGTATCGACCATGATGTTGCCGACGACCGGCTCGTCCGCCACGTTCCCGGCAGCGTCGACGCAGCGCCCAACTGGGTTCATCGGGAAGCTGCCATCGCGCGAAAAGAAGATGGACGCCGGGTAGGTATTTGCGGCGACGCCGGAGTTGATGACCCCTTGGTCGTCGACACAGGCGATGAAGACGACCATCCGTGTGTTGCGCCAGTTGCCGAAGGCATCCGGGTCATCCGGGCCTGCCGGTTG
This sequence comes from Dehalococcoidia bacterium, assembly GCA_046152925.1. Taxonomy (GTDB): domain Bacteria; phylum Chloroflexota; class Dehalococcoidia; order Tepidiformales; family Tepidiformaceae; genus CAMAUF01. Next base: position 2,246 of record JBJXFX010000039.1, read on the forward strand.
CCTTGCCGCGGCCGTGTCCGCGCTCGCGGCCCGGCTCGCCGGATAGGCGGCATACACCAGGCGCGGCTTGACGACGTCGCCAACGACGGTCGAGGCGCCGGCGCTGTTGTTCGCCGGGTCGGCGCTCGACGGTTCGGGAGTACCCGATCCCGCGATCGAGACCACGTTCGTGATGGTGGTCCCATGTGGCAACCCAGCGCCCGCCTTGAGTACCAACATGAACACGGCGGATGCGCCCGGGGCGAGGTCGAGCCCTGTGCAGGTCAGCGTCCCGACACCATCCACAGCCGGGGCCGTGAGGCTGGCGCATTCTGGGAAGCTCGCCGAGACAAAGGTCGTGCCTGGCGGGAGGGTATCGACGACGGTCACGTCAGCGGCGTCGCTGGGTCCGTCGTTGGTCACGGTGATGACGTAGGTGATGTTGGCGCCCTGGGCGACCGGGTCCGGCGAATCAACCTTGGAGACGATGCGGACATCGGCCGCCTCGTTGACGACCGTGCCTTCGTCGGCGTTGTTCGGCAGGTTCGGGTCGCTTGTGGTTGAGGTCACGGTTGCGGTGTTGGAAAGGTCCGCAGTCTGGCCCGGAGCCACGAGGACGACAATCACAAAGACCTGGTCCGGCGCGTCGGCCGCAAGGGTCGCGTTGGCGCATTCGACGGTGCCGCCCGCGCCAACGGCAGGCATGGAGCACGTCCAGCCGTCTGGTGCATCAAGGGAAACGAACGTCGTCCCGGCCGGAAGCGCGTCCTGAAGTTCGACGTCCTGCGCGTCGCTCGGGCCGCCCGTCTTCACCGTGATCGTGTACGCCAGCTGGTTGCCAGCGAGCACCGGGTCCGGGTCGTCGGCTTTGCTGATGCTGAGGTCGTTCTCGGACGTGATCGTTGTCGACGCTGTAGCGTCGTCCTCGGGGCTGTTTTCTGCGCCGGCCGCGGCGGTGTTGTCGAGCGTCCCCGGTAGGAACGAAGCCTCAACGAGAATGGTCAAGGTGATACCCGATGCTGTGGCGGCTACGGTCATCGAGGCCATTTCGCAATTCACCGTGCCCGTCTCGCCGGGGTCGGGCGCGGTGCAGGTCCAGCCGGGGGCGGCGAGGCTCACAAACGACGTGCCCGCGGGCAGCGCGTCCTCGAAGACAAGGCCATAAGCGGTCTCGGGCCCGAGGTTGTCGACCGTTATGTCGTACGTGATCTGGTTCCCAGCCAGCGACGGGTCCGCGCCCTCGATCTTTGTGACCGAGAGCTCAGCGTTGGGCTCGAATGCGCCGCGCGAGCAACGGACGGCATCGCGCGCCTCGCCGCGCTGGTCCACGCCGGCGGCACCGTTCGAGGTCACAGCCGCTGTGCAGGTCGCGTCGTCGCCGGACTGGTAGGCGGGCGAGGCGTCGGTAATCGCACGCGTGTGCGTCGGGCCGCCATTGTCGCCGAGCACCGCGAGGAGCGGGTCGCCGGTCTGGTTGCCGCTGCCGCTCGCGGCCGTCGGGATGCTTGTGTGGTGCTGGTTACTCGTCGCAAGGTAGGTTCCGCCGCTGCCGACGCGCACATCATGCTGCCCGAGCGAGTCGCCGCTGTTGGCCGAAAAGATGCTGTTCCGAACCTGAAGCAGTGTGGTGGTGGCAACTCCTGCGTAGCCGATGGTGCCGCCAAACGCCGCGGAGTTGTTGCTGAACGTGCTGTTCGTGACCATCAGGGATTGGAGGGGCGCTCCGTTGCCGGTATAGATGGCGCCACCCCACCCACCAGCGCTGTTGTTGTGGAAGGTGCTGTTCACGATTCGGTTGGACGCTCCAGGCGCGTAGAGCGCTCCGCCAACGCTGTCGCTCTTCGTCGCCCGGTTACCGGAGAAGGCGCTCCCGGAGACAAGGAGCGAGCTGCTGCCGCTTGAGAATGCCCCGCCGAAGAACCCGGTGTTGGACGTGAAGGTCGAGTCGTAGACCTCCGTGCTCGGACCGGTCGCGAGAACGGCCGCCGCGCTCCCCGCCGCGGCAGTGTTCGAACTAAACGTTGAACGCCTCACAACGAGCGGGCCGTTCGCCTGGTAGAGCCCGGCGCCCGCGCCGGAAATGGTATTGATCGAGAAATCCGCGT
>JBJXFX010000049.1:0-54412 GCA_046152925.1 Dehalococcoidia bacterium
TTGGCGCTGGACCTCGACGACACGCTCGTCGATTGGCCGGCTGCCATCGATGCCGCGACTTGGCGGGCGCTGGCTGTCGTGGGGCTCCCGCGCGACGTCTTGGCCTTTCGCAGCCTTTGGGAAGAGATACGGGAGTACACCTGGCGGGTGCGAGCGGGCCGAGTGATGGATCGGGCGCATTGGCGGCTCATGTACGAGCCGCAGGTGCCCTGGGAGCGGGCGTTCCCGGATTGGACCAAGTCGATGCGGGGCGCTGCCGTTCGCGCCTTCCGGGAGGCGCTCCAGCCGGGGCTCTTCGCCGACGCCCTCCCCGCGCTCGACGCGCTTCGCGGCCAGAAGCTAGCCATCCTTTCGAACAACCCGGCAGCCAAGGTCGCCGTCCAACGCCTTGGGCTGGGAGGGCGGTTCGCGGCCGTGGTCCACCCCGATGACCCATTCCGGAAGCCGCACCGCGAGGCGTTTGCGATGACGGCGTCCGCGCTCGGGGTCGACCTCGCGGGGCTCGCCCATTGCGGCGATAGCCTCGCGATGGACGTGGAGGGCGCGCTCGCGGCGGGCGTCGGCCAAGTGGTCTGGGTCGACCGCTGGGACCGCGCTGGCGACGCGTCGCCCGGCGCTGAGCGCGTGACCAGTTTGGCGGGCCTGGCGGCGCTCCTCGCCTGATGGTGCGTTAACCTGCGTTTCATCCACGGGCGAGACTCTATGGACATGCAACAACAGACGATGACCCGGCCCCGCATCCTCCCGCTGGAGGGCGCGCCCAACGTGCGCCATCTTGGCGGTTACGCCACCCGCTATGGCCGCTCGACGGGCGCCCACATTGTGCGCAGCTCCAGCCTTCATCGCCTTGGCAGCGATGGGCTGGGCGTGCTCACGAGTTGGGGGATCCGGACAGTCGTTGACCTTCGCTCTGAGGGGGAGCGGAACGAGTTCCCGACGCCGGACATCGCGCCATTGGGGATCGAACGGATAGTGGCGGCCGTGTTCGAGCACGACGCATCGCCCCCGGCCCTGGCTCCCGAATTCCCGGGCTTCGCACCGATTTACCAGACGTTCTTGGAGACCGGACGCGATGCGTACCGGTCGGTGATTGAAACGCTGGCGACCACGTCGGGCGGCTTCTTGTACCACTGCGCGGTCGGGAAGGACAGGACCGGTGTCGCGACTGCCCTGCTCCTCGACCTGGTCGGCGTCGCCGACGAGACCATCGTGGAGGATTACTCGCAGTCCGGTGGCTTGCTGGCCGAGATGCTGCCGCAGTGGGAAGAAGCGATGCGGGGCCGTGGCCTCGATGCCTCGCGGGCCGCAGCGCTGATGGCCTCGCCCCGTGAGGACATGGTGGCGACCATCGCGCATTTGCGCGACCGCTACGGCGACGCGGAGGGCTACTTCCTCGAGGCCGGCGTCTCGGTCGGCACGATTGAAACGGCGCGCGAGCGGTTGGTCGACGGTTAGGCAGGCTCCCAGCGCATCTGCCAATGCGTCGGCGATTCGCCCGTCACGCCGAATGCGAGGCGTCGGTAGAGTTCGATGGCTGGGTTCGCTTTCAGGACTTGGAGTTCGATGGGGACGGCGCGGCGTCGAGCGGCGGACTGCAGTTCCGCGATGATGGCGCTGCCGATGCCGCGGCGCTGAAAGCCCGGCGCGAGCTGGATGTTTTGGAGGTAGACCGTGGTGAAACGGTCGTCGACCTCAAGCAGCCCGGCCGCCTCGCCTCCGATGTCGATGACCTGGAGGAGGCCGCGTTCGAGCCGCGCATGCATGAACTCCCGCTGCACGGCGTCGTCCCAGGGCCCCCAGGTGGCCTCAATGTAGGCGCCCATCGAAGCGCGCCCGATTGCGTACAACGCTTCGAATTCGTCGAGCTGCGGGGGCCGGAGACGGTATGGCTGGCCGGCGTCGCTCACACGTTCTTCCTACTCCTCCAGCTTGAGGCGGCGCTCCCGGACGGCGGCGGCGAGCTCCCGGACGATCGCTTCTGTGTCGTCCCAGCCGACGCAGGCGTCGGTGATCGAGACGCCGTAGGCCAGCGGTTTGCCGGGGACCAGGTCCTGGCGCCCTTCGTTCAGATGGCTCTCGACCATCACGCCCATGATCCGCTGGTCGCCTTCGGCAACCTGACGGGCGACATCGTGGGAGACATCGACCTGCTTCTTGAATTGCTTCGACGAGTTCGCGTGCGAGAAGTCGACCATCACGCGCTGGGCGAGGCCGGCCGTGGCAAGGTCGGAGCAGGCAGCGTCGACGCTGGCCGCGTCGTAGTTCGGGGCCTTGCCGCCACGGAGGATGACGTGGCAGTCCTCGTTGCCGTCGGTCGATACGATCGCCGAGTGCCCGCCCTTGGTGACGGAGAGGAAATGGTGCGGGGCGGAGGCCGCCTTAATCGCGTCCACGGCGATCTTGACGTTGCCGTCGGTCCCGTTTTTGAAGCCCACCGGACAGGAGAGGCCCGAGGCGAGTTGCCGGTGGGACTGGCTCTCAGTCGTGCGCGCGCCGATGGCGCCCCAGGCGATGAGGTCCGCGATGTACTGCGGCGAAATCATGTCGAGGTACTCGGTGCCGGCGGGCAAGCCAAGTTCGTTGATCTCGAGGAGCAGTTGGCGCGCCTTCCGCAGGCCGGTGTTGATGTCGAAGCTGTCGTCGAGATTGGGGTCGTTGATGTACCCCTTCCAGCCGACGGTCGTGCGCGGCTTTTCGAAGTACACGCGCATCACGACTTCGAGGTCCGCGGCAAGCTCTTCGCGCAGCGCGACAAGGCGCCGCGCGTATTCCATCGCGGCGTCATGGTCGTGGATTGAGCAGGGACCGACGACGACGACGAGGCGCTCGTCCGCGCCGTGCAAGATCGCGTGGATCGCGGCGCGCGAATGAAAGGTCGTCTCCGCAGCAAGCCCGGTGCAAGGAAACTCGCGCATGAGGTGGGCCGGCGGGGAGAGCTCCTTGATTTCGCGGATCCGGACATCGTCCGTGGCGTGGGGCGTGGTTGAAGGCGGATTCGCGGCGACGACTTGCAGCGGCGTGCTCATAGGGGTCTCTCCTGGCGCCCGCCGGCACGACGGTCGTCGGGCCTTGGTGGACGGGTCGCGGTTATGTGTGAGCTTTGTATTCTCACGCCGCCAGGAGCTATGGGCGACTGTTGCCGCGGCTAGGCGTGGACGGTGTCGAAGCTCTTCACGCTCTCGAGACAGGCGTCCGCGAAGAGTTGCATGCTCGCGAGGGCCTTCTCCTGCGGGATGGCGCCGTACTTGAAGACGAGGACGAACTCTTCGGCATCGACGATGTCCCGGATGCGGCGGAGCTTGTCGATGCACATCTGGGGCGTGCCCCAGACCTGTGAGTTCGTGAAGCCGTCGCGGGCGAGGTCGGGGTCGACGCGGAGCGAGGCTTCGGACATCTGGGCGTAGTGTTCGTAGCCCTTCGTCTGCTTGAAGTGCTCTGGGTCGTCGAATTCGTAGTGGCGGCGGGCGCTGTCGCTGTAGTTGCCCATGTAGAGGCGCGCGTCTTCCCAGGCGACTTCGGGGTCCTGATGGCAGTAGACCCAGACGGCGACGATCGGCTTCATCGCGGTCCAGCCGTTATCGGCGCGCACCTTGTTGAAGCCCCGCATGTCCTCGGCATACTCCTCCCAGGACTTCTGGGGGATGAAGAGCGCGCCAAGGCCGCTGCCGGCGGCCATTGGCATCGACGAGGGGGTGCCCCAGGCGCAGTACATCCGGTCCGTGAGGGTCTCTGAGCGCGGTTGAGGGCGGAGGCTCGTCGGCGGGATCTGGTAATGCTTGCCTTCGAAGGAGAAACGCTCGTCGGTGAGCGCGGAGCGGACGACGGCGAGCGCCTCGAGGAAGCGCTCGCGGGATTCACCCATCGGGACGCGGAGGCTTTCGAATTCGACCCGGCCCGCCCCTCGCCCAAATCCGAGCGTGAGCTTTCGGCCCATGAGCATGTTGTCGAGCATCGCGATCTTCTCAGCGGTCTGCACGGGGTCGTGCCAGGGGAGGACGATGACCATCGTGCCGAAGTCGATCCGCGAAGTCTTGCCGGCGAAGTAGGAGAGCATCTGGGTGGGGTCGGGGACCATGGTGTAGGGCGTGAAGTGGTGCTCGACGGTCCAGAGCGAGTCGAAGCCGAGAGGTTCGACTTGTGAGCCGATGGCGATCTCTTCTTCGTAGCACTTCCAGTCGGGCGTCCCCATGGGCTCGCCCCATTCGCCGGACTGGTAGCGGTCCCAGTCGTTGTAGTTCTGGCTAAAGAGGGTGACGCCGACGCGCATCGCTTAGCTCCGTGGGCAGGGATGGTGGTGCGAGGACTGTATGGGGCGGGCCGCTCTCGGGCCACCAAACAGAAAGGGCCGGGGGTTAACCCGGCCCTTTTCTTGAGGTTGGATGGCGCCAGCTTATTAGCTGAGCCACATGTCCTGGACGCGGATTTCGTTCGCCGAGGCAGCGCCCCAAACGAACTCCTTGACCGGGAAGTTCTGGAGCTTGTCGCGGTAGGCCGCGTACTTGGTCTTCTGGACGGGCAGCGGGAGGACGGTCGCGAACTTCGTGAGGAGGAAGTCCTGGAGGGTGTCCATCTTCTGCTTGCGCGCGGCCTTGTTGGCTTCGCGGGCCTGGGCGTCGTAGAGGTCCTGGACCTGCTTGGCGAGCGCGGCGGTCTCGGGGTTCTTCGAATCGAGCTTGAGGTTCGGGAAGACGCCGCCGAAGCCGCTCGGGACGTAGTGCGTGAGAGCGTTGTAGCTCGGGATCGTGTTGAGGGAGAGGTTGTAGGCGACGAAGAGGTCCCACTCCTTCTCCGGGGCCGTCGCGCGGGCGACGTAGGTGTTGCCGTCGACAACTTCGACGGGTGCATCGACGCCGAGGTTCTTCTTCAGTTCCTCAGCGAGGAACTGCGACGCCTGGACGAACAGCGGGATGCCCGAGTTCGTGGTGAACTTGATCTTGCCGTTGAACTTGGCGGGGCCGCCGCCGGCTTCCCAAAGTTCCTTCGCCTTCTTCGGGTCGAACTTCTGCATGTCCTTGAGCTTTTGCTGCGAGTAGGTGAGCTCGCCGAAGCCATTGGACACGGGGCCAGTGTAGACGCCGTCACCGAGATAGAGGGTCTTGATGAAGCGCTCGCGGTCGATTGCGAGCGAGACGGCCTCGCGGAGGCGCGGGTCGGTCCACTTCACGTTGTCGAAGGCGACGATCAGGTGGTCGACGGTGTCGGCCTCGGCCACTTTCACGCCCGGCGACTTGCGCAGCTCTTCGGCCACGATCCGGTCAACGGGGACGAGCGACGTGCTGAGGATTTCGATCTCGCCAGCGAGGAAGGCAGCCTTGGCGGCGCCGGAGTCGGAGATGATCCGCTCTTCGATGGCGTCGAGGTAGGGGCCGTCAGCGAGATATGACGAGGCGGGGTTCGTCTTCTTGTGGTAGGTGGCGTTCCGCTCGAAGCGGGTGCCCGTGGACTCGCGCTTGACCATCTTGTATGGGCCAGAGCCGGCGTTGAGGACCTGGCGAAGGGTCTTGTCCGAAGAACCTTCGACGGCTTCCTTCGCAACGATCGCGAACTGGTAGTTGCCCATCGCGGCGATGTTGTCGGCGAAGGGGAAGGCCTGGGTGACCTTGATGGTCGACTTGTCAGGCGTCTCGAACTTAGCGCCGGCCGAGACGTCCATCCAGCCCCAGTTGATCTTGTTGAACTGGGAGCCGAGGTTCTTGAGGGCGTCTGGGTAGCGGCTCCAGCTATAGGCGAAGTCTTCGCTGGTCACTTCGCGGCCGTTGGCGACTTCCGCCTGGAAGTTGACGCCAGGGCGCACCTTGAAGACGAGCGTCGTCGGGTCGACCTGCTCGTACGAGACCGCGATGTCCATCAGGACTTCCTGGCTGGAGGCGCGGTAGGTGTGCGTGTGGCTGTAGGTCTTCGAGGTGTGGAGCGCGTAGGTGTTGGTGACGGCCGGGTCGAGGCCGACGTCAGGGACCGCCTTCACCAGGCGGAGTGTGCCACCGCGCTTACCGGCGGCTGCGGTGGTCGCCGCCGCTGTGCCAGTAGCTGCAGCGGTGCCGGTTGCGGCGCCGGTCGCAGCCGGGGTGCCGGCTGGCTCGTCGTCGTCGTCATCGTCGCCGCAACCGGCGAGGAACGCGGCTGAGCCGATCGCGGCGGTCGCTGATCCGGCGAGGAAGCGGCGGCGGGAGACCCCGTACCGCACCTTCCGGCTCCAATAGTTATCCTGTGACATAACCTGATCCTCCCTGCGCCCCAGCCCCGGGCGAAATTCGCATACCTGGGACTGGCGTGAAGAAATGATGCCAGGGGTGGCGGTAACCCACCAGTAGGCCTGGATGCGTGCGGGCAAGCAAAGGGCCGCCCGGGATCGGGCGGCCCTTCGGGAAGCGTCCAGCCGGCAAGCGACCTGCCTAGCTAAACCACATGTCTTGGACACGGATCTCGTTGGCCGAGGCCGCGCCCCAGACGATTTCCTTGACGGGGAAGTTCTGGAGCTTGTCGCGGTAGGCCGCGTACTTGGTCTTTTGGACCGGCAGTGGGAGGACGGTCGCGAACTTCGTGAGGAGGAACTCCTGAAGCGTGTCCATCTTCTGCTTGCGCGCGGCCTTGTTCGTTTCGCGGGCCTGGGCGTCGTAGAGGTCTTGGACCTGCTTGGCGAGCGCCGCGGTCTCCGGGTTCGGGGAGTCGAGCTTGAGGTTCGGGAAGACGCCGCCGAAACCGCTGGGCACGTAATGGGTGAGGGCGTTGTAGCTCGGGACGGTCGCGAGCGAAAGGTTCGAAGCGACGAAGAGGTCCCACTCCTTGGTGGAGGCGGTTGCGCGGGCGACGTAGGTGTTGACGTCGACCACTTCGACGGGGGCCTCGACGCCGAGGTTCTTCTTCAGTTCCTCAGCGAGGAACTGCGACATCTGGACTTGGAGGGGCGAGGCCGAGTTCGTGGTGAACTTGATCTTGCCGTTGAATTTCTGGTTGCCGCCGCCGGCTTCCCAGAGCTCCTTGGCCCGCTTGGGGTCGAGCTTCTGGTAGGTCTTGAGCTTCTCCTGGGACCAAGTGAGGTCGCCGAAGCCGTTGGACACCGGCGCGCCGAGCAGGCCATCGCCGAGGTAGATCGTCCTGATGAGGCGCTCGCGGTCGATCGAGAGCGAGATGGCCTCGCGGAGGCGGGGGTCCGTCCACTTGACGTTGTCGAAGGCAAGGATGAGGTGGTCGACGGAATCTGCCTCGGCGATCTTGACGCCTGGAGCGCGCCGGAGCTCTTCCGCGACGACCTTGTCGACGGGGACGAGCGAGGTGCTGAGGATGTCGATCTCGCCAGCGAGGAAGGCAGCCTTGGCGGCGCCGGAGTCGGAGATGATCCGCTCCTCAATGGCGTCGATGAAGGGGCCGTCGGCGAGGTAGGTGGGCGACGGGTTGGTCTTCTTGTGGTAGGTGGGGTTTCGCTCGAAGCGCGTGCCGGTCGTTTCACGCTTGACCATCTTGTAGGGGCCGGAGCCAGCGTTGAGGACCTGGCGAAGGGTCTTGTCGTTGGAGCCTTCGACGACTTCCTTGGCGACGATCGCGAACTGGTAGTTACCCATCGCGGCGATGTTGTCGGCGAAGGGGAACGCCTGGGTGATTTTGATGGTGGACTTGTCGGGTGTCTCGAACTTAGCGCCAGCGGAGATGTCCATCCAGCCCCAGTTGATCTTGTTGAACTGGGAGCCGAGGTTCTTGAGGGCGTCGGGGTAGCGGCTCCAGCTATAGGCGAGGTCCTCGCTGGTGACTTCGCGGCCGTTCGCGACTTCGGCCTGGAAGTTGACTCCGGGCCGGATCTTGAAGATGAGCGTGGTTGGGTCGGTCTGTTCCAGCGACACGGTCGCATCGAAGAGCACCTCCTGGGTGGAGGCGCGATAGGTGTGCGTGTGGCTGTAGGTCTTAGAGGTGTGCAGCGCATAGGTGTTGGTGACGGCGGGGTCGAGGCCGACATCGGGCGCGGCTTTCACGAAACGGATCGTGCCGCCGCGCTTGCCAGCGACTTGGGTCGCGGCTGCTGTGCCGCTGGCCGCCGCGGTGCCGCTGGCCGCCGCGGTGCCGGAGGCGGCAGCAGTGCCGGTGGCGGCAGGCGTGCTTGATGGCTCGTCATCATCGTCGTCGCCGCAGCCGGCGAGGAAGGCGGCGGAGCCGATGGCAGCCGTCGCGGACCCAGCGAGGAAACGGCGCCGGGAAACCCCGGAGCGGTACTTGCGGGCCCAGTAGTTGTCTTGGGTCATGTGTTCTTCTGTCCTTAGGCGAGCTGTCCGGCGGCCCGGCACGGGCGCGGTATCGTCGTGAAACGATTGAGGCCGCGCAAGTGCCGATCGCCACCGGCGATCCCTGCATTATGGGGCCTTGTGCCGCTGTGGGTTGAACATCCAGCCAAGTCGGACGTTGCAGATGATCGCCGGAGTCACTAATGTCTCACCGATGCGCACGGCGGCGACGCCGGGTGCGTTGGGGGGTGGGACAAACTATGCGGACGTATGTCCTGCGGCGGCTCCTGTTGGTGCCGTTCATCGTGTTCATCGTTTCCGTCATCACGTTCATGTTCGTGCGGATTTTGCCGGGCGACGTGGCGGTCACTCGTCTCGGCGCGGCCGGCCAGAACTGCGATACGTGCGTCCAAAAGGTCCGCGAGTCGCTGAACCTCGACAAGCCCTATGCAGAGCAGTATTGGCTCTGGTTCAAGGACGCCATCCGGGGAGACTTTGGCCTCTCCGCGTCGAGCACCCAGGAGATCAGCCCGGAGCTTCGGGAGCGGGCGTTCGTCACGCTGCAACTGGGAGGGCTGACCATCCTCCTCACGATCCTGATTGGCGTGCCAATCGGCATCATCTCGGCCATCAAGTCGGGCCGGTTGACGGACTACATCTTACGGTTCGTCTCGATCCTGGGCCTCTCCGTGCCCAATTTCTGGACTGCGACGCTGGTCGTGGTGCTTCCGTCGTATTGGTGGCAATGGACGCCCGCACAGAAGTTCACGACGATCTCCGAGGATCCAGTAAAGCACTTCGTGTTGCTTTTTTTGCCGGCCCTGATGCTCGCAATCACGGCGAGCGCCTACGTCGCCCGGATCACGCGGTCGTCGATGCTTGAGGCGCTGACGAGCGACCACGTCCGGACCGCGCGGGCGAAGGGCCTGCGTGAGACGAGCGTCGTGTTCAACCACGTCTTCCGGAACTCGCTCATCCCGCTGTTGACCGTGATTGGCCTGCAGGCCGGCCTCATCCTCGGCGGTTCGATCATCATCGAGGACATCTTCTCCATCCCCGGGATGGGGCAGATGGCAGGCCGGGCCGTATTCGACCGCGACTTCATGACGGTCCAGGCCGTGAGCGTGGTGATCGCCGCCTGCTTCATGACCATCACCCTTGTCGTCGACGTTGCCTATGCGTGGGTCGACCCGCGCATCCGCTACTAGGAGCCACGCATGACCGCCGAATCACCCGCTCTCCCGGCCGCCGGGCTCCAAGTTGGACCCAGCGCGGTTTCCCGCCGCTGGCGCAACGTGCGCCGGTTTGTGCGCCGGCAACCGCTCGGCACGCTAGGCATCGCCATCATCGTCGTGCTTGCGGTGCTCGCGATCTTCGCCCCATGGTTGAGGACGTCGGACCCGAACGAATTCGGCGACGACGTGATCGTGTCGCCCAGCGCCGACCACTGGTTCGGGACGAACCGGAACGGCCAGGACATCTGGTCCCGCGTGGTCTATGGGGCCCGGCCTTCGCTCATGGTGGGCCTGATGACGGTCGCCGCGGCGCTCGTCGGCGGCACGCTCCTCGGCCTCTCTGCGGGCTATCTCGGCGGTTGGATCGACCTCGTGATTTCGCGGATCTTCGAGGTGCTGAACTCGTTCCCAGCGGTGCTGTTCGGGTTAGTGGTTGGCGTCGCGCTCGGGCCTGGCCTCGGGACGGTGATCCTCGCGATATCGATCGTGTTCACGCCTGCGATCGGCCGCATCTTACGCGGCGGAGTTATATCAGAAAGAAGTAGACAATATGTCGAGGCAGCCCGCGTGATCGGCGCGAGCGAGGGGCGAGTCATGATGCGCCACATGCTGCCAAATATCGCGCCCCTGATCATCGTGCTTGCGTCGACGACGCTTCCCGCGGCGATCCTGACCGAGGCGGCTCTCAGCTTCCTTGGCGTGGGCCTCCCGCTCGACCAAGCTTCGTGGGGCAAGGATCTCGGCGGCCAGACGCGCTCGTACTTCACGCTCGCGCCCTGGTTGGCCATCTTCCCAGGCATCGCGCTGAGCCTCACCGTGCTCGCGTTTAACCTGCTGGGCGACGCGCTCCGCGACGAACTCGACCCGCGCCTGAGGAACACGGCGTTCCGCAGCTAAAATGGGCCGGAGGAATCGGGTATGAGCCAAGAAGCGGCGCGTGCGTTCTTTGACGCATGGAACAAACGCGACTTCGACCGCGCGATGTCTCACATCGCCGATGACTGCCACTACGACGACTTTGGCTTTGTCGCGCCCCACAGCGGCAAGGAGTCGGTGCGGCGGCTGTTCGAAAACGTGGCGAAGCGTGCGCCTGGCGTGGTCTTCGTGATTGATGACATCACCGGGGATCGGGACGTGGGCGTGCTCTGGCACGTGGAGGTCGCGGGCCAACGCGGGCCGCGGGGTGTTTCGTTCTACAAGTTCAACACCGACGACCGGCTCGTTTGGGCGCTGGACGCCGCTGACCCGGGTCCAGAGCACCGGACATCGGACTTCCACTCCTAGGCGTAGCTAGCCGCCCGCGCCGCCCCGCCGCGGGAGCTTGAGGTCGAGCTGGTCGCGATTTGCGAGCAGGAAGGCGGCGCCGATGATGCTCACCGGCAGCACATTCACGAGGTGGGCCAAAATCGCGAAGCTGAGCGCCGCGCCGGACGCGACATCGAACGGCAGCAGCGAGAGCGTTGCCGCCGCATGGAAGACGCCTAAGTAGCCAGGTGAGGACGGGACGAGCATCGCCAGGTTCGTGGTGCAGGTGAGCAGCACTGCGACGGTGATCGGGGCGTCGATCTTGAGGGCGCGCATCAACAAGAAGTTGATCGCGAAGGCGCCAGCCCAGGCGAAGGCGCTCCAGCCCCAAATCGGGAGCAGGCTCCGGCGGTTGAAGAGCTGTCGCCAGCCTTCGCGGAACGAGTCGGCTTCGGCGCCGATTTTACCAAGGCCGGGAAGGCGCCCGAGCGCCGGCAGATGACGCAGGGCGGGGCGTAGGCGCCCCTTAAGGGCATAGCCGAGGACCAGCAGCGCGACGGCGGACGCAATGGCCATCCAGGCGAGGTGGAGCCAATCCTTGTAGGCCGGGGGGATCGGGAGGAACGGGCTCACCATGGCGAAGCAGCACACGAGGACGACGAGGTCCGTTACTCGCTCGGTGAGCAACGACGAGACGACGTGGCCGAACCGCATTCCTGGTTGACGGGCGGTCATCGCGACACGCGCGACATCGCCAAGGCGCGCTGGAAGGATGTTATTCAACATAAAGCTGATGTGCATGATCCGAAAGAGACGAGGTGTGGTGACGGATGATTCGCGCGGCAATAACAGCCGCCATCGGATCGCTTTGGCGGTGAGTGAGAGGAGCAAGGTTGTGGTGGCGAGCGCGATATACCCGGGGTCGGCGGCCTGGAGCGTGTCCCAGGCGATTTGCCAGTTCATGAGGCGTACGAGGAGCAGTACGCTGGCTACGGTGAACAACATCCCGAGCACGAATCGACGCATGGTCTGCATCCGGCCGTTAATGCGGCTAGGGATATGGTGGACGGCTTCCACGACTTCGTCCAGCGCGTTACCGTTCTCGTCATGGTTTCGCGTCCTGAATCTTCCGAGTCCAAGGCGCTCGGGCCCGCGCGCTGGCGCCTGAGCCGGGTGACCGGCGAGCAGTTCCTGTTGGCGGCCCAGGTACTCGCGCTCGGCGCGATGACCGTGATCGTCGTCACGAAGTACTGGCAGGACCATCCGGTCATCGGGCTGGCGCTGCTCGCCGTCGCGGCTGGCATCTGGCTGCCAGAAGCCAGGCGGGCGCGGATGCGGCGCTGGTGGTTCGGCTACGTGGCAGGGATCTTCGCCTACACACTGCTCCGCTCCTACGCGGACGAGACGGCGATCCCGACACGGACCGACTACGTCATCAACCTCGATCAATTCTTTTTTGGCACCAACCCGGTGGTCTGGCTCCAATCACGGTTTTTCCGGCCGGGCGATGTTTCGGCACTGGACCTCTTCACGGTCCAGGTGCACTGGTCGTTCTTCATCGCGCCCCACGCGGCCGCCGTCATGATCTTCCTCTGGCGGCGCGAGCTCTTCCCGCGCTACGCCACCGTGGTCGTGGGGACGATGTACGCCGGGCTGCTCCTCTTCTTCCTGCTGCCCACGACGCCCCCCTGGCTCGCCGCGAATCTCGGGCAGTTGGAAGCGTTCCGCGTCATGGACTTCGTGGGGAACCGGGTAAGCCCGGGGACCTACCAGGATTTCTATGCCTCGCTCGGTGAGCCGAATTCGGTCGCCGCGATGCCTTCGATCCACATGGGAGTGACCTTCGCGATGTACCTCTGGAGCCGCGATCACGCCCGCCGTTGGGCGTGGCCGCTCCTCGCGTATACGGCCTTGATGGGCTTCTCGCTGGTCTATCTGGCCGAGCACTACGTGGCGGACCTTGTTGTTGGCATGGTCTGCGCGTTGTTGTGCCACCTCGCTTCGCGCCGCCTGGCCCAGCGGGGCGCCGAGGCCCGGGTCACCGTCCGGTCCTGAGGGCACGGGCTGTCGTTTAGCAGCTAGCCCGCCTACCATTGGGCGTCATGGCAACTCGCTCCCCTCGTACTCGTCGCCGGGCGACCGGCTCGCCGCTTCCAAGGCCCGTGCCCTCCGCGGAGGGCGCTCTCAGCGTCACTCGGGCGCCCGCAGCGGAGGCGGTGGCGGTTGGGCGGCCCCTGCGCGGCCGTGAGCACCACGTGAGCAATGACTTCAGCTACGTGAAGCGCGATCTCGCGGCCGTCGCGGTGATTGGCGCGGTCTCACTCGCATTCATCGTCGCCATGTCGTTCGTGGTGTAGCGAAGCTCCCGAGGCCGCCCGCGCTCAGCGCAGGTTCTGGTAGGCCCAATAGATGCCTACGCCGACTGCGACCAACCCGTAGAGACCGACCCGGACCGGTACGTAGAGCAACTGGATGCCCCAGGCGAGGGCGATGCCGGCAATCGCGATGCCGATGACGACAGGCCCGCGTTTGTGGCCGGTGGCGTAATCAAGCAGCCGGGTAAAGGCCCAGCCGAGCCCGACACCGAGGAAGATCGAGAAAAAGCCGAAGCTGAAGGGGAGCAGGACCGCGCCCCAGATGTTCCCCATGATCACCGCGCCCACGAGCGCCGCGCCGATCGCCCGCGCGAGCTGCGACGTCTTCAGGACGTAAACGGGCGAGGGGACGGACTTCGCGCAGTCGCGGCACTTGGCGCCGACCGGCGAATGCACGAGGCACCGCGGACAGATGGGCGTCTCGCACCGGTTGCAGCGGAGCGCAGTCTCGGTCTCGGGGTGCCGGGGGCAGGCGACCACGGTGGGCATCGGCCCCCATTCTACAAGCTGGCTGGCAAAGAGCGCCGAAAGGCGACGACGGCTATGCAGCCGGCTGCGGGTCGACGAGGGCGAACGAGATGACGCCTTCGGCCGCGAGCACTCCGCCCACGGTGGCCCTGACGGCCCCCTTCCCGATCGGGCTACGCCAGCGGTCGAGTGTGAACTCGAGCCGGAGTTGATCCCCCGGCACGACGGGCCGGCGGAAGCGAAAGCCTTCGATCCCGGCGAAGAGCGGAAGCTTCGTCCCGGCATCGCCCACCGACAGGGCCATGCAGACGGCCGTGAGCTGGGCGAGCGCCTCGACGATCAGCACGCCCGGCATGATCGGGCGCCCAGGGAAGTGGCCCTGAAAGAACCACTCGTTGGCTGTGACGTTCTTGATCCCGACCGCGTGTTTGCCAGGCTCCACCTCGTCGACCCTGTCGACCAGGAGAAACGGGTACCGATGCGGGATCAGTTTTTGGATTTCTTCGGTCCCGATGATCACTTGCTCCTCCTCCCGGTGTCGACCCCGCGCCCATCGAGAAAGGCGACGAAGGCGTCGACGTCCTCGGAGGCAAGTGGGATGTCGCCAATCGCGCGGTCATCCGGCTTGCCGAGCCCATGGAAGTCGCTCCCGCCGGAACGCGCTAGCCCGTGCTCGCTGGCCATCGCGACGTGGCTCGCCACTTGTTCCGGGGTGTAGTGCTTGTAGAAAGTCTCGATGCCGTCGAGCCCGTATCCGGCGAGTTCGGCAACCACCTCGGGGTGGTGCGCGCCAATGAATACCGGGTGGGCGATGAAGACGGCGCCTCCCGCGGCGTGGGCTTCGTCGATCGCTTGCTTGGGCGACATCTTCGGCCGTGGGACGTCCGCAGGCTGACCGTCGGCCAACCAGCGGTCAAAGGCTTCCTGGATGTTCGTGATGTGCCCGGCCTCCAGGAGCGCGCGGGCGATGTGCGGCCGCCCGACGGTGGCGTCCCCGGCGATTTCGAGCACCCGCTGGAGCGCCACGGGCGCGCCTTGTTCGGCGAGGATCTCGACGATGCGGGCGGCCCGCCCGAGCCGCGCATCGCGCAGCCAGGTCAGGTACTCCTGGAAGCGCGCGTTGCCCAGGTCGAACCCGAAGACGAGGAGATGGACATCGGACTTGCCGACGTCGGTGCTGAGCTCGATCCCAGGGATGAGTCGGAGGCCGAGACGGCCGGCAGCTGCCTGCGCTTCGGCCTGGCCCTCGGTCGTGTCGTGGTCGGTGAGGGAGAGGACGCGGACGCCGTTGGCGGCGGCAGTTTCCATCACCCAGGTTGGCGATTGCACGCCGTCGGAGGCCGTGCTGTGGAGGTGGAAGTCCCCGGTGGCCATCAGCCCACCATCCGGTCGCAGCGCACGATAGAGGTCGCCTTGCGTGTCCCGGAGTCGACTTCGATGAGCACGCCGTTGAGGACTGCGGCCGGGCCCTTCGCAGCCGGGAGCCGTGTGGGCATCTGGGAGCGGAAGCGGCTGAGCACCGCCTCCACGTCGTCACCGATGATCGAGTCGCGCGCGCCGCACATCCCGGCGTCGGTGCAGTAGGCGGTCCCCTTCGGCAACAGCCGGCAATCGGCCGTGGGCACGTGCGTGTGGGTGCCCACCACGGCGAGGACGCGCCCGTCGAGGTGCCAGCCCATGGCCTGCTTCTCGCTCGTGGCTTCCCCGTGGAAGTCGACGAAGATCAGGCCCTCGCTGGCGAGCCCGGCAAGCGCGCGGTCGACCGCACGGAAGGGGTCGTCGTAGTCCGCGCCCATGAACGTCCGCCCGATGACATTGATCACGGTGAGGTCGCCCACGGTCGCGACCCCGTGGCCGGGCGCGCCCGGCGGATAGTTGATCGGCCGGAGGATGGCCGGAGTCTCGTCGAGATACGAATAGACCTCACGGTGCTGAAAGGTGTGGTTGCCGCCGCTGATGATGTCGACGCCGGCGTTGAAGAGGTCCTCGGCGGCCTGCGGCGTGATGCCGCGGCCGCCCGAGATGTTCTCGCCGTTGGCGACGACGTAGTCGAGCGCGAGCTCACGCCGGAGGCGCGGCACCTCGCGGGTTACGGCGTCGCGGCCGCAATTGCCGACGATGTCGCCGAGGAAGAGCATGCGCATAACCGCCACCTACCGGGCGAACTCGGTGGCACGCGTTTCGCGGACCACAGTGACCTTGATTTGGCCCGGATACTCCATGGATTCTTCGATCTTCTGGCTGACATCGCGGGCGATACGCATCGCGTCGAGGTCGGTGATCTGCTCAGGCTTGACGATAATCCGCAGCTCCCGGCCCGCCTGGATAGCATACGCCTGTTCGACGCCTTTGAAGTCCTTGGCGATGCCTTCGAGCGTCTCCAGCCGCTTGATGTAGTTTTCGAGGGATTCGCGCCTTGCTCCCGGCCGCCCGCCGCTGATCGCGTCGGCCATCATCACGATGATCGCCTCGACGGTGCGGGGTTCGACCTCTTCGTGGTGCGCTTCGATGCAGTGGGCCACGGAATCTTTGACGCGGAAGCGGCGAGCGATGTCGGCGCCGATGATCGCGTGCGTCCCTTCGACTTCGTGGTCGACGGCCTTGCCGAGGTCGTGGAGGAAGCCGCCGGCGCGTGCGACCTCGACATCGGCGCCGATTTCGCGAGCGATCATCGCCGCGATGTGCGCGGTTTCGACGGAGTGGCGCATGACGTTTTGGCCGTAGCTCGTCCGGTAGCGGAGTCGGCCGAAGACGCGTAGCACCTCGGTGTGGAGGTTGAGGACGCCGGCCCCGGCCGCGGCGGCCTCGGCCGCGTCGTGCATCGTGGTGTCGACTTCGCGCCGAGCCTTGTTGACGGCGTCTTCGATCCTCGTGGGGTGGATGCGCCCATCCTGGACGAGCGAGCTGAGGGCCAGGCGGGCGACTTCGCGCCGCACCGGGTCGAAGCAGCTCACCGTGACGGCTTCGGGCGTGTCGTCGATGATCAGGTCGACGCCGGTGGCCTGCTCGATGGCCCGGATGTTGCGGCCTTCGCGTCCGATAATCCGGCCCTTGACGTCGTCGCTTGGGATCGGGACGACGGAGACCGTCGTCTCGGCGGTGACTTCCGAGCTGTAGCGTTGGATCGCCGTGGCGAGGATCTTGCGGGCGCGGGCGCCGGCAGTGGCCTCGACTTCCTTCTCCATCTCACGGACGCGGCGACTCGCTTCTTCTTTGATCTCGTCCTCGATGGATTCGAGGAGCTGTGCGCGGGCTTCGGCCGCCGTCAGGTTGGCGACGCGTTCGAGCTCGGCTTGCTGGCGCGATCGGGCCGCTTCGGCCTCCGTGCGAATGGTCTCGATCCGGGCTTCGCGTTCGCGCAGGCCGGCTTCGCGGCGGTCGAAGGTCTCGATCTTGCGGTCGAGGTTTTCTTCCTTTTGGGTGAGGCGTTGTTCGACGCGTTGGGCTTCGCTGCGCCGTTCTTTGACTTCGGCTTCGAGCACAGCTCGGAGGCGCTGGGTCTCTTCGCGAGCTTCCAGCGACTGTGTTTTTGTAGACTCGGCCTCGGCGAGGAGCCGCGTGGCTTGCTCCTCAGCTTGGTGCATCACCGTAACGTCCGAGCGGCGCCGTGTGAAATAAAACACAGCGCCGCCAACCGCAGCACCGAGCACGAGGCCGACGATCAGTAGAACCGCCGGCATTCAGGTACTCCAGAGAATCGCGATACAGCAATCACGCCGCGGGCGCCCCCCGCGACGGGATGTCGACCTGGGGATCGTAGGTCTGCCCTGGTCGCAGGTCAAAGAACTGTTCGCATGAGGCGAAATGACCGGCGAAACCTAGGCGTCGTCCAGGGCGGAGCCGATCTCTGGCTCTGCACCGTGGCCAGCCTCCACCCAGGCTTCTCGAGCCGCTTGGGAGGCGACGGCGTAGTCGAATCCCCGTCGCCGGAGGAAGCCACCGACGCGGACGAGGAAGTCCTCATAGGGCTCTTTCGTCGTGCGCCGGGCTTTGGCGAGCGCGAGGTCACGCGCGGTCGCGACGTCGTCGATTTCGTGGGTGACGGAGTCGACGGACTCTGGGGCGACGCCACGCCCGAGCAGTTCGTAACGAAGCATGCGCCGGCCGCGAGGCGCGAAGCGTTGCCGGTCTTGGACCCAGGCTTCGGCGAAGCGGTGGTCATCCAGGAGGCCGGCGGCCCTGAGCCTGACGACCTCGTCGTCGACGGCCTCCGGCGGTATGCCGCGCATCCCTAACCGTGTGCGGAGTTCGCGTTCGCTTCGGGCGCGATGGCCGAGGAGCCGGAGCGCGGCCTCGTGGGCATTGACGCGATGCTCGGCGGCGTCGAGTGCGGCGAGGAGCTGGTCCGTCGCGGCGTCGCCGGCGGCGATGCCGACGCGCTCACACGCCTCATCGCTGAAGATGACTTCGCGCCCGTCGCTGAGCGCGAGAATCCGCATCCGTCGTGCACTTCCACGGATGGTCACGATCGCGGCGGGACTGTGGGGGTCGTCCATACGGGGCGTCAGCCTGCGGCTGCCGCCACAGCCTCCTTCGGTCGCGAGGAGGGGGCGAGCCCAGCCTCGCGGCGGATGTCGTGCTCGATGTTGTCCGCCAGGTCTGGGTTGTCGCCGAGGAACGTCTTAGCGTTCTCGCGGCCTTGCCCGATCCGGAGGTCGCCATAGCTATAGAACGCGCCGGCTTTGGTGACAATCCCCAGTTCGACGCCCAAGTCGATAATGTCGCCCGACCGGCTGATGCCGCGAGGGGGGTCGAAGAGGATGTCGAACTCCGCCTGCTTGAACGGCGGCGCCACCTTGTTCTTGACGATCTTGGCTTTCACGCGGTTTCCGATGATATCGGTGCCGCGCTTCACGGATTCCACGCGGCGGAGCTCGATCCGGACGCTGGAGTAGAACTTGAGGGCGCGGCCGCCCGGCGTGACCTCCGGGTTGCCGAAGACGACGCCGACCTTTTCGCGAAGCTGGTTGATAAAGACGACGGCGGTGTTGGTCTGCGCGATGGTCGGCGTCAGCTTGCGCATCGCTTGGGACATCAGGCGGGCTTGGAGGCCCATGTGGGAGTCGCCCATTTCGCCTTCGATTTCGGCGCGCGGCACGAGCGCTGCGACGGAGTCCACGACGATCGCGTCAACGGCGTTCGACCGGACGAGCGCCTCGCAGATCTCAAGTGCTTGTTCACCGGTGTCGGGCTGGCTCACCAGGAGGTCTTCGATCTTGACGCCGAGGTCGCGGGCGTAGGTCGGGTCCAGTGCGTGTTCGATGTCGATGTAGGCGGCAGTGCCGCCGGCGCGCTGCGCCTCAGCCAGGATGTGTTGGGCGAGGGTGGACTTGCCGGCCGACTCCGGGCCATAGATCTCGGTGATGCGCCCTCTGGGGATGCCACCGATGCCCAGCGCAATGTCGATCGCAAGCGAGCCTGTCGAGATCGACTTCACTTCGAGCTTGGTCTGCTCTCCGAGGCGCATCACAGCGCCGCGGCCGAACTGCTTCTCGATCTGTCCTAGCGCCGTCTCCAGCGCGCGTTTTCGGTCGGTCTCGGCCATTCCAATGATCCCCGGTGGGCGCCGTCTGGGGTGGCATTCTACCATGGCCCCTGCCCGCGGAGGCGAGCATACACCAACAGAAACAAATGTTCTACAAAGGGCGGCGCGGATTGCGAAGGGGTACATGGCGCGGTTGACGGTGCACGTCACGCCTCGAGCGAGCCGGGAGTCGGTGGTCTGGGCTGATGGGGCTGTCCGCGTCCGGGTGACCGCGCCACCCGTTGAGGGCGCGGCCAACGCCGCGGTGGCGGCAGCGCTCGCGCGGGCGCTGGGACTTCCGCCACGGGACCTAGCGCTCGTCACCGGGGCGGCGTCCCGGACGAAGGTGTTCGATGTACCGCTCTCGTTGGAAGAAGTGGCGGCACGGCTCGCGGCGCCGGAGCGCTAACCGGGCATCCGCGCGACGCCGCTGCCGTGGTGCACGGCGAGCCGCCAACGGTCGCCCTCACGGACGAAGATGTTCGTCGCCACGATCGCGGAGCCGGCGACGAATTCGCGGCAGTGGACGACGCCGGTGTCGCCGTTGATCGTGACGAGCGGACTGCCAGGGACGACGCGCGGCTGGGCCGCGTTCCCGAGGATGGCGGCCCAGCTCGCCAAGACGGCTTCGCGCGTCGCCAGCGTCATCCATCCAGGGTGCACGCAGATGCAGGTAACCGATTCGGCCCAGACCTGCTCCATGGCCTCGAAGTCGTGGGCGTTGAACGCCGCGTAGAACGCGTCGTTGGCGGCGAGGAGCTCTTCACGGGCGTCTGTCACTAACTCCCCTTTTTCGCTTCGATGCGCGCCTGCTGTTCGAGGATGGTGTTGGCGATGAGCCGGGCGTGCGGGAACGGTTTCCAGCCCGCCGGGGTGTTGTAGTAGCGGGTGCCGGCCTGGTACTCGTCCGGTTCACGGTCGCCGTACTCGACATCGATCCCGTTGACGCGGATCGATGGCGAACCGAGGAAGCGCTTGGCCTTGGCGTCTTCGCTATCGAGCACTTCGAGGTACTCGATTTCGGATGGCACGCCGGTCGCCTCGATCGCCTGCTTGAGGTTTTCGTCAGCGTCCTTCTGGATGCCGGTGGACTTGGAATAAAGGAAGTGAATCTTCATCGCGATGCCTCGACGGGTCAGTCTGGTGGGAGGTCGGGGAGTGCGCGGCGCTCCCGCCAAGCGGCGGCCGCGCTCGCTTCGTGGCCGAGACTGCCCGGTTGGTAATACTCCGGCTCGCCCAGCGATTCGGGCAAGTAGCGCATCCCCTTGGCCACGTGTCCCCGCTCGTCGTGCGCGGAGCGATAGCCGTCGCCGTAGCCGAATTGGCGCATCAGGCCCGTGACGGCGTTGCGAAGGGCCAGCGGCACGGCTTCGTGGCCGGTCTCGCGGGCGGCGGCGAGCGCGCGCCCATAGGAGGCGCCGACGGAGTTGCTTTTCGGCGCCAAGGCCAGGTACAGGGCGCACTCGGCCATCGCGTAGAACCCCTCCGGCATGCCGACAAAGTGGACCGCCTGTTGGCAGGCGACGGCGACGCTGAGCGCCTGCGGGTCCGCAAGCCCGACGTCCTCCGACGCGAGGATGACCATCCGCCGGACGATGAAGAGCGGCTCTTCGCCCGCGTCGACCATGCGGGCGAGCCAGTAGAGCGCGGCGTCCGCGTCGCTCCCGCGAAGGGACTTGATGAAGGCCGAGACCGTGTCGTAGTGATAGTCGGATTGCTTGTCGTAGTAGGGGCGGCGGTCCTGGAGAGCGGACCGAACGTCCGGGACGTCGATCGCGGGCTTGCCCGCAGCCTCTGCCAGCTGCGCCGCGATTTCGAGGGCGGTGAGCGCTGCGCGCGCGTCTCCGTTCGCGCCGTCGGCGAGGGCCTGTTCGGCGGCTTGGGTGAGCGTGAGGCCGAGCCCGCCGAGTCCCCGTTCCTCGTCGGCCAGGGCGCGGCGCGCGAGCGCGACGATGCCCTCTGGGGCCAACGGGACGAGCCGGACGACACGCACGCGGCTGAGGAGCGGCGCTACGACTTCGAACGAAGGGTTCTCGGTCGTCGCCCCGATGAGGGTGATCGTGCCGTCTTCGGCGTACGGGAGGATGACGTCCTGCTGGGCTTTATTGAAGCGGTGGATCTCGTCGATGAAGACGACCGTCCTCCGGCCGGCGAGGCGGCGGGCCTGCGCTTCGGCGACGACCTTGCGGAGCTCGGCGACGCCGGAGGCGACGGCTGAGAGCGGGACGAAGGTCGCCTCGACGTGCGTGGCCAAGATGCGCGCGAGCGTCGTCTTGCCGCACCCCGGCGGGCCCCAGAGGATGACCGACGGCAGGCGCCCGCGTGAGACGGCGGTCCGGAGCATCGAACCGGGGCCGACCGCGGCGTCTTGGCCGACCACGTCATCGAGCGCGGCCGGGCGCATCCTCGATGCGAGCGGCGCATCGGGCGCCGCGCCGGCGTCGGCTTCGGGCTCGCTGAGGAACGAACCCTGTGCGGGTGACGGGGGGCGTCGGGCGGGCATCGCGCCATCCTACAGCCGCCGGGCTAGCCCGCGAGGATCGCGACCGTGACGCCGTCGCCGCCCTCGGCGATTTTGCCCCCCTCGTAGCTCTTCACGAGTGGGTGCCCGCGAAGGGCATCGCGGATAGCCGCGCGGAGGGCGCCCGTGCCCTTCCCGTGAATGATCCGGATGAACGGCACGCCCGAGCGGTAGGCGTCGTCGAGGTACGTCTCGAACTTGCTGAGGGCTTCTTCGGCGCGCTGCCCGCGCAGGTCGAGCTCCAGCGGGGGCGCGCTGATCTTGATCTCCGGGAGCGTGACCCGAGTGCCGAGCTCGACGGTGCCGACGTTGTCGATGCGCTCGACGGAGACTTTCATCCGCAACGATCCGAATTGGACATCGACGCGGCCGTCTTCGCCGATCCCCGAAAGGGCCACGCCGCGCTGCGGGATATCCCGGACGTGGACGGTGTCTCCGGGCTGAAGCTGGCGAGTGACCTCTGTGATCACGGCTTCGCGGCGTTGCGGGCGCGCCTTGCTCGCGAGCTTGCCGAGATCCGCGTCAAGCCTTCGGAGCGTCTCGTCGGCGCCGTTGCCGGGGGCCTCGCGCTGCTGGCCTCGCCGGCGGAGCTGGTCCAGCTCGTTGCGATAGCGGCCAAGGATGTCTTCCGCCTCGCGCTGCGCGGTCCCGAGGATGGCGACGCGCTCTTGGTCGATGTCTTCGCGACGGCGGGCTAGCTCCAGGCGGAGCGCTTCGCCCTCGCGCTTGGCGAGTTCGGCTTCGCGGCGGGCCTCGGCGGCGGTTGCGCGCTCCTCGCGGATTTCCGAAAGCAGCTGCTCCATCTCGAAGTGCTCGGGCCGGAGCTGGGCCTGCGCTTTCGTGATCACGTCGCTCTTCAGGCCGAGCCGTTGGGCGATGGCGATGGCGTTGGACTGGCCAGGGAGGCCGATCGTGAGGTGATAGGTCGGGCTCAGCGTCTCGAGGTTGAACTCGACGTTGGCATTGGTCAGGCGGGGGTCGTTGTGGGCGAAGGCCTTGAGCTCGCCGTGATGGGTGGTGGCGACGAGGGTGCAGCCGCGCTCCAGGAGTGTTTCGAGGATCGCCCGAGCAAGGGCGGCGCCCTCCGTCGGGTCCGTGCCGGCCCCGAGCTCATCCAGGAGGACGAGCGTGCGGGGCTCGGCCTTTTCGAGGATGCCGATGATGTTCCGCATGTGGCTCGAGAACGTCGAGAGGGATTGCTCGATCGACTGTTCATCGCCGATGTCGGCGAAGACGCGCGGGTAAACCGCAAAGAGGCTGTCTTCCGCACAGGGGACCGGCAGGCCCGCCTGGGCCATCAGCGTCAGGAGGCCGAGCGTTTTCAGGGCGACGGTCTTGCCGCCGGTGTTCGGGCCGGTGATGAGCACGCCCCGCGTTGCGCCACCGACCGCGATGTCGGTCGGGACGACCTTGCCGCGGAGCAGCGGATGGCGTCCGCGGACGACCTTGGTCTCCCCTTCGGCGCGCAGCCAACTTGACGGGTCGCCCGGCGGGGGCAGTTCCGCCTTCAGCTTGCGGGCGAGCCTCCCCTTCGCCGACACCACGTCCAGGCGCCCGAGGGCGAAGAGCGAGGCCATCGCTTCATCCTCTCGCTCGCCAACCATCGCCGTGAGCCGCAGGAGCACGCGCCGCACCTCGCGATCCTCGGCGACTTGGAGCTCGCGGACCTGGTTGCCTGCTTCGACCACGGCGAGGGGTTCCAAAA
Organism: Dehalococcoidia bacterium; assembly: GCA_046152925.1. GTDB lineage: Bacteria > Chloroflexota > Dehalococcoidia > Tepidiformales > Tepidiformaceae > CAMAUF01. The sequence continues at coordinate 23,284 of JBJXFX010000049.1, forward strand.
AGAGGGTGGCGCCGCTGCTGGAGACATCGTGGACGATTCCCGGGAGGGCGCCCCGGAAGTCGGACTTGATGGGGACGACCTTGCGGCCGTTGCGCTCGGTGAGGAGCGCGTCTTGGACGATGCCGCGGCGGATCGCGTCGGCCAGCGCCGCTTGTGCGCGCGCCTCAAGGCGGTCTTGTGCGCTGCGGAGTTCGCGGCGGACGGCGCCCAAGGCGTCGCTCGCGGAGTCGGCGACATCGCCGCGGGGCGTGATGGATGAATCTACGGCGTCGGTGAATTTGCGGAAGTCGCAAGCGCCGTCGGCGATGCCGGCCAGGGTCGGCACGCGCTCGCGCAGCTTTTCGAGCGTGTGGTGCAGGCGCCACGCAGCGCGCAGCGTGCCGGCGACATCGACGAGGTCGCCGGGCGCGAGCATCTGTCCGATCGCGGCGGCGCGGATCAGGTCGCGGATGTCTTTGGCCCCGCCAAATGGGATATCGATGCCTTGTTGGTCGAGATACCGGACCTCGGCCGTTTCCGATTGGAGGCGGACGGCGCCTTCGAGGTCGGTGGCCGGGGCAGCAGCCATCGCCAGCTCCCGGCCGAGGCTGAACGCCGTTTCGGCGGCGAGCAGGGCGAGGACCTTTTCGAACTCGAGCACGCGCAAGGCATGGCTGTCCATGACGAAGTAAGCGTAGCTCATGAGCGAGCGAGGTGTGCGTCTGGCCAGCCGAAGGCATTGGCGCAGAAAAGGGATGGCGGAAGGTGCGACGGCGCTCGATTCGCCCGCACCGGCGGGCGCACGTATCCTTCGCTTTCAGTTCTTTTACCACGGCCTGAGCATGTTTAAGAAAGTCCTTGTCGCCAATCGAGGTGAGATAGCGCTGCGTATCGTGCGCGCGCTCCGGGACCTCGACATCGCCTCGGTAGCGGTCTATTCCGATGTAGACAAGCTGTCGCAGCACGTCCGCTATGCGGACGAGGCGCATCACATTGGGGCGCCGGAAGCGCGGGAGAGCTACCTCAACGGTGCGAAAATCATCGAGGTCGCGCTCGCCGCGGGCGCTGATGCGATCCACCCTGGCTACGGGTTTCTCGCTGAGAACGCCGACTTCGCTGAGGCGTGCGCCGCCGCCGGCCTGACGTTTATCGGGCCGTCGCCGGATTCGATGCGCAAGCTTGGCGACAAGATTACGGCGCGGGAGATGGCGATCGCGGCTGGCCTGCCGGTCGCGCCTGGCAGCCCGGAGGTCACGTCGCTCCCGGAGGCTGTCGAGACAGCGACCAAGATCGGCTTCCCGGTGATGGTGAAAGCGGCTGCGGGCGGCGGAGGGCGTGGCATCCGGATTATCCGTTCGGCGGACGAGTTCATCCCGGCAGCCGAGCGTGCGATGTACGAAGCGCAGGCGGCCTTTGGGAATCCGGCGATCTACATCGAAAAGCACCTCTCGCCCGTACGGCACATCGAGATTCAGGTGATCGGCGACCGGTTCGGCAACATCGTCCCGATTGGCGAGCGCGAGTGCTCCATCCAGCGCCGCCACCAGAAGATCATCGAGGAGTGCCCGAGCCCGGCAGTTACGCCTGAGCTGCGCCGGAGCCTGAGCCGGGCCGCCGTGAAGATCGCGCGGGCCGCCGAGTACTACACGCTTGGGACGGTCGAGTTCCTCCTGACCGAGGACAACCAGTGGTACTTCCTGGAGATGAATACCCGCCTCCAGGTGGAGCATCCGGTGACGGAGCTGACGACTGGCACGGACCTCGTGAAGGACCAGATTCTCGTCGCAGCGGGCCAGGAGCTTCCCTATGACGAGGCGGAGCTGCTGACGCGCGGCTGGGCGATCGAGTGCCGCATCGTGGCCGAGGACCCGTTCAACGGGTTCCTGCCCTCCGTGGGCAAGATCGTCTTCGCTCGCGAGCCCGCTGGCCCTGGCATTCGCGTCGAGAGCGCCCTCTACGACGGCATCGAGGTGACGCCTTACTACGACTCGCTGCTCGCGAAAGTGACCGCTTGGGGGCGCACGCGTGAAGGCGCGCTCACCCGGATGAAGCGGGCGCTGGCCGAATTCCGTGTCGTAGGCGTGGCGACGAACATCCCATATCTCCAGGAGATTTTGGAGATGCCGGACTTCGTTGCGGGCAACGTCGACACCGGGTTTCTGGACCGCCACCAGGTGTTTGCGAGCGAGCCGCTCGCCCAGCAGGAGCTTGCGGCGGAAATCGCGGCGCTCCTCCTCGTCACGAGCTCGGATGGTGCTGATAAGCCGAGTCCGGCCTCAAACGGGACGCTCTCGAACGGCGGCGTCCGCTCCAACGGGTCTGCGTGGCGCTCACAGATGGCAGGGATAGGCTCATGGCGCAAAAGTTCTTAGTCAACATCGGCGGCGACGATGTCACGTACGAGCTCAGCTCTGAGGATGGCCGTGTCCGCGTCCGCCGGGGGGACGATGGTGCGTGGCTCGCCGTCGACCTTGAGCGCGTCGGCGAGTCGGGCTTGCACGTCCTGATGATCGACAACCGGCCGACGGAAATCTACCTGGAACGGCGGCGCGGCGGGGCGCTCGCGACCATTGGACGGCACTCCTTCGAGTGTGCCGTGGCGCCCTGGCGGCCGGGACAACGGGCGAAGTCTCGCGCGGGGGCGAGCGGTCTGGTCCGGATCGTGGCCCCGATGACGGGCTCGATCGTCGAAGTCCGGGTGAGCGAAGGCGACCAGGTGACGAAGGGGCAAGTGGTGCTCGTTATCGAGTCGATGAAGATGAACAATGAGCTTCGCTCGCCCGCAGACGGTGTGGTCGAGTCGGTGCCGGTCGTGGCGGGCCAGAAAGTGCTCGCCAACGAGCTGCTCGTGGCAGTGAAAGCAGGCGGGGCGTAGGGCTGGGTCCCAGTAGGTGACATAGCGGTGGCGGTTCGGTGCTGGTTCGGCGTTGCGGCCCCGAGATGCCAGTTCAAGGCGTCATACTTTACGTAATGTGTATTGACCAGGCTTCCGGAGGTCACCTAGGGTAGGGTTGGCCGTGCTAGACGGGGAGCTAGCGGTGCCCTGTAGCCCGCAATCCGCTACAGCGGGGTTGAATCCCTGCCCGAGGTTTGCGTGTCTGGGGGACTGTCCACGTCGAGCGGTGATGACGATCTGGTCCTGCGCGGCGAAGCGCCGTGAACCTGGTCAGGTTCGGAAGAAAGCAGCCATAAGCGGAATGCTTCGGGTGCCGCAGGAACGCCGGATCTGAGCCGGTCGTCGCGTGACAAGCCTTAGACCCAGGTCGAAGGCAGGTGCACGGCCTTATCGGGAACGAATCCCGCGGGAATCCCGCCGCCAGCGGGGGCCCGCACCAAACTTCGCGCCGAGGAGTGATTTTGGCCCAGGCAATTCGGTCGCCGCGCGTGAGACGGCAGCCGGATGCCACAGGACAGCACCTCACCCGGTCCGACCTTTGGCTGCACCCCCGCCATTTCCGAGGTCGGCACCACGCAGCGGCGATCTTTGTCGTCGCGCTGCTGGCTGTCGTCGGCTTCCGCCTGTTCCCATCCCAAGATGTCACCATCTTGACGAATGGGCAGTCCTACCGCGTGTCTACGTCGCTCGCCCCAGCGCACGAAGCGCTCCGTGCCGCCCAGGTCGCCCTGGAGCCCGGCGACAGCGTGTCTTACGGGTCCGGTGGCAGGTTCGCCAGCGTCTCCGTTGAGCGCGCCCGCCAGGTGACCGTCGACATCGACGGCCGCTCGGTCTCGGTCCGCAGCCGCGCGAATACGATCGCCGGGGCCTTGGCCGATGCCGGCCTTGAGCTGCGCCCCGGAGACCGCGTCTTCCTGGATGGCCGGCTGGCGAGCCCGCGCGGGTCGCTCTACTCGCCGGCGTTTGCAGCCCGCAGTGCGCCGGCGCTGGTCTCCGCGCTGCAGCCGGTGGATATCCGTGTCCAGCGGGCTGTTTCCGTGGCCGTCTACCTCGACACCTTCCGGCTGGACGTTTCGTCCGCCGCGCCCTCCGTCGCCGACCTGCTCGGTGAACTGGGGATCACGATCCGGGAAGGCGACCTCGTCCATCCCACGCTCGACGCACCCATCGTCGCAGGCACGGCGATCCGGCTTGCCAAGGGCCGGACGGTCAATGTCCGTGTCGATGGCGCCGACCAGGCCCTCTACACGCGCGCGATGACGGTGGCCGACATCGTCCGGGCCCTGGGCCTTCAGCTCGGCCCAGAGGACACCGTCACCCCAGCGCTGGACGAGCTGGTTACTCCTGCCACGGCGGTCACGATCGCGACCACACGGGTCGTCACACAGACGGTGGATGAGGTGGTTCCGCCGCCGATGACCACGGAATTCGACGCTGAGGCGGCCTCAGGCTCGGTGCGGATCAAGGAAGGCGCGCCGGGGAAGCGGCTCGTCCAGTACTCGGTCACCCTGAAGAACGGCGTCGAAGTCGACCGGAAGGTGCTCAAGATCGACGAGGTCCAAGCCGCTGCGCCGACGCGACAGATCGTCGGTACGAAGCCGCCGAAGTCGTCCAAGCCCGCGGCTTCGGCGCCGCCCGCCGCCAGCGGCGGGACGGTCGACTCCGCTGTGTACAGCGGCGAGTACAAGCGGAAGGTGCACGTCCTCGCGACCTGGTACAACGCCAGCCACGGCGCCTGGGAGCGGGATTCCCCGCACTATGGAAAGACGTACCTCGAGATCCAAGTGACCCAGGGGATCTGCGCGGTGGACCCGGCAGTCATCCCACTCCGATCGCGGTTCTACGTCCCCGGCTACGGGATGTGTTATGCAGCGGATATCGGAGGCGGTGTGAAGGGGTTCCACGTCGACCTCGGCTATCCGGAATCCGCGGGCGACCCGGGATGGGGCGTGCAGTACCTCGACATCTACATCATCGACTGAGCGGGCCCCGGTTCCGTACCATCGGCCGATGCCCGCTTCTCGCCGCAATGAACCCGCCCCGCGCAAGGCGCTCGGTCAGCACTTTCTCCGGGACCAGGACGTCCTCGACAAGACCGTGAAGGCGCTCGGCGGCCCGTACCCTCAGGTCGTGGAGGTGGGCCCCGGCACGGGCGAGCTCACCGCGAGGCTGCTCGCGGCAGGCCACACCGTCCTGGCGCTGGAGGTGGACCCGCGGATGCTGCGGCACCTCGCGGCCCGCTTCCCTGGTGAGCCCCGCCTCACGGTCTGCGAGGCCGATGCACGCACCGTGGACATCGCTTCGGTGGTCGACCCGGCTCTTGAGTACGCGGTCGCTGGCAACCTGCCGTATTTCGCAGCGAACCCAATTGTCCGGCACTTCCTGGAGGCTGAGCGCCAGCCCGCGCGGATGGTGGTCATGGTGCAGCGGGAGGTGGGCCGCGAAATGGCGGCTCCTCCCGGCGACTATTCACTCCTCTCGATCGCGGTCCAGGTCTATGCGGAAGCCTCAGTGCTCTTCGATGTGCCCCCCGAAGCGTTCGACCCGCCCCCGGCCGTAGTCTCGTCCGTCATCCGGCTGGACCTGCGAAAGGCTCCACTCGTCCCGCCCGAGCGGAACGAGGCGTTTTTCGAGCTCGTGTCCAAGACGTTCCGCAATCCGCGCAAGCAGATCCATAACGCGCTCGGCCGCGGTGTTTGGCTTCCGCCCGAAGGAGCGCAACGCGCCCTCGAGATCGCGGGCATCGACCCGATGCGGCGGCCCGAGACGCTCACGATCCCGGAGTGGCTGACGTTGCTCGACAGCTGTGAGCGGGTGCGGCTCGATGGCTGAGTCATGGACGCTCCGGGCCCACGCGAAGGTCAACCTCGCCCTCGAGGTGATGGGGCTGCGGTCCGACGGGTATCACGACATCGACACCGTGGTCCAAGCGGTCGGGCTGCACGACCGCGTCACCGTGACGTTGACGCCAGCGGCAGCGGCACCCTACATCACAGTGAGTGGCCCGTGCGCGGACGGCGTGCCCGTGGACGACCGGAACTTGGCGTTGCGAGCCGTCCATGCGCTCGCAGCGCTGACGGGTCGCCCGGCTGGGGGAGTGCGCTTGCAGATCGAGAAGTTCATCCCAGCCGCCGGAGGGCTTGGCGGCGGGTCGGCCGACGCTGCCGCGGTGCTCCGCGGCCTCCAGCGCCTGTGGGGGCCGATACCGGACGATGTCCTGGTCGCCGCTGGTGCGATGGTGGGCAGCGATGAGCCGGCCATGGTGGTTGGCGGCACCGTCCGGGCCCAAGGCCGCGGCGAGCGTGTCGCGAAGCTCGCGCCACTTCTGCCGCACGACGTGGTCCTGTTCGTCTCTCCGGGGAGCATCGAGCGCAAGACGGCGCGGATGTTCGCGGCACTCGATGGCCTGCCGCCGGACACTGGGTCGGTCGCCGAGCGCGTGGCGGCCGGCCGCCAGCCCAGGTGGCTCGCGGCCGACGTGTACAACTCCTTCGAGCGCGTTGCCTTCGACCTGTTCCCGGGCCTCGCTGCGCTCTGGGAGGATCTCGAGTCGCGCACCGGCGAGGCAGTGCGTCTCGCGGGCGCCGGGCCGACGCTGTTTTGGATTGGGCCCGCTGGCGCTGGTGCGCGGGTCGCGGCGCGGGCTCGGGGCGCGGCTTGCACGGTCGTCGAGACGGAAACGGTCGGGGAACCGTGGACGCAGTAATCGCCGGCTGGGCGATGGGCTATGCGATGGCGATCCTGTCGACCTTCGCTCTCACCTACATCGCTGTCCGCGCGGAGGACCTCGGGAAGGTGGGGCGGATCCTGGGCGAAGGCGTCTCGCCGCTGTTGCTGGCGGTGCCGGTCTCGCTCGGGACGGGCCTCTTGTGGACCTTCGCGGGGATCGTTTTGGGGATCGTCTACGACATCGCGGGCCTTGCAGAGGGGCCCGGCTTTGCCGGAGCGCCCAGCGCGGCGTTCGTCGTCGCGATGCTGGCGCTCGGGCTAATGCCGCTGCCGCTGCTCACGCTGCTCTGGGCGCGGAACTGGTGGCTTTGGCTCGGCATGTCGCTGGCGTTCACCGGGCTCTTTGGCTGGGTGATGCCGCTGCTCGAAGCGCGGTGAGCGTAGGGGAGCGGTGCCGTACACTGGCTCGACCGGCCGCCAGCGCGGTCCAGGACGAACCGGAGGCGGCGCGTGCCGGGCACGATCATCGACATGCACCTTCACACCACGAAGGGTGCTTCGGATTCCATGCTCAACCCTGACGACCTGATCGCAGAGGCGACGCGCGTCGGTCTCACCGGCGTCAACATCACCGAACACGACCGCATGTGGGAGTCGTGGGACCTTGCGCCGTTCCGCAAGAAACACGACCACCTTTGGGTGTCCAACGGGATGGAAGTCTCGACCGATATGGGCCACATCCTCGCCGTTGGGCTGAAGGGCTACGCGCCCGGCATCCGCCGGCTGGCCAAGTTGCGGGAGGTCGCCGACGAGCAGGGCGCGTTCCTGATTGTCGCGCACCCGTTTCGCCACTTCTTCGACCCCGTCCACTTCAAGCGCGAGGGCAAAGAGCCGTTCACCTTGCAGCCCGACCAGGCGGCCAAGCTCCCGGTCTTCCAGTTGGTCGACGCGATCGAGGTCTTGAACGGCTGCAACACGCCGCGGGAGAACTATTTCGCGCTTCAGGTAGCCAAGATCCTGGGCAAGCCGGGGACCGGCGGCTCGGACGCGCACAGCACCCAGGGCATCGGTTATTTCTGTGCGGTGTTCGATGAGACGATCGAGAGTCAGGAGCACATGGTGCGCGAGATGCACCAAGGCCGCTTCCACCCGGGCCGAGGCCTGCCCGAGGGCAACCTAAACAACTACTGGGACACCGCAGAGCCCATCCCGTTTTACGAATGACACACGCAGAGGACCACGGAGCAACCGGCCACAAGTCGCGGTCCTGGATCCTCATCGGGGCGGTCGCCGCGGTTGGGCTTCCGGGCTTCTTCTTGCGGGTGACCGGGACGCACCCAGACCCCGTGGCGGGCGCGTTTATCTTTGGTTTCGCCGTGCTGGCCGCCGCCTTCCTCCTCAGTTGGGCCGCCGAAACGGCCGAGATGGACATCTCGCAGGGCCTGGCGCTGGCCGTGATTGCGTTCATCGCCATCCTTCCGGAGTACGCCATCGACGCGGTCCTCGCGTTTCGCGCGGGACAAGACCCAGAGGTCGCCAAAGAAGGCTTAGCGATCGCCAACATGACGGGCGGCAACCGGCTGCTGATCGGCCTTGCCTGGCCGATCGTGTTCTTCATCTTTTTCTACCGGACCAAGCTGCGGACGCTCGTCGTGGACCGGCAGCGGGCACTTGAACTCGTATTCCTGGCGATTGCGACGGCGTACGTGATCCTCATCCCGCTGCGGCACGGGATCACGTTGATCGATTCGATGGTCCTCGTCTCCATGTTCCTCTGCTACTTGTTCTTCACATCGAAGCAGGATTCCGAAGAGGTGGAGCTGGTCGGGCCTGCGCGCGTGCTTGGAGCGCTCCCCTCCGCGCGGCGGCGGACGTCGGTGATCGTGCTGCTCATTTTTGCTGCCGCTGTTATTTTCGCAGCCGCCGAACCGTTCGCCGAATCGTTGATCCACATCGGCGAGGACTTCGGCATCTCGGAGTTCTTCCTGATCCAGTGGCTCGCCCCGCTCGCCTCAGAAGCGCCAGAGGTGCTCGTTGCGAGCCTGCTCGCGTGGCGAGGCCGGGCAGCGGTCGGCATGGGGGCGCTGATCTCGTCGAAGGTCAACCAGTGGACGCTCCTCATCGGAACATTGCCCATCGCGTACGGCTTCGGCTCTGGCGACTGGTCGTTTACTTCTGGCTTGCCGCTCAACGACCTCCAGCGCGAAGAGATCTTCCTGACGGCTGCGCAATCCGCCTTCGCGATTGCGGTCTTCGCCAATTTGAAGATGGGCATGAAAGAAGCGATTGCGCTCTTCGTGCTTTTCGCCACGCAGCTCTTCATCACGCACGAATCGATCCGCGTGCTCTACGCGGGCGGATACGCGGTGCTCTGCGTCGCGTTGCTGATAATCAACCGCTCGGAGCTTCGGCCGACGATTTCTTCTGCCTGGACGATCCTCCGTGGCCGCAAGCTTCCTGAACACGACGAGGACCCGCAGCCGGCGTAAGCGAACGCGACGCTAGTCTTAGCGCTTCGGGCGCGGCCGACGGGGCTCGTAGACGAGCGTCGCCCGATTGAGCGGGAGGCGGAAGCCCAAATAGGCGCCACGGGCAAACTTCCCGACCCGGAAGGCCCAGACCTTCGAGCGGCTCGCGCCCATCGTTGGCTTTCGCGGGGTTAAGGTTCGGATGTCGCGAAGCGCAGCTGACCATCGGTGGGTACGCACATGCTTTGCGAACATTCCACCGCGGCCGCCAGCGTATCTCCCGAGAAGCTGTTGGGCGGAGCCATCCCGCGAGCTGCGATACTCGTGGTGGAGCACAGCCATCTCGGGGATCATCCGGCGGTGCACCCCCGCCAGCCCGGCGCGGTCGCCGAAATCGAGGTCGTCGCAGGACCCGATGATGCCGCCGGGGCACAGCGCCTCGTCGAACCGGAGGCGACGGAAGATCTCGGTCCGTCCGGCTGTGTTGGCGCCGATGCCGATGAGCATCGGGACCCCACGGGCCTTGCCCCGGATCTCACGCACGATGTTCGTTGTCCTGGGGAGCAGCTCCCACGGCTCCGGCGGGCGCGGCGCGTTGACGCCGCCGTAGACGACTTCGAACGGGTCGCCCGCGGCGGCCTCGCGGAGGAGCGGGAACCACTGCGGCGTGATGGCGACATCGTCGTCCAGGTAGGCGATGACCTCGCCGTGCGCCCACTCCGTCCCGGTGTTGAGGGCATATCCCTTGCTCCGGAGATTGGGGCGGAACCAAGTGATTGGGGACGCGTCCAGTCCGGCAAGGATCTGCTCTCGCCTGTCGCCGGCCGACTGGTCGCCCACGAAGATCTCGATGAGGCCGCGATTGGGGTCGGCGAGGATCGAATCGAGAAGGCGCCGAAGATGAACATCCCGTTCGTAGGTAGGGATGACGATGCTGATCAGGCCCGCGTAGGGCGTCACGGCGGCTGTCATGAGGCGTTGACGCGCCCGAGGAGCGCCAGGGTAGAGGCGTAAGCGCCAGCGGGCGCGCCTTCGGGGACGAAAATCGAGACCATCGCCTCGTCGATGCCGAATTCGGAAAGCGAGCGGAGGCGGGCCTCGACCGACGCGGCGTCGCCGTGGATGACGAGAGCGTCGATCGCGCCATCGGACCATGCGCCCGTCTCGCGGACTTCCGGGAAGCCGGCGTCGGCGAGCATGTTCTGGTAGTTCGGGATGCGGGCGAAGAAGCCCAGGCCCTTGCGGAAGGCGTCACGCGCGACTGCTGGCTCTTCGCAGACGACCACCGGGACGTGGCCAACGAGGGCGGGGACCGGCCGGCTAGCTTTGGCCGCACCGCGTGCGAGCGCGGGTTTCGCCACGTCGCGAAGGTAGGCGAGCGGCGAGACCCAGGAGATCGCGCCGTCGGCAACTTCGCCACAGAGCTCGTAGGCGTTCGCGCGCAGGGCCGAAGCCATGACGCGGATGCCCGTGGGGGCCGCGAGTTGGGCTTTCGCGGAGAGGCGCTTGCCGCGGAAGTCGACGCGGCCATCCGCCAGGAGCGCCCGGAGGATGGTCAGGTAGTCGCGGAGGTGTTCCTGGGGCCGCTCGGCGGAGATGACGAAGGTTGGCTCGATGACCATCGGCGCGCTGGGCCCGACGCCGAGGCGGAGCCGCCCCGGGGCGAGGCTCTCCACGGCGAGGGCGGTGGCCGCCATCGAGACGGGATGGCGCGGGAAGGTATGCACGATCGCGGTGCCGAAACCGATGCGCTGCGTCGTGGCCGCGGCGGCAGTGAAGATCGCAAGGGGGTCGGGCACGGTCGGGCCGCTGGTCATCCAAACGGATCCGATGCCCGCGGCTTCGGCCGCGTGGATCGCGGTGAGCACATCCCGGACGGTGGGGCCAGAGACGAGGACGCCAGTGTTCATGGGACTCCTTAGGCGGTCATGGTGAGTGCGGGGGCGGACGGGTCGCTATTGTCGACGACGACGTCGGCGAGGGTCTGCCCGCCGGTCTCCGCCTTGTAGATGCGGTGACAGGGCAGATGATACTGCTCGTAGCGCCGGCTGATGGCGCTGGGGTCGGGATCGGCGCCCCAAGCGCCGTCGCGAAGGCTGGCCCGGGCGAGCAGGGTTTCTTCGTCTACTTCGACCCAGATGATTTGGTCCCACGCGCTCGGCCCGATCGCGGGATGGAGAAGCAGGCCACCGTCGACGACAACAACGGCGGTCTCGCCGACGTCCGTCCACGTCTCAGGCATCGGCTGGTCGAGGAACGACGAGAACAAGGAGAACCTGCACCGCCGGGAGCCGTGCAGTCCGAGCGGTTCGAGGACAAGCCTGCGGAAGGCTTCGTAATCGTACCCTTCGTCGTAGTAGAGACGCCCTGTCCACTCTCCCCGTACTGAGCGCCACTTGTGGCCGGGTCGATGGAAATCGTCGAATTCGCAGCGATGCACCTCGCGACCCGAGGCAGCCAGACATTGGGCGAGTTCATCGGCCAGGGTGGTTTTTCCAGCGGCGCTCGGGCCCGTGATGGCGACGCGCACGGGATGGCCGGGCGCAGACGCGCTGACCCGGCTCGTGAGTACTTCGATGAGGTCCGGCCGTCGCATGTCGGCTGCGCGGACGGGGCTAGCCGCCGACGCCGGCGAGCTTTTTCTTCTTCTGCTGGACGTAGTCCACCAGGATGTATTCGCCCAGCTTGTCCGGCGTTGTATAGAACACGCGACCCTTGTTGATCCGGGCGACCTGGTTGACGAACTCCTTGAGGTAGTAGTTCCGATCCAGCATGAAGGTGTTGATCGTGATCCGCTTCTGCGTGCAACGCTTCACTTCTTTGAGCGTCTCGCGGATGGTGATCGGGCTCGGTGGATAGGCGAAGTAACTCCGGCCCTTCTCCAGGTGAGCGGTCGGCTCGCCGTCGGAGATCATGATGATTTGCCGCGTGCCCTGCGTGTGCTTCGCCAAGAGGTTTTGGGCGATCATCAGCGCGTGGTGCATGTTCGTGCCAAGCACGGACTCGTCCCAGCGGACGTAGGGCAGCTGGTCGGCCTTGAGCTCCCGCGCGTAGGCGCTGAAGCCGATGATGTAGAGGCTGTCGCGCTGATAGGCGGCGCCGATCAGGTTGTTGAGCGCGAGCGCCACCTTCTTGGCCGCCTGGAAGCTGCCACGTAGCGCCATCGACCAGCTGAGGTCGAGCATGATGACGGTGGCCGTCTGGGTGACGAGCTCCGTCTTATCGACCTCGAAGTCGGCGGGTTTGAGCGAAATCGGCGTCCCGGGGCCATTGCGCAGCATCGAGTTGAAAAGCGTCTTCTGGATGTCCAGGTGGAAGGGGTCGCCGAACTCGTACTTCTTGGTCTGGTCCGTGCGGTCGCCACCCTGGCCGGAGTCGCGGACTTCGTGCTTACCGAAGGTGTCCTTCTTGAGCTGGGCATAGATCTCGGCGAGGGCGCGCTGCCCGATCTTGCGGGTGCCGCGCGGCGTGAGCTCGTAGCCGTTGCCCTTCTTCCGGATGTAGCCGGCTTCCTCGAGGATCTCCATGAACTTCTTGAGCTGGTCGAGCGTCTCCCGCGCCTCCGGGCCGAGGAGCTCTTCGAGCTTGTCGGCGTCGATGTCTTCGATGTCCCCGCCGTATTGGGTGCGCTCGAGCTGGCGTTCGACCTCATCGATCGACTGCATCTGGTTCATGAGCTGCATGGCCGACTGGAGGTCGAGCTCCTCGTCGCCGCGGAACGGGTATTGGTTCCGCAGCTCCCGCATCGGGTAGAGATACTCGAGGTTTTGGGCGAGGTCGTTCATCATCTGCTGCAGTCCGGGGTCGCCTATCTTGTCGGAGAGCAGGTCCTGGAGCTGCTGGCGCATGTCGCCCGGCAGGCTATCCATCAGGCTTTGCATCTGGCCCATCTGGTGCTGCATCTGGGCGATGAGCTCTTCGAGTGATTGCGGTGGGTTTTCGCCGAAGAGGTCGCCGTACTGCTGCATGAACTGGTCGAAGTTGGGCTCTTTGCCGCCCATCTTGTCCTGCAGCATCTGGTTGAGGTCGCGGACCATGTCCTTCATGCGCTGCATGTCTTCAGGTGACATGTTGGCGATCTGGTTGTACATGTCCTTGAAGAAGGTCTCGGTCATCGCCTTCTTGAGGGATTCGACGAGCTCGTTGAACTTCTGCTGGGCCTCGGGGTCCATGAACTCGTAGTTCTGGAGCTGGCGGACCTGGCCGCCGACGTCTTCCGGGAGCTCGCTGAGGAAGTCCTTTTTCTTGTTCGCGATGTTCCGGAGCATCTCCGCGAACTCGCTGGGGATCTCGCTTTGGCCGCTTTGCTGGCCCTGTTGCCCCTGCTGGGACTGCTGGCCTTGGGGGGAGCCTTGCTGGCCCGCTTGGGGCCGCATGCCCTGCTGGCCCGGTTGCTGCTTCCCTTGTTGGTTGCCGTCGCCATCGCCGTCTTGTTGGCCGCCGGGCTGCTGCTGGCGGTCCTGAGCGCCCTGTTGCCCCGCTTCGCCCTGCTGTCCCTCTTGCGGCCGCTGGCCGTTCGCCTCATCGAGGCGGCGGTCGAGGGTCGTGTTTTCCATTTGGAGGATTTCGTCGAGCTGGCGCTTGAGGTCGTCGAAGATCGAGCTGAGGTTGAAGCGGTCGAGCTGCTGGCGGCGCTGTTGGCGGAGCTGCTGCAACAGGTCGCGGAGGCCCTGCTGACGCTCGCCCATCGGGTTGCGCGTGCCGCGCTGCATCATGTTGCGAAGCGCGTGTTGCAGGTCGCCGAAGTTCATCAGGTCGTCGGTGAGGTTATCGAGGATGTCATCGGCCGCGAGTTCGGGCACTTCTTGCGTGCCGTCCCACATCGAGTAACGAAAGCGCAAGACCATGGCGCGTCCCCCTCTAGCGGCCGCATGCACGGCCACCCGTAACGTACTCGAAGTCCGGTTGCTTGTCAGGCGAGGCGTTGACGGCGGATGGGGCGCAGCGCAGGATGGGATGGTGGACGAGGCTCCCCGGGCTCGCTCCCGGTACGTGTTGCCGCTGTTCCTTCTGGCGCTCCTCTCGGTCGTCATGAGCGTTGCGTTCTTCGTCCTGGTTGTCGCCTTCCAGGTCTCGAGCATCACGGGCGGCGATGCCGCGCCAGCTCGCGCAGGGGTCCGCACGCCGATCGCCACGCCGACTCCCGGACCCTTGCTCGTGCGAGGCTCAATCCCCGGCGCGGTGCCGGACCTCCAGCTTCAACAGGGCGAGCCAGCGGACATCGCCGTCACGCCGTCGACCTCGGCCACCGCGACCGCCATCCGGTACTGGGCGCTGGTCGTCTCGCCCAGCGCTGGCCTCCCCGACCTGACCGCGGACCAGGTGACTCGTTTGCTCGAAAAGCCACCCGAGGCTTCGAGCCTCGGCGGCCGGGGCGGACGGATCGCCGGGATCGCCGGTCCGGAGCGTCCCGGAGAGATCTTCCGTGCGACTTGGCCGGTCGAGGAAAGTCCGCCTACCTGGGAGGACCTGCGCCGCCGGATGGCCGAGCCGGGCCGCCCAGCAATCGCCGTCATCCCGATCGACGAGGTGGACCCGCGGACGGCGGTCGTCCGCCGGAAGACGGCGACAGGCGCCGCGGAGCCGGTCTGGATCGTCGAGCGTGTCGAGGTGACGGGGCTCACGGGGCGAGGCCAGGCGGCCGCGCAAACCATCGTCCGGGCGATCGAGGTCGCCAAGCCGGAGGCCACGACGATCATCGCCACCGGCGACATCCTCCTCTCGCGCTGCACGTACACAACGATCGAGGCGATCGACGACTGGGCGGCGCCGTTCGCATCCACGCTCGGCGCGCGGCTCCGCGGGGCGGACCTCGTGCTGGGCTCGCTCGATGGCTCCATTCAGGACATCAACCCGGTGTGGGGATGCGTTGCCACGACGAACCTCGCGATGCCGCCTGAGGCTGTCAGGACGCTCCTCGCAGGCGGCATCGACGGCGTGACCTTGGCGACGAACCACGCCCTGGACTGCGGCCAGGACAGCTGCGGGCGAAACGCCGTCCTGCGGACGATAGCGCTGCTCGATGCTGCCGGGGTCAAGCACACCGGTGGCGGAGCGACGCTCGAGGATGCGCTCGCGCCGATGATTTTCGAGATCGGCGGCGTGCGCATCGGCGTGCTCGGCTTCGATGACATCGCCGCCGAGGACTCCGAGGCGACGGCGACGAGCCCGGGCACGGCCCCGCTCGACGACTCGTACGAAGACGAACAAGCCGACTTTCCGCGCGAGCCGGCCTTCTACAAGCCCGCCTCGCTGCTCAACCTCACGCGCTTCGCAGAACGCATCCGGAAGCTGAAGACGGAAGTCGACCTCGTCATCGTCCAAGTGCAATCGGGGACGGAGGACACACACGACCCGAGCCCCAGGAGCATCAAAGCTTTGCGGGCTGCGGTGGACGCCGGGGCCGACCTGGTGGTGGGCAACCAGGCGCACTGGGTGCAGGCCGCCGAGTTTCGCGGCGACACGTTCGTCGCCTACGCGCTTGGAAACTTCCTCTTCGACCAGCGGCACACGCCACAGCATTACCAAGGCGTGCTGTTGGAGGCGGAGGTTTGGGGCAAGAAGATCGCCCAGGTCCGCCTCGTGCCGTACGAGATCATCGACCGCCATCGCCCCGAAATTCTCGAAGGGGCCGTCCGGGCGAAGGTGCTCAACGACGTGTGGGCGGCCTCGGAGCGGCTGTTGGCGGAAGCGCCTTAGTCAACCTTGAGGACGGCGCCGGAGTCGCGAAGGCGGGCGACGGTTGCCTCATCGAACCCGGCCCAGGCGAGGATACCGGCGACTTCCGTGCCGATGCGCGCCGGTGTCGGCCCTGCCTGGAAGCCGTCGCCATCGAGTTGGAGCGGCACGTTGAGGTTGGTGACTGGGCCGAGGCCCCAGTGTTCGCGGGTGTAGACGAGGTTGTTCGCTTCCACTTGTCCGTCGACGAGGAGCTCGACCGGGAGGTAGACGGGCGAGGCCGGGATGCCGATGGCGTTGAAGGTGGCTTGCCACTCCCGCGTGCTCAGCTCGCGGAAGCGGACCTCCATCTCGCCCTGGACGCCGAGGTAGTGCTCGACGAGCTCGGCGATTGGGCGGCCGGCGGTCTTGCCCCACATGGCATCGGTGACGCCGGTCGCATCCTGGAGCTTCTTCTGGAGGCCAGGGCTCGCGCAGGCGATGGCGACGGCCGAGTCTTTGGTTTCGTACGTCCGGTAATAGACGCCGGTGAGGTAGGAGGGGCGCACGCCGGAGTTGTGCGCCATCTGGTCGGTGAAGGGGGCGCCTTCGCCGCGGGCCTGCTTGAGCCAGGCGCGGGTCGCGTCGTCGGTGGCAAGGTCGTGGCTGTGGACGCGGGTAAACAGTGTGTTCTGGAGCGCCATCGCCGCGCCAAGCAGCGTGATATCGACTTCGCCGCCTTCGCCCGTCCGTTCGCGCCGGTAGAGGGCGCCAGCGATGCCGAAGGCGAGCAGCGCGGCGCACATGTAGTCCGAGATTGGCGAGTCGCCGGCCGCGGGGAGGCCTTCGTCGGAGACCTTGCCCATGGAGGCCATGAGGCCGGAGCGGGCTTGAACGACATAATCCATGCCCGCGAGGCCGGAGTCGGGGCCCTTCGTGCCAAAGGCCGTCACGTTGCCCACGATCAGGCGAGGGAACTTCGTCCGCAGTGCTGCGCCATCGAGCCCGAGCTCGGCCGCTAGGCCGGGCCGCAGGTTGAAGAGCGCGACATCGGCCTTCGCGAGGAGCGCGTCGAGGATTGCCGGTGTTTCGGCGTGCCGCAGCTCGAGCGGCAGCGAATGCTTGCCGCGGTTACGGGAGAGGAAGTGACGGGTCTCGCCAGGGATGAGCGGCGTGAGGTGACGCGTGGGTTCGCCCTCAAGGGGTTCGACCTTGATGACGTGGGCGCCGCCATCGGCGAGCAGCTGCGCGGCATAGGGGACGGCGACGAATTGCCCGAACTCGATGACGGTGACGTTTGTGAACGGCTGCTCAGCCATCTCGCCCCTCCTGGAGCCCTTCATCGATGTGGCGCTCGATGTCGGCCATCGTCTTCAAGAACGCGGCCTGGAGGTCGACTTCGTACATCTCCGCGAGCACCAATGTCGACCAGAGGACATCCGCAAGCTCGTGGGCGATGCGGTCGTCTGTGTCGCGCATGGTGCGGAGTCCGGCCTTGGCCATGACCAACTTGCAGAGGTCGCCGACATCGCCCACGAGCCCGAGGGTCACGTCTTCACGCGTCCAGGCGTGGTCGTACTTCGCCTCTTCGAGGGCCCGGTAGCGGTGGCGCACTTCCATCGCGCGTGCCGAGAGCTCCTCAAGGTTCATGGCGCCTACCGGGGCGCCAGGCGGATCGCGCCGTCGAGCCGGATCGTCTCGCCGTTCAGCATCGCGTTTTCGACGATGTGTACGGCGAGTTTCGCGTACTCCTCAGGGGTGCCGAGGCGCGATGGGAAGGGCGTTGCCGCGCCAAGCGCTTGGCGCGCCGGCTCGGGCAGGCCCATCAGCATCGGCGTCAGAAAGAGGCCGGGCGCAATGGTGCAGCAGCGGACGCCCTTGTCGGCGAGGTCGCGCGCGAACGGCAACGTCATCCCGATGACGCCGGCCTTCGATGCAGAGTAGGCGACTTGGCCGATCTGGCCCTCGTAACCCGCGACGGACGCGGTGTTAATGACGACGCCGCGCTCGCCGTCGGCGTTGGGCGCGTTCTCAAGCATCTTGGCGGCGGCGAGCCGCGTGACGTTGAACGTGCCGATCAGGTTGACGCGGATGATCCGCTCGTAAAGCGCGAGGTCGTGGGGCTTGCCGCCCGAGACGGTCTTCGCGGCGCCAGCGATGCCTGCGCAGTTCACCGCGACGTGTACGCCGCCGTAAGCCTCGGCGGCGCGGGCGATAGCCGCGGTCACTTGGCCCTCGTCGGCGACGTCGGCCGGGGTAAAGACGCCGCCAAGCTCGGCGGCGATGCTCGCTCCTTCGGAGCGCTCAAGGTCCATGATGGCGACTTTCGCGCCCTTGGCGGCGAACGCACGGGCCGTAGCCGCGCCGAGGCCGGAACCTCCCCCTGTGACGATCACGCCGATACCGTTGATTTCCAACCACTACCTCCGGCACGATGGCCCAGTTCTGCCAGGCCCAAGACTGTGCCTCGCACGATAGCGGAAGGGAGGTCTCTGCGCCCCGTGACGATCCCAATCTTGGTTGACGGTGTTGCTGGTGCGCCCAGGTTGGCGCTGGCCCATGGCGCGGGTGGGGCGATGGATACGGCGTGGATGCAGCGAGTCGCCGCCGGGCTCGCGGCACGCGGGCTCCAGGTCGTCCGCTTCGAGTTTCCCTACATGGCTGCGCGCCGCGAAGGCCGCCGGCCGGGGCCTGACCGCGAGCACGTGCTCCTTCAGGCATGGCGAGACCTCGTCGCCCAGCTCGGAGACCCTGGGAGCCTCTGCATCGGCGGCAAGTCCATGGGCGGGCGGATGGCGAGCATGGTGGCCGACGAGTTGGCTGTCGCCGGGTTAGTCTGCCTCGGCTACCCGTTCCACCCGCCGGGACGCCCCGAGCGCACGCGCACGGCGCACCTCGCCGAGCTCCGGACGCCGGCCCTGATCGTTCAGGGGGCGCGCGACCCCTTTGGGACCCCGGACGACGTGGCCGGGTACGCGCTTTCGCCATCCATCACGGTCCACTGGGTCGAAGATGGCGACCACGACCTCAAGCCGCGCGCCGCGTCGGGGCGCACGCATTCGCAGAACCTTGATCAGGCGATGGACGCGGCAGCGCAGTTCGTGCAGGGACGAGGCGGTTAAGGCTCGGAAGGCACCGGCGTTCGGTCCGCGGGGCTGCTCTCGCGTTCCGGCGCGTGGCTCCTGGCTGGGACGCGGCCGCGGAGCGGGATCTGTCGCAGCATCAGCCCCAACGCGACCACGATGACGCCTCCGATCGCTGAGACGAGGAAGAGAAGCGAAGTGGCGCTGGCGACGGCTTCCCGTTGAGCGGACCTCGCAGCTTCGAACTCGACGGCGCCGCCGCCTGCCGCCGCCAAGTCGTCTTCCACGGCCCGGAGGCGTACGGGGTCGAGCGCGAGCGTGGCGTCGCGGGAGAATGAGGCGACGACGCCCTCCGGCACGGCTGTGCCGGACTTGCCAAGCTCGTCGCGGAACGACGAAGAGTAGGTCGTCGTGAAGAGGACGCCGAAGAGCGCCACGCCGAGCACGCCCGCAATCTGCCGGAAGAACATCTGGCTGCTGGTCGCGACGCCTGTCATTGCTTGGGGGACGGCGCTCTGGACGACGACGTTCATCACCGGGGTCACCAAGCCAGAGCCGAGCCCGAAGACGACCATGAAGGCCGCGACGTGCCATTTCGGGTCCCCAACGCCGAGCGTGTGGAGGAGGTAGGCGGAAATCGCCGACAACGCGGAGCCCACGACAATCTGGTACTTGTACTTGCCCGTCTTCGCGATCAGGCGGCCGCCCAGGATGCTCATGGCCAAGACGCCGAGGGCTTGGGGCGTCGAAATCAAGCCTGAAGTCGTCGCAGAGGCGCCGAGGGACGTCTGGAGGAAGGTCGGCAGGTACGAAATCGCCGCGAAGACCAACGCGCTGCTGAGCAAGACGATAAGGCCCGTCAGGACGTACATGTCGTTCCGGAAGAGGCTCATCGGGATGATGGGCTGGGGATGGCGCAGCTCTTGCCAGACGAAGGTGACCGCGAACACGAGCGTCGCGATCAGCAAGCCGAGGGTTTGGCCGGAACCCCAGCCGAACCGTTCTTGCGCCCAGACGAGGGCGAGGAGGAGGGCGATGGTGGCGGTCGTCAGGAGGGCGGCGCCGGCAAAGTCGATGTCCCAGATGCGGGCGCCGCCGCGCTTGATATTGGGCAGGTTCACCCACATGAAGAACATCGCGACCGCGCCGACCGGGAGGTTGATGTAGAAGCACCAGCGCCACCCGGGCCCGTCGGTGAGGAAGCCGCCGACCGTCGGACCGATCAGCGTACCGACCGTGATGATGCCGAGGACGTAGCCGACGTACTTCGCGCGCTCAATCGGTGTGTAGAGGTCAGCCATCACGGTCAGGACGCAGGCGAGGATCATGCCGCCGCCGAGGCCCTGGATGCCGCGCGCCGCGATCAGCATCGGCATCGTGGTGGCGAGCCCGCAGGCAAGCGAACCGGCGAGGAAGATAAGCACGCCGGTGATCACGAACGGCCGCCGGCCAAACTGGTCGGAGAGCTTGCCAACGATCGGCACGACGACGGTGGAGCAGAGCATGTAGATCGTGAAGACCCACGAAAGCAGGGAGAAGCCACCGAGGTCGGAGAGGATCTGGGGTAGCGCCGTCGACACGATCGAGCCGTCGAGCGAGCTCATGAACATGCAGAGGCCGAGCGAGAGCAGGAGGAGCATCTTCTGGCGCTCGCTGAGCATGGCGCCGAGGGCGGGCTGGGTCTCAGATTCGGACACCGGATGCTCCGCGCCGGTCATCTCCGGCCGCGGGCGATGCTACCAGAGCGTGGGACACGGGGTAGGGCTGGCCGGCGGTGCGCGATGTAGGAGCAGGGCCAACTGGAAGGCCACCCAATTCGGATGGCCTTCCCAGTGTCGTGCGGGGGAGTCAGTCGGTGGGGTCGCCGCCGCCCGCTGGGTCTTCAAAGATGTGTGTTTTCTTGGCACGCTCGCAGAGGAGGTCGCCGCGGCGGACGCGGACCTCGTCGGGGCCGAAGTTCCGGGTGCGGAGCGTGACTGGCACTTGACGGTCCTTGGCTTCGATCGCGAAACACTCGATCTGGACCGGCTCCTCGTTCACGCCGTAGGGCTCGTGGTTTGGCCGTTCCTTGATCGCCTGCTCACAGAAGAATACGGGCCGGATCACGTGCACCGCGTCCGCGCCGAAATTCTTGGTAACCAGTGTCGCCTTCTTGTTGATCGGGAACTTGGCCTCGATTTTGAAGCACTGGAGCACCAGCTGGCTGTTTGGATCGCCGTAGGTGGTAACCGTGCCGTCGGCGCCGATGCGGAGTTTCAGCGCGTTCTCGCACATCATGACGGCGGTTCGGATGGTCGCCTTGTGTGGCCCGAAGTTTTGCGTGTCGAGGATGACATCGTCGTCAGGGTCGTCGCCCTTGCGGATGTTGTAGCACTGGAGCCCGAGCTCACGCTCCGGCGGCTTCACTTCTTCGGTCGGAGAGGGAGGGAGGTACTTGTTGGCGAACTCGCAGTACCGGACGGCTTGGCGGACGACCGCGACATCAGGTCCGAAGTTCTTGGTCGTGAGCCGCACGACTGCGTTCGGAATCGCCCCGTCGGCGATCCGGAAGCACTCGAGCACGGGCGTGGGCTGGCCCGGCGGCTGCTGGGCGGCGGACCGCTGATGCCCGCCCGGGCCGAACAGGCCCGCACCGAGCGCCAGCGCGCCGGCGAGCGCGAGGACTGCTGCGACCGCAGCAAAGGGACGAGGGAAGGACATTCGGAGCCTCCAAGGCAACTGGGCTGCCGGCTAGGCAGCCGGTCTTCTGGCGTTGTTCGAAGCGCCATCGCTTGGTGGCCCGCCGCAGGTGAGCGGGTCTGAGCTGGTTCAGGATGCCGCGGCGGTCGGGGCGCGCCGTCGCCTGGAGTGTCGCGCAAGGTTGCGCGCCGAGAGCCTACTGCGTTTGGCAGGGTTCGCCAATACCGAGTATTTCGAACTCCCGCCGACCTTCGGTCTGGATGCGACTTCGCTCTTTGGGCAGTGATCCCATCGGGCGGAATCAGCTCAGCGATAGTCTGGTGCCGGGAGGGGGATTCGAACCCCCACGCCTTGCGGCTTCCGCCCTCCTGCGGGAGCTGGTCGCCGCCAGCCGCGAGTTCGCGCTCACCGCGAGGCCGCCGGTCGTACTGAAGGTCCTGCCCAGCGAGCACGTGGTACACGCGGTGACGTGGGAGTAGCCGATGGACGGGCCGGGCGGGCTGGGGCGAGCCTCCACCGGTCGGACTGACGCGCTAATATGGAAAAATGACCAGCTATACCGTAGTCCTCTCGCCAAACCCTGCGGGCGCGTGGGTGGCGCACTGCCCGGCCATGTCCGGGGCCAGTGCGGAGGGCGCGAGCCGCGCGGCTGCGCTCCAAGAGATTGCGCTGGTCATGGCCGCCTGGATGGAGGTGGCCGCCGGCGAGCCGCTGCTTGTGGCCGACGAACGCCCGACCGTGATCGCGGCTGCACTCGCGGACATCCTTTCCGACCGCGCCGCCGAAGGATGGCCGCTCACCGTTGAGACCGTCGTTGTTGCGCCCTCCGCGCCCGTCGCGGCCTGATGGGCCGGCTCGCGGGATTCTCGGGCCGGGAGGTCGGCCGCGTGGCGGAGCAGCACGGCTGGGTGATACGCCGCCAGGCCGGGAGCCACCGGATGTTCACGAAGCCCGGTGAACGCTCGACGCTCTCCATCCCGGACCATCGTTCAGTGGATGAGGGCCTCCTGCGGGATCTCATTCGGAGGATGGGCCTCACGGTGGACGAGTTTCTTTCGATTGCCAGGAAGTAGCTGCCGCCGGCGGCCTCGCGGTAGGAACCAGGTGATGCGGCCGCTGCGGATCGCGCCGTTCATTCGGCCGGGTTGGGGTCACGGTTGGGGTCAACGCGACATGGCAAGTATTCGTCTTTACCAGGGGACCCGCCGCTGACTCCTGTTTTGCCCGTCTACGACCTCGACGCCCGCCGAATGTTGTTGGTGCCGGGAGGGGGATTCGAACCCCCACGCCTTGCGGCTTCCGATTTTAAGTCGGCTGCGTCTGCCATTCCGCCATCCCGGCCGAAGTCGCCCCGCCCAAAGGTCAATACTGGCTTCAGGCGAAGAACAGGGCAATCTCGGCAGGGATGGCGTCGGGCGCCTGGGAAGGCGGGCCCGCCTTCATGGCTTAGTCGTCGTCGTTCTCGTCCGCTTCGTCGGTGGCCGAGCTGACGACGTTGAAGTCACGGTCGAGCTGGACGTCGACCTGGCGGCCGTCGGGCATGGTCACTTCGACCTCGTAGTACGACTCCTCGTCACCTTGCTCGGTCTCGGTGACGCGGCCTCCGCCTGTGTGGGCCAAGGCCGCGGCGCTCGCACGCTCCAGGGCCTCGCCCTCGATCGGGGCCTCGGTGTCGTCTCCCCCGCCAGCGGTAGCCACGGCGAAACCAGCGCCCGCGCCAGCCACGAGCAGTCCGCCCACGAGGACAGTCAGTCGCTTGTTCATCATCGATGTGCTCCTTGTTGGTGTGACGCCGCTCGATGGGTATTGCGGTGTCAGACACACCGTAGGCTGGCAGCACTGAACGCCTGCTGAATCGACCGCGTTCGCCGCCGGGGGGCACGGGCGACCTTAGCCTAGAGCCCCTGGTTGAACTCGGCGAAGGAGAAGAACTCGTTCAAGCCCGTCAGGCGGTCTTGCCAGAGCAAGAAGCCGACCGCGATGAACATCACGCCGCTCGCAACCTCGATGTAGGGCGTGTACTTGGCGATCTTGCGGAAGACGCGCGTGGCGTCTGAAACGGCGAGGCCGGTGATGAGAAACGGGATCGAAAGGCCCGCGGAGTACGCCGCCAGCAGGTACGTCCCGGTCAGCGGGTTTGAGCTCTCCGAGGCGGAGGCGCCCGCAAGCGTGAGGATGTTCGCGAGCACTGGCCCGACGCACGGTGTCCAGCCCAGCGCCCACGCCCCGCCGAGCAGCCCGGAACGTGTGTACCCGACCTTCCGGTTTTGCCCGACGTTGACCTCCACGGTCCGCGAGAGGAGCGAAAGCTGGAGATAGCCCGCGAACCGCAGCCAGGCGAAGCCCATGACGACGGCCAACTGGATGAGGGCCAAGCGGTCGCCCTGGAGTTGGGCGACTTCGGCGAGGAAGAAGTACAGCGCGGTGAGCGCGAGCAGGATGAGCGCCGACCGGAACGGTGACTGGCGGCCGTAGGAGGGGATGATGATGATCCCCATGATCGCCAGGAGGTATCCGGCCCAGCGCTGGAGCTCCTGTTGGTTGTCCTGAAGCAGGAAGCTCCCGAAAAGCCCTGCCGTCGTGCCGAGGGCGATGAAGACGAATGAGAGGCCGGCCACGAACGCGAGTGCGTGGCTGAAGGTCACACGCCGGTCGGAGGTGACGCGGCCGTTCTCGATGCTCGATCCCGAAAGATGCGTGACGTAGACCGGGACGAGCGGCAAGACACACGGCGACACGAACGAAAGGACGCCCGCGGAGAACGCGATCAGCGGGCCGCCAGGCCCCTCCAGCCCGATCGAATCGCCCGCAAGCCCGCCGATGCCGAAGACCAGGAGCGGGCCCACGAACAACAGGGCAAGCACGGCATAGGCGGCGCGTCGATCGAATCCAGTCCGGGCTGCGCTGCTTCGGGCCAAGCGGCAATCCTCCGTGTCCTGCTGATCTTAGGCCGAGTGCAGGCCGAGAACTAACGCGCGGGTGAACGGGACTGGCGCAGGGGCGTAGGACTTTCCCCGGTCTTCACCGGAGGCCGGCGCGGCAGCTCAACGGAACGGGTTTCCGCCGGCCGGGTCGGGTTCGATGCTCGGGGCCTCGTCGAGGCCGAGCAGCTTGAGCCGGGCGGCGTCGTACTTCTCTTTCGCGCGCGCCTCGCGGTTCAGGAGGCCCTTAATCTGGTCGGGGCGGAGCGATTCGTCTTCGAGGAAGACGCGATGGACGTGTTCGACCTGCTTGAGCCAGGCAGTCCAGGCGTCACGGTAGTGCGCTGCGGTCTCGGGGTCGGCGAATGCCACGGGACTCCTCCATGGTTGGCGTCGTCCTACCACGGTGCGCCGCGAGCGCCCGGCGTTACAAGGCGGCGAGCTTGGCCGTACAAACAACGAGGGGCAGGCCGTGCTGAGCCTGCCCCTCGGTCGGCGATTGGTAGCGCATAGGGGATTCGAACCCCTGATCTCCTCCTTGAGAGGGAGGTGTCCTGGGCCTCTAGACGAATGCGCCGCAAGGAAAAGAATAGCCGAGGTGCGCCGCCTACGTCACGCTGTGGGCCGCAATATGGCTGTGGCAGCCCACCCGCGCGGCGACCGATGCTACCTCGCGGCCGAGAAATTCCCAGTCAGCGAATACGTGGACATGGAGACCGAGCGCCATCTGCGGCCGCCGAGTAAAGAGGCGGCTGCAGACCGCGCCGAGGCGGAAGCGAGCTGACGGCGTACAATCCCGCGTCATGCGCCCGCTGTTCCGGTCCCTGTGCTGGCTGATAAAGGCAGCACAGTTTCTCGCGCTTGCCTTGTCGTTCTACCACACGGCGATCGTGGTCGTGGGGAGGGCTGTGCCGCGCCCTCGGCGCGAACAGCCGCTGCCCCCGCCTGCGTTCGCCGCCATCGTCTGCGCGCGAAATGAAGAGGCGGTCATCGCCCGTCTGATCGCCGACCTCTTTGCCCAGGAGGCGCCGGGCATTCAACAGGTCATCGCCGTGGCCCACAACTGTTCCGACCGGACGGCCGAGGTCGCCAGGGCGGCCGGCGCCGATGTCGTTGAGCTCCAGACGAAAATGCCAGGCAAGGCCCACGCGATAACCGCCGGGGCGCAAGCGGTCCGACCCGGGATCGACTTTGTTGGCATCTTCGACGCGGACTCGCGGGTTGGCCCGGATTTCCTTCATCGGCTGGCGCCCTGGACCGCGGGGGAGGCCTGCGTCCAGGCTGCGACCTTTTCGCCCGCGGCCGCGTCCGGGGCGCGCGGCGGGTTCTGGCGGCGCGCCCGGAACGTCTTTTACTGGGAGCCACGGGCTCGTCTCGGTTTGGGCTGCACGATCAACGGGACCGGCTGGTTCATCCGGCCGGCGCTGCTTCGCGAGCTCCAGCCCGAGTTGCGGACGCTGACGGAGGACCTGGAACTCACGGTGCTGCTGGCTTCGGCCGGCCGCCGCGTGGCGTTCTGCCCGGAAGCAACGGTCCGTGTCGAGGAGCCGCACCGGCTCCACGCCGCCGTCCGCCAGCGGACGCGCTGGGCTCGTGGCCACTTCCGGGTGATCCGGCTGACGATCGGCGGGCTGTTGGCGCGGGCCGCTCGCGGTGACCCGCGGGCCGCTGACCTCGCGATCTACCTGCTGGTGCCGACGCGCCTCGTGACCCGCGCGGGCGTTGCTGGCGCGGCGCTGCTTTCGCTGTTGCGGCTTCCGTTCGCGCTGCCCGGGTGGTTGGCAGTCGCTGGGCTCGCGAGCGAGTGGGTCGTGCCGGGGGCGGTGGGGCTGCAAAGCGGGCTTGTGCCGTTACGTCGAGCCGCGCTGCGCCTGATTCTCCGCGACGTAGTATTGAGCGTGGCCTGGTTCCCCATCGCGGTCTGGGCGCTCCTGACCGCGAATGTCCGGGACTGGCGGCCCATGCCGAGACACGAGGAGTCGAAGGATGCCGTTGGCAATCCGTAACGCCGTCTATTGGCCGCTGGCGGCCGGGCGGGCCATCGCTTCCGCCAAGGGGCCAGAGCGTCGCAACGCGTTTGCGTTTTTCGCACTGATCGCGCTGTTCGCGGCAGTCTGGCTGGCCGGGATTTCGACCCGCGCCACGCTGATGGGCGTGCGGCTCGAGCTCGTCCGGCTCGGCGGCTTTTCGCGCGCTATCGGAGTGTCGACCTCCACGGCGGTCGGGGTTGCCTTCGTCCTCTTGGTGGTCGCCGGCCTGTATCTGGCGGCGGTTTGGTTCGTCCGTCGCGGCTTCCCCCATAGTTGGGGCATCGTTTTGGTGGCGTCGGCCGTGCTCTCGGTTTGTGCGATGCCCGCTATGCTCCTGTCGAGTCCAGATGCCGTCCATCTCGCGGCCGACGTGCGCACGCTCTGCCTGAACGGGACCTATCCGGCGACCCGCGAAGGCGTGCCGAACAGGCAGGACGACCCCGTGGCCCAGCAGGTCATCGTGTATCACGACAACCAGAGCGCGTACGGCCCGGTCGCCTACGCGGTTGGTTGTGCGCCGCTCCCGTTTGTGGGCGACGGCATCCGCGCGAACATCCTGGGCCAGAAGGTCCTCTACGGTGTCCTCTTCGTCGTCGTGGCCGGGCTTACGGGCGTCGTGGCGCGGCGGCTGGGTCAGTCGCCGGCGATTGCGTCGGCGCTCGTCGGTCTCAACCCGATGTTTCTTTGGCAATTCCCCGGCGATGCACACAACGACGTCATCATGGTGCTGTTCGGCGTGCTCGCGCTCTACTTCCTGGTCCGGGGCGACGGTTTGCGCGACAAGGGCTGGGCCGCGGGCATGGGCGTCCTCTCGGCCGCGTCCAAGTTTGGCTTGATCATCTCCAGCGGGATCGTGTTCGGCTACTGGTTTCCGCGGTTTCGCACGCTGGCGGCCATCGGTTCCGCTGTCCTTGTGGGCGCCGGGGCAACCGGTCTGATCGTGGGCTTCGGGGTCGAGGGCGCTACGGGGCTCGCTTTGAACGGGATCACGGGGAACACGCCCTGGAACTGGCTGATCGATGCGTTCAACCTCGAAGGCCGCCAACGCCGGACACTTGCGCTGTTCGCGGACCTTGGGACGGTCGGCGTCACAAGCCTGATCCTCTTGCTTCACCGCTTGAAGACGCCGCAGGACCTAGTCGACGCGATTGCGCTGCAGCTGGCGCTTTTTGTGTTCCTGTTCACGCCGGAGCTGCGGCAGTGGTACCAATTCTGGGCGTTCCCGTTCATCATTTTGAGCACGCGGGGCTGGTTGCGGGCCGGCGCCGTCACGTTTTCGCTTGTTGGCTTCCTGACCGTACTCGCACAGAACTTCCTCCCTGCCTGGCGCGACGCACTCGGGACCGACCACCCCGTAGAGGTGGCGGTTGGCGCTGTCTGGGTGATCACGGCCGCCGTCGCGTTTGTCACCTACCGGCGCGCGCAGAGCGGCGCGGGCCAAACCGTGAAGAGCGGACCAAGCCGGGCCGTCCGGCGGCGTCAGGAGCGGCGCCAGGTGGTCGGCAGGACGTAGACGGCATCAGCGCCCGGCGAAGCGGGCGGGCTCTTTCCGAAGAAACGCGGCGATCGCGCCGCGATGGTCGGCCGTGTTTCCCGCCTCCGCCTGGAGCTCTGCTTCGAGCGTCAGCATTTCGGAGAACGATAGGCCATCGGCCTGGAGCATCCGCTTCGTGAGCGCGAAGGCCCGCGTCGGGCCCTCGGCGAGCGTCCGGGCGTAGGCGCGGGCCTCTTCGGCAAACGAAGCCGCCGGCATCAGCTTGTCGACCAACCCGATGCTCAACGCGGTCGGTGCGTCGACCTGCTCGCCGGTGAGGAGCAGGCTGGCGGCCCGGCCGGCGCCCACGAGCCGCGGGAGGGTGTACCCCATCCCTGCGTCCGGGACGAGGCCGATCCGCGTGAACGCCGTCGCAAACCGGGCGTTTTCGGCGGCGACGCGGAGGTCACAGGCGAGGGCGAGGCTGAGGCCCGCGCCGGCCGCGACGCCGTTGACCGCGGCCACGACGGGCATCGGCAGCGCGCGGAGGTCCGCCAGCATCGGGTGATAGCTCACCTCAAGGAGCGTCTTCAAGTCGGGCGAGGTTGTCTCCGTATAGCCCGCCTGGATGCTCGCCAGGTCCTGCCCGGCGGAAAAACCGCGGCCGGCGCCCGTGATCAGGACGGCGCGGGCCTCCCGCCCGGCGCGGCTGACCGCAGCGTGCAGCGCGGCGAGCATCTCGGGCGTGAACGAGTTCAGGACCTGCGGCCGGTTCAAGATGATGCAGGCGAGCCCACCGTCGAGCTCATAGAGGATCGGTACGTCGGACACGGCGGCAACCTCGGGGGTAGCGATTCAGGGAGTGTACTTGGGACGAACGGACGGGCGGGCCTGTGAGAGCCCGCCCGTCCGTCGTGTGCCGTTGGGTGCGGGGTTTAGGCGTCGACCCATTTGATCGCTTGGGCGGGGCAGACGGCGATGGCGCCCTCCGCCTCTTCGACGAGCCGGGCGTCACCGGGGTGCTCGTTGAGCACGCTCGGGAAGCCGTCTTTGCGGACTTTGAAAAGCTCTGGGTGGTTGTAGTAACACTCGCCGGCCTTGATGCACTTGTCCAAGTCGACCGTGAGGCGCTGGGCCATCGTTTCGCTCCTGAGCGGGTTGTCACGGCGACTGTACCGAATTGAGACGGATGTGGCGATCGGTTGGCGGCACGAGGTTGGCCGCTTTTCTCTTAGCCTCGGCTCCGGTTCTCTAATCCGGATGGCGAGCGATGCCTATGCAACGCTCGGGGTGGCCCGAAGCGCAACGACCGACGAGATCCGGGCGGCCTATCGTGCTCGGTCGCGCGAGCTTCACCCGGACCGGAACCCGTCGCCCAACGCGAACCGGCTGATGGCCGCGGTGAATGCGGCCTACGAGGTGCTCTCCGACCCCGAACGCCGCGCAGCGCTCGACGCGACGATCGGCGCCCGGCTGAAGGGCGAAGCGCGGAAGCCGCCTGAAGAGCCGAAGCAGCCCGAAGGGCGGACGGTGCACATGCGGACGCGCCCCGTGGCCCGCCAGGGCCCGGCTCGGGCTGCGCCGCCCCGCGCGGGCCGCGGCTCGATCCAGCCCGAGCGGCTCCCCAACTGGTACGCGTTTCTCGGGGTTTCGCGCGACGCCAGCACCTCGGAGGTGTTGGCCGCCGGCCTCAGCCTGCGCGACGAACTCCGGCGCCACGCCTATGCCCCGGAGGTGGCGGACAAGCTCTACCTTCAACTGCGCGAGGCGCAGGAGGTGCTCACCACGCGCCGTGACCGCGATTTCTACGACGGCGCGCTGGCGGGCTACCCGCCGCCGCCGGGCGAGTACGCGCGCTGGCATGCCGACCTCTTTAGCTTCCTCGGCGTGCGCCGGACAGCCTCGCCGGAGCGCGTCGCGGAGGCCGTCACGGCGCTTTCGGGCAAAGTGCCGCTCCGGTCGCGCGAGTATGACGAGTTGGAAACGGCCTGGCGGACGCTGCGTGACCCTGGCCGGCGCAAGGCGTATGAGGCCACGTTGGCGTAAGCGCGCCCGCTATTCCAGTGCCCCGGCCGAGATTAACTCCACGATTTCGCCGTCGCCGAGCCCGAGGATCTCGCGGAGGACGTAGTCGGTATCTTGGCCGAGGGTCGCGCCGCCCCGCGTGAGTTTGGCGGGCGTCGCCGACAGCCGGAAACGCGGCCCTTCGACGGGGACCTCGCCAAGCTCCGCGTGTTGGACCAGCGGGAACTGGTTGCGCGCGATGAGGTGCGGGTCGGCGAAGGCATCCTCGCTGGCTGCCGAGCGGTGCACGGGGACGCCGGCCGCCTGAAGCGCGGCCTCGACCTCGCCCTGGCTGTGTGTCGCGGTCCAACCGGCGATGAGGTCGTCGAGCGGCCCGCGGTTCGCCATCCGGTCCGCGTTTGTGGCGAAACGCGCGTCGGCGAGCCATTCCGGGTGGCCCGCCGCGGAGGCAAGGGAGCGCCACTGTTCCGCGGTTTCGCAAGCGATGGCGCCCCACTTGTCCTCGCCGCTACAGGGATAGAGGCCCTGGGGCGCCCACCAGTCAGACGCGTTGCCGATCCGGCGCATGACGCGGCCGTTGACGCCGTATTCGAGGAACCCCGGTGTGAGGAAGTGGAGCGATGCCTCGGCTTGCGAGAGGTCGATGTATTGCCCGCGGCCGGAGCTGCGCCGCTCTTCGACTGCGGCGAGGATTGCGGCAACGGTGAACTTCGGGGCGACATAATCGGTGTACGCGCCGAACATGCCCGCTGGCGCGCGGTCGGGCCAGCCCGCGAGCTCGCCGAAGCCGGCGAGCTGGGCGCCCATCGTCCCAAAGCCGGCGAGCCTCGACCATGGGCCGGTTTGGCCGTTCAGGCAGCTGCTGAGCATGATCAAGCCGGGGTTGTCGGCGCTCAGCGTCTCATAGTCCAGGCCCCACTTCTTCATCGCCTTGGGTGAGAAGCTCTCGGTGAGCACATCGGCCCATTTCGCGAGCCGCCGGATGACCGCGCGGCCCTCCTCGGTCGCGATGTTCACGGAAATGCCGAGCTTGCCCGCGTTCACGTTGATGAAGCCGGCTGCGCGCTCGGGGCCCGCGACGCCGTCCATGGCTGGATTGATCGTGCGTGCGGCGTCGATCGCGTGGGACGACTCCACGCGGATGACCGTGGCGCCGAAGTCAGCGAGCGTCCGCGTGGCGAGCGGGCCGGCGAACACCCACATCAGGTCGAGGACCTTGAGGCCCGCCAGGGCGGCCTGCGGGTCGCC
>JBJXFX010000064.1:0-5703 GCA_046152925.1 Dehalococcoidia bacterium
TGGCCCATCTCGTTGACGGGGTGGACGCGGACCGACGAAAGCCAGTCGACCTCCTCGCTCGAATGGTGGACGGCGTGGAAGCGCCAGAGGATGCCCTGGCCGTGGAAGAGGCGGTGGCTCCAGTACCCGGCGAGGTCCATGAGGACGAGCAACATCACGAACTGGAGCCAGATCGGCTGGCGCGACACCCAGGTGTCGCGGTCGAGGAAGGCGCGGATTTCGTTGGCACTGCCGCCGTGCCCGAGGGCTATCGCGACGACGACCGCACAGGCGGCGACGGTCACGAAGGTGAGGGCTTGGTTCACGGTGGGGAGCCAGAACCACCAGGCGAGGTCGGTGCCCAACCCGCGCCGGAAGCGGCGCTGGCCGCGGATCGAGGGCCAGAGCCGCTCGATGACCCCGAACACGAGGCTCAGGAGAAGAAGGCCGAGGAGGACGCCGACGAGACGGGCAAGCATGATTCTGCCTCCGGACAAATTGAGAATATATCTTCCTATTTCTCTTGACAAGAGACGGGGAGAGCTGCCCAGTCGGCGATGCTGGCGATTTTAGGCGCCGCTCTGGCCCGCCAAGTCGGTCAGGTGGCCGCGGACGTGCTCGACGGTGACGGCGTGAAAGACCTCGATCAGCGGGCCTTCTCGCCCGCCCGCCGAACGTATCGGGCGGGCGAGGAGGGCGAGGCTTGCTGACTCGATCGCGGCGATCGTCGCGGCTCGGTTTCGCGTGAACTCCGCGAGGAGCTCGACGACCGATGCGCCCGCCCGTTTGGCAACTTGCCGGTCGTTGTAGGCGTCGTTGCCGCCGCGCATCTCGCGCGTGACAGGGCCGCCGCCGGAGGGCGCTGCATCGTGGGCGACGTCAAGCAGCCGCGGGTAGGTCCACTCAATCGAGGCGAGGTGGGCGAGGATCTGTCGGCCGTCCCAGCCGCGCTCGTAGCGGCCTTCGCCGAGCGTGGCGCTGTTGGCGGAGACGACGCGGAGCACCTCATCGCGCGAGGCGGCGAGGGCCTCGAGCGGCTCTTGCCGCTCCTCTTCGGTGACCTCCATCAGGCTTGCTGGCGCCGGTCGATGACGACGTTCTCTTTGCCGTAGAAGATGGTCGAGCGGGCGAAGTCGATGAACTTGGCCTCATCTTCTGCGGCGGCTGCCGCGGCCGCGGCGGCCTCCTGGGTTGGTGCGCCTTGGATGCCGCGGTCGAACCAGAGCTCGGCGTGGCCCATGTAGCCATCGACGGCGGTGCCGCGGGGGCCGCGGAGGGCTGCTTCGAGCGGGTCGCCCTGGGCGCGGTGCACCTGGACGTAGCGGAGGATGCGCATGGCGGGCGCCCAGGAGCGAATGAGCGGGCCATGGTTCGTGCGCCAGTAAAACTGGGCGTCGGCCTCGGCCATCCCGGCTTTCGCGCGGAGCGGGTAGTGGAGCTTGATGATGCTGTTCCGGCCGCCAGCGACGATGTTCTCAGGCGTGGGGTTGACCTGGGGGTATTCGTGGGCGACCCAGAGGGGCGAGTTGGGGAGGTCGATGAACGTCCGCTCGTCTTCGAGGAGGGCAGCGCCGGCCGCCTGGCCGGCGGGCGTGCCGGAGGCGGCAACGAGGGCGTCGCGGCTCCGCCACCAAAGCTCGGCGACGCCGTCATAGGGCTCCTCCATCTGGCCGCGGACGCCATCGGAGGGGGCGGCTGCGCTCCCGACGGCGTGGACCTGCACGTAGCGGAGGATATCGAGCGTGTTGGCGAAGCTGGCGACGAGCGGGCCGTGGTTGGTGCGCCAGTAGTCTTGGAATTCCTCGCGGGTCATGCCGGGCTTGCGGCGCAGGACGAAGGTGATACGGATCACGGCGGGTCTCCGGGTGGTGGTGGGGCCGGAGCATACGCGGGGCTGGGGTGGGGTGAAACGCGAGGAGAAGGGCGAAGCATCATCGGTTCTTGATGATGTGGTCGTACTCGGCGTGAGCGCCTATCCAGAACCACTGCACCGTATCGCCTTCCCGTACCCCAAGTGCCCGCCAGGAACGCCCGATTCGGATAGACCAAAGGTCGCCACGGAGGCGCTTGAATTGCAGGCTTGGGTGGAACGGATCCCGTCGAAACTGCCGAGACGCGGCCAGCGCTTGCTCTTGAACCTCGGGTGGCAGGGCGGCCTTACGCACGCGAAACGAACGCAGGGTCCGCCAAATTCACCAGCGTTCCAAGTCCATGGGTTCGGAGAGCCCTGCCGCGATCTCGGCCTTAGCTGCGGCTTCCAGCCGATCGAGCACGTCTGGGCGGCTCGCAATGAGGCGGTCGAAGTCGTCCTCGGCTTCTTCAACTGCGATGGCGTCGAGAAGTAGGGACGCAAGGCGCTCTTGTTCCTCTGGGGGCTGGGCCCGAAGGCGGTCAATCGCTTCGTCGACGAGGGTGGCCATACGAGGAGTGTATCGTCTGTTACCACGCATCACCCGTTCCTGACCCGTTGATCGTACTCAGCGTATGGCCCGATCCACTCCCAGACGACGCGATCGCCCGCGCGAGAGCCCAACGCTCGGTAGTCGTCACCAATCCGGACGGACCAGACCCTTCCGCCGCGAATCCGTTTGAAATGGAGGCTTGGGTGGAAGGGGTCGCGTTCGAACAGCGCATACGCGGCCCTGGCCCTGTGCTGGACACCAAGCGGAAGGGAGAGCAGGAGGGCGCGGAACTCCGCCGTAGTCCGGGAGTTCACTCGGGAAGGTGGGCAAAGAGTGTGTCGACATCAAGGGGTTCTGTGAGGCCGGCTGCAAAGGCGGCCTCCGCCCGGTCGGCCAGCCGCTCCAAAAGGTCAGGCCGGCTCGCGATGAGGCGGTCGAAGTCGTCCTCGTCTTCCTCAGAAGCTGCGATGGCGTCGAGAAGTAGGGACGCAAGGCGCTCTTGTTCCTCTGGGGGCTGGGCCCGAAGGCGGTCAATCGCTTCGTCGACGAGGGTGGGCACGTGGGGAGTATAGCGGAGGTCAGCTGCGACGGAGGAGTTGGTCGTACTCGGCGTGCGTCCCAATCCAATGCCACACGACCTCATCATCGCGCCGCGTCCCCACCGCTCGGTAGTGCGCACCTACCCGTACGGACCAAAGTTCTGTCCCGCGCAGCTGCTTAAAGTGGAGGCTCGGGTGGAAGGGATCTCGACGAAAGAGCCGGTAGGCACCGCGGGCCTGCTGCCGCGCCGCGCGAGGGAGGCGGTCCAGCGCTGCACGGAATGCGCCCGACTCGTGCGAATTCAAATCCGGTCGGGATCGAGCGGCACCGTGCGGCCGGCCACGTGTTCGGCCCAGGCTTCGTCCGCCAATCGCTTGAGCACGTCGGGCCGGCTGTCGATCAGGGCGTCGAAGGCCGCGTCGGCCAGTGCCTGGTCCACCTCGGCCAGCAGGAGCGCGCCGAGGCGCTCTTGTTCGTCCTCTGGGAGGGCCTGGGCGCGTTCGACCGCTTCTCGCAAGAGGTTGCTCATGGCTGATAAGTGTAACGGGCCGCGGAGCGGGTGTGTGTGGACGGCCAGTGCTGGATGCGCTCAGGCCCAGCGATCGCCGGGGCGAAAGAGTCGCGTGCCGCCCGCCACTTCCCAGCCGGCCGGCATCGCGGCGGGGCCCCAGGACGATGGAAGGCGGCGCTGGTCCCAGCCGTCACCGAACGGAGCTTCGCGCGCGCGGATGCGGGCGAGGACGCGTTCGCCCTCAGCGCGGAACGCTTCGGCCTCGGCCTGGGTGTAGATGCCGAGACCGACACCGTCCGCGAGCTCGTCTTCGTCTTTCCAGCGCCAATCGGTGAGGTTGGGCGCAACTTGGAGATCGAGGGTGTGGTCAAGCGAGTCGAAGCCGATGGAGGTGCGTTCGAAGGGGCGCTGAAGGTTGATGTACCAGCCGGCATGCGTGCGGTGCGGAAGCTGGAAGGCGCACCAGGCCGCGTGGGCCTCGCCGGGACGGACGAGCCAGACGAACTCGAACATGCCCCAACGGCGCTCGACGAGGTGGTGGGCGGCGCGGAAGTCACGCGTCGGCTGGCCGCCAGCGTCGGCCATGGACCAGAAGGGCGTGCCTTCGCAGAGCCAGAGTGCCAGCTCGTCTGGCCGGTCGTGGATGACGCGAAGGGCGGCTGCCCAGACGACGACGCCGTCCTTGGTGTTGCGCCAGGCGATGGGGTCGCCGGGCTGGAAGCGATCCGTCATGCGTCACCCCTCCCGCGGGCGAGTCTACGCTGGCCGGACTACGAGCAGTATTGGTGCGCGCCAGCGTCGGTCGCATTGCTGCCGCGCACCATGGAGGCTGCGGAACGCGCCGCGACGGCCGAACTCCAAGACATGAATGAGGGGAGCGAGGCCGACGACGAGGTCGTGAGTTGCGATTTCGTGACGGAGAGTAGGCCCGTCGCACTCGCCCTTGCGTTCCTGCGGGTGCCGAGCCTGTGGATTCTGCTCTACGTTTATGTGATCACAGTGCTTCTGACGCAGACCGTCCTGGCCGGCGGCGCGTACCTTTGGGAGCTCTTTGGCGGCACCCGCTGAGGCGAGGACGCGGGTCGGTGAAGTGCGAGCGACCGCGGGGCCGCGAGCTCTGACCGTTGTGGCGCCGGCCTTCACGTCCGTCGTCCCATGGGGCGAGCTGTCCAAAGTGCGGGTTGGGCCTGGCGAACTTCGGTTCACCGCACACACCAGCGAGGTGACGATCGTGAACCGGGCGCCTGGCGCTGCCTGGGAGCGCCTCTGTCAGGAAGTCGTAGCTCGGGAGGGCCATCAGCCGGGCGGCACTGTGGACGCACATGACGGAGATCCGGGCATCCGGTTTGATGCGGCGAAGATTGGCCCCAATCGACGCCAGGTGGTTTGCAACTTCGCTCTGCCCCCGGCGATGGCCGCCGTCGCTGCTGCTCTCACGTGCGGGCCTACTCAGTTCGTGGTGATCACGCTGGGAGTCCTGTTCGTGACCGGCCGCTACCTGCATCGTCTGGCAGGAGTGGCGGGCGAAGCGACTTCGCCTTCGTGAAGGGCGGCTGGTCATGCGCCTCACCGCTGAGGGAATACGGGTCGAGTCAGGGGCAGCGTTCGACCTCTGGCCTTGGGAGAACCTCGCGGTAATCCTCGATATCAAGAACGGTGTCCTCATCTATGCCCGGCGATTTGGCTGGGCGCTCAACATCCCGCGCGCGGCCTTCGGGTCGACCTCCGAGATGACCGAATTCGCCGCCGAAGGAAATCGTCGCCTGGCTCTGTTGGGCGGCGCGCCAAGCGGGGAGACGGACCCCGCTCGGGCCAGCTAACGCTGGGCGGCCGATGCGCGCCGCACGTTTGGGGCGCCCGTGAACCCTTGGCTGCGCGCGGCCAACGTTCTGCAAGCCGGGCTAAGCACGCCGATCGGCCAGAAGCCGTACCTACGGACCGGCCGAACGGGGCCCGATTTCCAGCGAGCCGCGCGGTCAGCTGCAGTTCGGCGCGCCAGCGTCGGTCGCGTCGATGCCGTGCACCATGCGCGCGATGCGCGCCCAGTAGGCGGCGGTTTCGCACATGCGGCAGGGGCGCGAGGTGGAGTAGAGCACCGCGCCGCTCAGGTCGGCGCGGCCGAGACGGCGCGATGCGTCGCGGACGGCCTCCATTTCGGCGTGGGCGGTGGCGTCGTTGAGGGCGACGACCCGGCTCGGGCCGAGGCCGACGACGATGTCATCGAGCACGACCACGGCGCCGAACGATTGGTCGCCCGCGGCGCTGGCTTGG
>JBJXFX010000065.1:0-4374 GCA_046152925.1 Dehalococcoidia bacterium
TTTTCGGCGCGATCGCCTGGGAAGGCGGGGCGCCCGGCCCCGGCGCCCTCTGGGCCGGCATGGGCGGCTTGGCCGCCGCGTGGCCCTTCATCGCGTCGCGCGTCCCCCTCTTCGCCCATCGCGGCGAAGCCGTCCCCGTCCCGGTGGAGACGAAGCGCGCCGCCTGAGTCTCATCTCGCGGTCCGGACGATGCCGCGGCGGTGCGCCAGCAGGGCGGCTTCAACGCGGTTGGTGGCCCCGAGCTTGGCCAGGATATTCGAGACATGGACACTCGCCGTCTTCGTCGAGATCCCGAGTGCGATTGCGACCTGGCCGTTCGAACGCCCCAGGGCCACCAACTGGAGGACCTCACGCTCGCGAGCAGTGAGCACGTCGTCCGGAGGTGGTTCTTGGCGCTTCGTCTCCGGCTGCTTGGGTTGGATCCCCGCGATCCTCGCGAGGTCGTCGCATTCGCGGAGAAGTGGCCCGGCGCCAATGGACGCAGCGATAACGCCCGCCGACGCGAGGTCCGCGGCGGCCGCTTCCCGCCCGCCCGCGCCCTGGCCACGCAGGCAGGCCCAGGCCGCCCGAAAGCGCGCGTAGGCTGCCTCGAAGGGGCGCGGCATCGCCTCCCAGTCGGCTGCCAGGCGACGCCACGCGTCCGCGTCGTCAGGACCAATGAGACGACGAGCTTCCAGCTTCGCCTTTGCCAAATACGCGGCAAAGTCGCCGATCCGGGCGAACTCTGGACGCTCCTGGAGTCGCGCGTCCAGCGCCAGAATCCACTCCCCTGTGAGTTCCTCGGCTCGGTGCAACCGTTGGCCGGCCGCGAACGCCAGGTCGGCGGCGTACCCGATCGCCTCCGCGACGGGCTCGCCGACGGCGGCGCACGTGTGGCCAGGCGTATGGGCCAGGGCGTCCGCAATCGCGCGCTCCGCCTCTCCTGGGTCCCTGTCCAGCCGAGCGACCAGAACCCGCGCCATCGCCCAGGCTCCGTTGAGAAACGCAACCTGGGTCGGGATCTGGACGCGCGCAGCCTGAGGTAGCCAGCGGCGCGCTAAGTCGGCGGTCCCCATGCGCAGCTGACACAGTCCCCATCCGCGGAGGCTCAGACTGGCCCATGAATCCCAGGGCTCGATGCCAAATCGATCGACGATGCGGTCGAACCTTCGCATCGCCAACTCGTACTCACCGAGCCGGTAATGCGAAGAGGCCATGTGGCCGGCGGCCTGAATCCCCACGTGCGTGCCGACGCCCCGCTCCTCATAGGAAGCCATCGCGCGGTCATAGGCATCCACGTTCTCGCGGTGCTGGCCCGAGACCAGATTAATATTCGGGCGGGCAGGCGAGGCGATGAGCGAAGGTCCCGGCTCTCGTCCCCGGATCGTCGCAACGTGTGCGCTTATCGTTCCGAACAGCGCGTGTACGGATCGCGGAGCGTGGGCGAGAAGCCCGGAGTCCGCCACGGCGCCAAGGGCCGATTCGGCCCCGTCCTCATCGCCCATTGGTATGGCCCACCTGGCGAATTCAAGGAGGACCCGCGCGCGGATCGTTGGGTCGTCCACATGGTCGAGTGCGGCAACCGCCGCGCGGAGCACCTCGCCTGGACTTCGTGGCATTTCTTCGTCGAACCAGATCCACCGGCCCCGGTGGGCGAGGAGGAGCGCCCGCTCGGCGGCCGAGTGTCCTGGTCGGGCAAGTTCAGCCCCGGCAAGTTCGGCCGCCGCGTAGAACCGGCGGGCGAATTCCAACGCCTCGCCAGCGTGGATGACGAGGTCGGTCCGCGTCTCCCCAGCAGCTGACTCCGGATTCGGCACCTCATCCCACCGTGCAAGCGCTCGGAGATAGGCATCGGCGGCTTCTGGATGGGCGCCGTTCCTCGCAGCCGCCTGGCCGGCCGCCATCAGCGACCGCAGGGCATGGCTGGGCTCCCCTGCTTCGTCCCAATGCCGGGCGATCTCGCCAACATGGCCCGGCGCGTGGGCCTCGAGCGCTTCGGCGCGGGCAGCGTGGAGCGCGCTTCGCCGCGTCGGGCCTATCGAGTCCGCGACCGCCTCCCGGATCAGTGGATGGCGGAACGCCAATCCTCGGTTGTCCGCGGTAAGGATCCCGGCTCCCACGAGCTCGTCGATCGCGAGCGCTGCCCGCCCCGCGGGCAAGCCGGACGTAGTTGCGAGGACGATCGTTGACGAGACGGTATCGACGGAAGCAGCCTCAGCGACTTCGCGAGCCTCAGGGCTGAGCCGCTGGAGACGGCCGATCACCATGACCTTAACTCCCGCTGGCACCCCGCCAGCGGGGCTCGCCAACAGCTCCTCGATGAGGAGCGGGTTGCCCCATGAACGCTGGAACAATGCAGCACCGTCGACAGCTGCGCCCGGTCCCTGGACCGCTCGCACGAGCGCTTCGGTCTCGTCCTGCGTCAGGGGGTGCAGTTCAAGGAGTTCAGGGGCCAGCGTGCGGTGGATGGAAGCGAGAATGGCCTGGAGCGGCCCCGACAGGTTCGCCTCATGCGGCCGGAACGCCGCCGCGACCATGACGCGCGACTCGCTGAGGCCGCGGGCCAGGTGGGAGAAGACGTCGAGCGAGGACTCATCGGCCCAGTGGAGGTCGTCGATCGCAACCAGGACCGGGACTGCGTCGGCCAGCTTCCGGAGCAGGAGGACAAGGAGCTCCGGCTTGGATCCCATCCCCGCCTCGGCCCCGAATTCCTCCCACACCGGCCACGAGAGTACGTCGGGGAGATGCTGAGCAAACGCAACTTCCAGGGCCGGGATAAGATTGGCGAGTGCCGCGAAGGGGCGCGATTGGGATGCGAACTCGTCGCACACGCCGGAGAGGGCCACCCAGCCCTCGCTTCGGGCTGCTGCTCCAATCTCACGGAGGAGCCGCGACTTCCCGACGCCCGCTTCACCAGCGAGGAGAACCGTAACGCCGCTGTGAGCAGCAGCGACTTCGCAGCGAAGCGCCGCCACCCGCCCCAGTTCGTGCTCCCGGCCAATCAACGCCGAACTCGCCACCCGCCGCACCATGGGCGAATCGTAGCAGGGTCGCCCACGCTGAGGACGAAGTGCGCCTGGATGTGTGAACTGGTTCACACATCCAGGCCGAACGCTACTTGGGCTACTGAATTTTCAGGTGCCCGCGGTAGTAGAAGCAGCCGTTGACGACATCGTCCTTGAAGTCGATCCGGCCCGTTGCCCCGGCGAAGCCGCCAGTCCCGGAGACGATCGGGTGTTGGCACCGGCCGTGGATTTCGGCGCCGCTTGGCGCGAACTTCGCCGTGAACCGGTACGTGGTGTTGAACGTGCCACAGGTCACGCCGTCAGCTAGGCAACCGATGAACGTCTCCGTCCCGACCTCCTGGTAGACACCGCTCGGCGTCGACACGGTCGGCTCCAACCAC
Source organism: Dehalococcoidia bacterium (assembly GCA_046152925.1). GTDB lineage: Bacteria > Chloroflexota > Dehalococcoidia > Tepidiformales > Tepidiformaceae > CAMAUF01. The sequence goes on from JBJXFX010000065.1 coordinate 3,386, forward strand.
GTGGTGTACCAGCAACCCACCAGGTCTCCTTCCATCTTGAGCGGCGGGAACACCCCGGCGATCTCGGTGCACTCGCCCGCTGGCGCGAATTTGGCGATGCCATCGACCTGGGCCGCTCCTCCAGCCCCCGCCGTCACCGTGAAGATGCCGACCGAGGTTAACGCTGCCGCTACCAGACTTCCGGCCGCCCATCGTCGTTTGAACATTTCAGACTTCCTCCAATTCTGTGCGTCCCCTGAACGGGGCGGGAGAAGCATGCAACGGCGGGCGTGGCGTGAAATGAGGCGACTGCCTTAGCTCCTTGGGCCAACTACCTTAGCTTGTGAGGCCGGTTTCACAGAGCTGCCGCGGAAGCCCCTCCTCACGTACAGTCTCCCCACTCAGAGGAGGGACACCATGGCCAACTACGTCCGATTCCGCGATGCCGCTGGCGGCGAACAGTATGGACAGCTCGACGGCGAGACCGTCGCCGCGCTCTCCGCGGCGCCCTGGGCTGGCGGCGTCGCCACGGGCTTCACCGCTGCCCTCGCGAGCGTCACCCTCCTCGCCCCCGCCGAGCCCCGCACCATCGTCTGCGTCGGCCTCAACTACGCGAGCCATCTCCAGGGCCGCCCCGTCCCGGACCCGCCGACCCTCTTCTTCAAGCCCCTCGCGAGCATCGCCGGGCCGGGCGACAACATCGTCCTCCCGCCTGACGCCGGACGTGTCGACCCCGAGGGCGAAATCGTCGTCGTCATCGGCAAGCGGCTCTCGCGCGCCAGCCGCGATGAGGCGCTCGCTGGCATCTTCGGCTACACGGCCGGTAACGATGTCTCAGCCCGTGTCTGGCAGCGCGCCGACGGCCAGTGGTGGCGCGCGAAGGGCAGCGACAGCTTCGGCCTCTTCGGCCCCACGGTCGTCACGGGCCTCGCCTACGACAAGATCCAGCTCGAAACGCGCGTCAACGGTGTCCAGGCCCAACACGCCGGCTCGGATGAGCTGATCCGCGA
>JBJXFX010000076.1:0-5930 GCA_046152925.1 Dehalococcoidia bacterium
TCTCTTCCCAAAGGCTGCGAAAGGCCAAGACGTCGCGCGGGAGCCCCACGACAGCCAGCGCCCGCCAAGTCGCGGCATCGATGGCAGCCGGCCAATCGACGAGCGTGTCGTCGAGGTCCAGCGCCAACGCAGCCAGCGCCATCTCAGCGGTCCGGCTGGGGGAAGAGGCCGATGAGGTTCTCCTCTTCCGTTGGCAGGCTGCGCTTTATCACCTCGAGGTTGTCCAGCGCGAAGCCAGCGCCGATCGCCACGCACTCCAACGGGTTATCGGCCACGTAACACGGGACGCCTGTCTCCTGGGTCAGCAACTCATCGAGGTGTCGCAACAGCGCCCCGCCTCCCGTGAGCACGATGCCGCGGTCGATGACGTCGGACGCGAGCTCTGGCGGCGTCTTTTCGAGCACCGCCCGGACCGTCTGGACGATCGTCCCGAGGCAGTCCTGGATCGACTGCGCGACTTCCACGCTCTGCAAGGTGATCGTCTTGGGCAAGCCACTGAGCAGGTCGCGGCCGCGCACTTGGGTGCTCAGGCCTTCGTCGAACGGCAACGCGCTGCCGATGGCTATCTTGATCTCCTCGGCCGTCTTCTCGCCGATGATGAGGTTATGTCGTCGACGGACGTAGGCCATGATCGCCTCATCCAGCCGGTCCCCGGCCATCCGGACGGACTCGCTCACGACGATGCCGTACAACGAGATCACGGCCGCTTCCGTCCGGCCACCACCAACGTTGACCACCATGTTCCCGCGGGCCGACGCAATCGGGATCCGCGCCCCGATCGCCGCCGCGAGCGGCTCAGGCACCAGGTGAGCCGGTTTTCGGGCGCCTGCCTGCTCCGCGGCGTCGCGCACCGCCCGCTGTTCCACGCTCGTCACCCCTGCCGGGACGGTGACCATCACTTCCGGCCGGACCAGGTTGAACCGGCCCGCGATCAGGCCGATGAAGTAGCGGAGCATCGCTTCCGTCGTCAGGTAGTCAGCAATTACACCGTCGCGCATCGGCCGGATCACGCTGATCGAGCCTGGCGTGCGGCCCTGCATGGCGCGCGCCTCCTTGCCGACGGCCACAATCGCATTGTCCCGGTTATGGCGTGCGACAACCGACGGCTCGTTCACGACGATCCCTTGGCCCTTCACGTAGACCAAGATGTTCGCCGTCCCGAGGTCGACGCCCACGCGCTTTGGATGAAACATCTCAAACGCCATGAATGCGCTCCACTTCTACGCCGAGGCCCCGGAGCTTCTCCTCAAGACGTTCGTACCCGCGGTCGAGGTGGTAAATGTCTTCGATCACAGTTGTCCCCTCCGCCACCAGCGCCGCGAGCAGGACGGCCGCGCCGGCCCGGACGTCCAGGGCGAAGACCCGCGTGCCATGCAGCGGTGTCGGGCCCGTGACAACGGCTTCGGAGCCCGTCCGCGTCACTTTGATGTCGGCGCCCATCTTTCGAATCTCGTCGACGTAGAGGAGCCGGTTGTCGAACACGCGCTCAAAGATATGGGACGTCCCCTCGGCCTGCGTCAGCATCGCCGTCATCTGCGCCTGGAGATCCGTCGCCAAGCCAGGGAAGGGGAGCGCCTGGAGGTTAATCGCGCGAAGCCGCCCGCCGGGCGCCACCTCGACGGTGTCCCCGGAAAGGACGACCCTCGCTCCGGCGGCCTGGATCTTGCCGATGGGAGCTTCCATCGCCGAAACCGGTGCGCCCTCGATCCGCACAGTGCCGCGGGTCATCGCCGCGGCTGCCGCGAACGTGCCGGCCTCGATCCGATCGGGCATCACGGCCCAACGAGCGCCCTTCAACGACGAAACACCCTCGATGTGGAGCCATTGCGTCCCGACGCCACGGATTTTCGCGCCCATCGCACAGAGCAGCTCCGCGAGGTCTTGGACCTCGGGCTCGGTGGCCGCGTTCGCCAGCGTTGTCTCACCTCGGGCGAGGACAGCGGCCATCAGCACGTTCTGGGTACCGGAAACCGATGGGTAGTCCATGAAGATGTGCGCGCCGGTGAGCCCGCTGGGCGCGCGCGCCACCCACTGGTCGCCCTTCCACTCCACCTCCGCGCCAAGCGCCCGGAAGCCGTCGATGTGGACGTCGATCGGGCGCTGGCCGATGGAGTCCCCGCCCGGCATCGGACAGGAGGCATGGCCATGGCGGGCAAGGAGCGGCCCCATCACCTGAAACGAGGCCCGGTTCCGCTTGATCAGGTCGCGAGGCGCCTCCGTAGAGCGGACGCCGCGCCCACTGAGCCGAAGCTCGCCCGGCGCGACGCGCTCGCCGACCCCGCCGAGGCGGCCAATCAGCTCCGCGATGTCGGTGGCGTCGCTAATCCCGGGGACGTTGGTCAGGTGCACGTCGTCGTCGGTCAGGAGCGAGGCGCACATCGCAGCCAAGGCGGCGTTCTTCGCACCAGAGATGCGGACGGTGCCACGCAGCGTGACCGGCCCGCGGACACGGAAGAGGTCGTTCGGAGCCTGGTCGGTCATGAATTAGTGACAGAATAGAGCCGCGAACCGCTAGAAGACAGGCGACCGAACCGCCACCGACGTCCAATGACTAGCTTAGGTGCGGCGGACGGCGCCAGCGCCCCTCACCAGGTTTTGGCAAGTCCCGCTTCCAACCGTCCCGGTGGATAATCCTCTCGGCACCGGCCAGCAGTGCCTCGGACTTCTCCAAACTCAAGACTCGCTGCCAAGACGCATCGTTGCACCGGTAGTAATAGAGGGCATTCCCATAGTCAGGACAGTCAGCGATGGCCACCCCCGGAAAGATGGCAACAACGTAGTCTCGACGGCCCAACTGCTGACCTTCATACCACGAATGGGGGCGGAGTTTGAAAAGCGGCTCCAGCCGCTCGACCACCTCCGGGTCGGGGCTGGAGCCCCCAAAGTGCTGCCTGTAAAAGGCTGCAAACTCGTTGACGGAGGCCCCCTCCGGAAGGACACGCCAGACAAGCCGTCCTGGCCCGCGCTTTGTGGGAATGTCATGCCCGGCTCGCCTCAGTTCCCCTTCGCGGATGGTCAGCAATTGCGCCGCCAGGGCTTCGGCTTCCGCCTGCCGCTTGAAGCGCTCGGCCCGATCCCCGCGTTCGGCTGCAGGGTGAACAACGTCGTTGATCGCCGTCCACAACGCCGTGCGAAGCTCACGCGTGTTTCGGTTGTCGGGGATCCGAACTCCATTCAGCACAAGCGCCCAGTCGCGAACCGGGGTATCAGCAATTCGCGAAAAGCTGCTCACAGCGTCTTGGATCTTAGACCAACTTATTCCAAGGTCGGCACCCAGGTCCGGCCCGCGGGCCCGGTCGGCTGGGCCTCTCTTTCGGCGCAGCCAGTTCCACACAACTCACCCCGCTCATCGCCGACCCCACCGATCGTGACGTCGACAGATTCTTGGCGCAGCCCGCCTACATCCGAGGGCGGCCGTCCGTGTGGCGACGCCGCATCTTGTCGGCGACGCGAAGGCGCAGCAGCGAACGCTGGAGCGACGCCGCAGCGCGCGCAAGGTCCGCATCGGAGGCATTCTGCTCACGCGCGCGCCGGAGGCGTTCCTCCGCTCGCGCCCGCGCCGCCTCGGCACGCGTGATGTCGATCTCCTCGGCCGCTTCCGCGGCGTCGGCGAGGACGGTCACGCGGTCCTTGCGGACCTCCATGAACCCGCCCGTCACCGCGAAGCTCTCTTCGGCGTTGCCCCGCCGGAAGATGAGTTCGCCCGCGTCGAGCGTCGTCATCAAGGCCGCGTGCTTCGGCAGGATGGCCAGCTGGCCCTCGCTGCCGGGCGCAATCAGGACATCGACGCCCGTCTCGGTGCGCACGATGCGCTCCGCCGTCACGATTTCGATGGTCAGCGCCATGGACTACCCTCCCGCGAGCTGGCGGCCCTTCTCCACGGCCATGTCGATGTTGCCGACCATGTAGAAGGCCTGCTCGGGCAGTCCGTCGTACTGGCCGTCGAGGATCTCCTTGAACCCGCGGATCGTGTCGCGCACGGCGACGTACTGGCCGGGGTTGCCCGTGAACTGCTCCGCCACCGTGAACGGCTGCGTCAGGAAGCGCTGGATCTTCCGCGCGCGCGACACCGTGAGCTTGTCCTCTTCCGACAGTTCGTCGATGCCGAGGATGGCGATGATGTCCTGAAGGTCCTTGTAGCGCTGTAGCACCTGCTGGACGCCGCGGGCAACCTCGTAGTGCTCCTGGCCCACGATGCGGGGCTCAAGCGCGCGCGAGAACGAGGCCAGCGGGTCCATCGCCGGGAAGAGCGCCTGCTCGGCGAGCGAGCGCTCAAGCGCGACAACGGCATCGAGGTGACCGAAGGTGGTCGCCACGCCGGGGTCGGTGTAGTCGTCGGCTGGCACGTAAATCGCCTGGAACGAGGTAATCGAGCCCTTCTTGGTCGACGTGATGCGCTCTTCGAGCTCGCCCATCTCGGTCGCCAGCGTCGGCTGGTAGCCCACGGCCGAAGGCATGCGGCCGAGCAGCGCCGACACTTCCATACCGGCCAGCGTGTAGCGATAGATGTTGTCGACGAAGAAGAGGACGTCCTTGCCTTCGACGTCGCGGAAGTACTCGGCCATCGTCAGGCCCGTGAGCGCGACGCGGAGGCGCACTCCAGGCGGCTCGTTCATCTGGCCGAAGACCATGGACATCTTGCTGAGGACGCCCGAGTCCTTCATTTCGTGCCAGAGGTCGTTCCCTTCGCGGGAGCGTTCGCCAACGCCCGCGAACACGGAGAAACCACCGTGCTGCCGTGCGATGTTCGAAATCAGCTCCTGGATGACGACCGTCTTGCCGACGCCGGCGCCGCCATAGAGGCCGACCTTACCGCCGCGCACGAGGGGGGCGATGAGGTCGATGACCTTGATGCCCGTTTCGAGCACGGACGGGGTCGTCTCCTGCTCGTCGAACCTCGGCGGCAGGCGGTGGATCGGCCACCGCGTCGCCACGGCCGGCGGAAGGTTGTCGATTGGGTCCCCAAGGACGTTGAACATCCGTCCGAGCGACGGTTCGCCAACTGGCACCGTAATCGCCGAGCCGGTATCGATCGCACGAGACTGGCGGCGGAGGCCGTCGGTCGAGTCCATCGCGAGGCAGCGGACCCAGTTGTTGCCGACGTGCTGCTGCACTTCGGTCACGAGGTCGGAGCCGTCGTCTTTAATGATCCGGACGGCGTTGTTAATCGCCGGGAGTGCATCGGGCGGAAACTCGATGTCGATGACGGTGCCGATGATCTGGACGACTCGGCCTTCCTTGGTTGCGGTAGCCACTGCCATGCTTGGTCCCTCCAGCTCCGATGCTGCGGTTAGGATTTGGCGCCAAACGCCTTGAGGCGCTCAGCCATGTCGGGTCCTGCGCCCGGCGAAGTGCGCCGCTCGAAAGCGAGGCCCTCCGCGAGCGTGTAACGCTGTCCTTCGTTCACGAGCCGCTTGTCCGCGCGCATCGTGTGCCACGAGTTCGCGACGATCGTACGCGCGATCTCCTGCGTCCTTGCCTCAAGCTCCGCGTCCGGCACACAGACGTTCGCGAGGCCGAGTTCGACCGCCCGTGCGCCGCTGATCGGCGTCCCGGTATACATCAACATCTTGGCGTTCACTGGGCCGACCCGGCGCGGCAAGCGCTGCGTCATGCCCCAGGTCGGCGTCATCGCCCATTTGCCGTGGGTATCGGCAAACCGGGCGGATTCGCCGCAGATCAGCAGGTCGCAGCCGAGCGCCACTTCGAGCGCGCCCGTGTAGCAATACCCCTTCACCGACGCGATCACCGGCTGGGGCAGCGCCTCCAGCAAATCGATCGTCTCCGCCTGAAAGTGGGCGTCCGGGGCGCGGTCGCCGGCTTGGATAGCCTTAATGTCGTTCCCAGCCGAGAACGAGCGGCCCGCCCCAGTGAGGACGACGCAGCCCACTCCATCCGGGTCACCCGCGATCGCGTCGAGGTGTCCGCGA
>JBJXFX010000028.1:0-33691 GCA_046152925.1 Dehalococcoidia bacterium
AGAACGTCGGGGTGAACGTGCTGCTCGACCGGTTGGAGACGATCGACCTCGACATGGTGAAAAACGACTTCAAGCACCAGCCCGGGATCATGCTGGGGCTGTACCACCTGGACCTGAAGTTCACGGCTCGCGCCTAACACGCGATCCATGAGGATCGCGTGGCTGGCCACGCAGGGGCCGAAGCCCGGGGGGTGCAGAAATGAGCCGTGAGCAACTGATGCAGATGGCCCGCCGCGAGGTGGAGAACCTCAACGCTGGCCGGATCGACCTTCTCGATGATGTCTACAAGGTGCCGGCGAGCGCCTACATCGACCAGGGACGTTGGGAGAAGGAGGTCGACCGGATCTTCAAGCGCTTGCCCCTGGTCGCCGCCTTTTCGAGCGAACTGCGTGAGCCCGGCGCCTACCGGGCGTTGGAGATCGCCGGGACGCCGCTGCTGATCACCCGCAACGACGATGGCCGCGCCCAAGCGTTCGTCAACATGTGCAGCCACCGTGGCGCCATTTTGAAGCCCGCCGACGAGTGCGGGACGGCGAAGGGTTTTCGCTGCCCGTATCACGCCTGGTCCTACGACCTCAACGGCCGGCTGGTGAGCGTGTTCGACCAGAAGAACTTCGGCGACATCGACCGGGATGCGCACGGCCTGACGCCCCTCCCCACCGAGGAGCGTTCCGGCATGATCTGGGTGATCGTGACGCCGGGCGCCGAGGTCGATTTCGACGCATTCCTCAGCGGGTACGACCAGCTCCTCGATGATCTGCGCTTCAACGAGACGCACGTCGTTGGCCGCCAGGTGCTCCACGGGCCCAACTGGAAGGTGGCGTACGACGGCTATCGGGACTACTACCACCTGCCGATCCTGCACCGGAACAGCTTCGGGCCGGATTCGCCACACCAGCCCGACTACTACTACTGGGGCCCCCACGCCCGCCTCACCGCCCCGAAGCGACACGAGAAGCTCGCCGACACGCCAGAAGAGCAGTGGGTCAACTCCGACCTCGCCGCGGGTGTCTGGACCATCTTCCCGAACGTTTCGATCGCCGGAGGCGGGGCGAACGGCAACGGCTACATGGTCTCCCAGATGTTCCCGGGCAAGACGCCGCTGGAGTCGTACACGATCCAGAACTTCATCCAGTTCGGCGACCCGGCGGACGACGACAAGGAAGAGATCGCCCAGCGCATGGCGTTTTATCACCATGTCGTGCTCAACGAGGACTACATCACCGGCCTGGGCATCCAGCGCGCTCTCCAGACGGGTGCGCGCGACCACCTCTTGTTCGGGCGGAACGAGGGCGGCGGGCAGATGTTCCACCGCTGGGTCGAGGCCTTGATCAACACCGAAGAGGCTGGCGTCGGGGACTTGCTCAAGCGCGGCATCCCGGTGCCGTTCGCGGGCGGTTAGGCGGCCCGCACGAGGATCCGCTCCGCCGCTGCCGGGGCGCCGAGGTAGTACCCCTGCCCATAGCGGATGCCGAGTTGGAGCGCGGCCTCGAAGACGCGCGCGTTCTCGATCGATTCCGCGACGGCGTCGACTTCGAGCACGTCGGCGAGGGCCTTGATCGCGCGGACCATGCCATAGAGCCGCGGCTGCCCCGCGATCTCGCGGACGAACGACCCGTCGATCTTGAGCTGGTCGAACGGCAGGTCGCGGATGTAAGCCAGCGAGCTGAAGCCCACGCCGAAATCGTCCAGCGCGAAGCGCACACCGTGTTGCTTGAGGCGTTCCATCCATGCCCGCGCCGCGTCGAAATCCCGTAGCACCGCCGTCTCTGTGACTTCGACCCCGAAGCGGCGGGCGACGCCCTCGGCCCCCGCGAGCGCGCTATCGATGTGCGCGAGCAAGTCGCCGTCGGCGATGCTCAGGGCGGAGAGGTTGACGAACACCTGGCGCTCGGGGTTCTCTCGAAGCCCGGCGAGCACGGTGTCGAAGACGACCCGGTCCAGCTGGGGCATGACGCCCCACTGTTCGGCCGCCGGCACGAACTGTTGGGGTGAATGCAGCCGGCCGGTGGGGTCTGCGAGGCGGACGAGAGCTTCGTGATGCGTAACAAGCCGCGTCTGGAGGTCGACCACCGGCTGGTAGTGCACGATGACGCGGCCCGCTTCGATCGCCGACCGTATCTGGCGGACCCACTCGTGGGCCTTCGCCAAGAAGGCGGGCGCGCGATCGCCTTCCTGGCTCACCACAGAACGGTTTCGCCCTAGGTGCTTCGCCTGGTACATGGCGGTGTCGGCGCGGGCCATGACGTCGGCCGGGTCATCGCCAGCGTGCACCTCGGCGATCCCGATGGAGGCGCCGATGGCGAAGGAGTGCCCTGCGACTTCGACGTCGGCGCTGGTGAGGGCGCCACGGAGCGCTGCGGCCACAGCTTGGGACTGCTCTTCGGTGGCGTCGCTCAGGACGACGGCGAATTCGTCGCCGCCCATCCGTGCGAGGACGTCCGCGGGCGCGAGGTGACCGCGGAGGAGGTTCGTCGCCTCGACCAAGACGCGGTCTCCGCCTACGTGGCCGACCGTGTCGTTGACCACCTTGAAGTTATCGAGGTCGAGCAGGAGGAAGAACGCATGCTTGCCAGTTCCAGCGTGCTCTGCCGCCTGGCGCAGCAGCGGTTCAAGGACGTACCGATTGGGCAAGCCCGTCAACGGGTCGTGGTGGGCGAGGTAGTCCAACCGGTCGCGCTCGCGGCGGTCTCGCATGTCCCGGCCGATTCCGAGGATTTCGGCTTGGCGGCCAGGGAGGTAAACGATGTGAGATGCTAACTCAAGCGGGATCCGTTCGCCCGCCTTGGTGAGGACCTCGATGGCATATCGCGTGCGGATCTCGGCGCCCTTCATTTTGGCTTGCATGGCCGACATGATTTCGGGCACATACTCGGCGGCGACGACTTTCGTGAATGGAGCGCCGATCAACTCGCCGGGCTCGTAGCCGCTGATTTCGTACGCGGCCGAGTTGAGGGAGGTGAATCTGCCCTGGAGGTCGATCGTGTAAATGATGTCGCTGGCGGAATCGACGATTGCGCTGAGGCGCGTCTCGCCGGCAACCTTCGTGCTTTCGTAAAGCTCCCGCATCTCCTGCGAGGCCATCGTGAGCGAGCGCTCGTGGAGGTAGCGCTCCTGATCGGCGTCGTCGTACGCGCGGCTTACGCTTTCGAGCAACCGGCCCATCCGCGCATCAGCGAGCGTCTCTGAGTCTAACCCGGCGCGGCGGATCTGGCGATCAAGGAGCCGGTGGAGGCTCATGCCGCCTCAGCCATGACGGTGATTGTCATCGTCTGGTTGTGCAGGTCGCAGCTACCGCTCGCCAGCGGCGAGAGTTCACCGTAGGAGTAGAAACCGATTTGACGCACGTTGCTGGGCAGCGCTTCGAAGGCCGCTGCCGTCTCTTCGACGGTCCTCTCACCGAGCACCAGCCTGCGCCCGACGCACGAGATCGCGATGCAGAGCCCTCCGCGCTCCCCGGCTAGCCTGGTCGCTTCGCCGACGGCGCTCTCCGCCGCGTCCACGAGGCGGTCCATATTCGCGTGCATGAGCTGGGCGACTGCGCCCTGAGGAATGTCGCCCGCAAATCGCAAGGACTGCTTCGCTTCATCGATCCCGAGAATCGTCCGGACCACCGGCGGCTGGCTGGCGGCGAGGCGGACCGCAAGCGGAAAGAGGAGCGCCGAAGCGGGCAGGTTTGCGGCGAGGTCGCCGAGGTACTGACGATAGAGCCCCAACGCAGGTTGGCCATCGAGCTCGAAGAGGACGCTGCCTTCCGACCGCGTCACGAGCCGTTCGGGCCCGAAAATGTCCCACCCTCCGCGCGACCCATGCCCGATGCGAATGGCGTCACCATACAGACCCACTGCGGCGATTCGCGACTGATGCATCTGGCCGCCCGAGTAGATCCAGGTGGAGGCAAAGCGGTCGCCATCGGCGGCAAGCCCGCCGGTCGCGATCACGCCTGGGGGGAGGACCGCGTTGAGTCCGCGAGCGAGCTCCGAACCATTGACGTTGAGGCCGTCGCTGATCACGAACACCGAGCGCAGGTCGTCACGTACGAGGGCCGAGGCAACGGCCTCTCCGGCTGCGGCGGAGGCTTCGATCACGTCCACCGGGGCACAGGCGGGGCGCAAGGTCGTCCGGTCGAATCGCACGATGGAGGCCACGATGGCGTCGTCGAGGATATCTCCGTCCAGGATCTCGCCGGCCGTGGAACAGCCCAGCACGACCGAGTTGGGGAATGCGGCCGACAACTCTTCCATCGGCTCTCCCGCGGCTTCAAGGGACAGCGAGCCGAAGGCGACCACCAAAGTTTGTGGCCCATCCAGCTTGAGGGGAAGGGCTGGCGCCCAGCGCCCATCGCGAAAGACTGCGACTTCTACTTTCATGGCAACTGCACTCTCACCGTGGAATGTCGTCCGGAACTTAGTGGACGACCAGATCCAGAATCGTGGAGTACCGGAATTGCGTTGCAATTGCGGTGACGCCGAGGGACGCCTACCGGTCGAGTTCCGTGAGCAAGGCTTCGTCTCGCCCGAAGTCGATGGCGTAGGTCGCGCGGCCCTCCGATTGGAACCATCGATAGGCGTCTTCGAGCCCCGCGCGCAAGCCGAAGCGCGGGGCGTAGCTGAGCTCATGGCGCGCCTTGTCGATCGAAAAGACAGCGCCGCCGCGATACCACTCCGCCCAATGGAGGATCGGCGGACGGATGGTCTTCGCGACTTCGCGGGGGACGAACCGGAGGTCCGCCTCGACGCCCACGACCTCGGCCATGAGGCGCAGGTAGCCACCGATGCTCGCGAACTCGGCGCTGTTGACGTTGTAGATTTGGCCTGCTGAGACGGCCTGTTCGACCGCAAGCGCCATGCACTGGGCGACGTCGTCGACGTGGACGAGGTGGACAAAGGGGAGGCCGTCCCCCGGCACCGGGATGGGGCGCCCGGCTTCCAGCTTCGCGAAGAAGGCGTGCTCGCGCGGCAGAGGGCTGTGAGGCCCCAGCGTGTGCCCGACGCGCAGACTGACGGCGGGGAAGCCGTTAGCGGCGTGTTCGGCCATCAAGTAGCGTTCACAGCGCACCTTGCCGGCGCCGTAGCTCCGCGACGGGTTGCGGGCGTCGTCATCGTCCACGGCGTGCGACTCCGTGACGGGCTGGACATCGTGCCAGGGGTAGACCGCCGTCGAGCTGGTGAAGACGTAGCGCTCACGCGGCCCCGAAAGAGCGCGACCAGCGGTTCCACGTCGTCCAGTTGATAGGAGGTGTTGTCGAGCACGGCGTCGAACTCGTCACGGACGGGCCCAAGTACCGCATCGACCACGCCCGCTTGCGTACGGTCGCCATGCAGACGACGGACTCCAGCCGGGAGCGGCGATTCGTGGCTATTGAAGACCGTGACATCGTGCCCGCGCCGTGCGAGCTCTTCCACGACGTGGCGGCCGATATACCGGTTACCGCCGGTCACCAGGACGCGCATCCGAACCTCCAGGCTAGAACGTGTCGAGGTGCTCGGCGACGGGCGGCTCGGCAAGGCAGGCCATGATCGCTGGGGAAGCGCCGCGGTGCCAGGGCGCTTCGCCGTAGCGCTTGAACGCCGCCTCATCGAAGAACGAAAGGAACAAGATGTAGGTGAGCGCGTCGGCTTTAGAGCGGCGGTACTCGAAGACGTGCCCCGGCTCGTTGGCGTGGACATCGCGTACCAGCTGTGACACGAGCGCTTCGAACTCCGCTTGGGACTCCGGCTTCACTTTGAGCCGCCAGAGGGTGGTGGTTGTCATCTTTGACTCCTGCGTTGTGACTGTGGCCCGGTTATACGGCCCCGGCGGGCTGCGCGACAGCCGTGGCGCCCAAGCCGGAGACGCTCACCTGCGCTTCACCACGGGTGCGCCGCTCCTCGGCTACACTGAATGCATCCAGAACACGGAGCGCGATCGATGGCAATGGTGGTGACGACCACGAACGGGGTCGAGGGGCGGCAGATCAGCGAGTACCTCAACGTTGTGGCCGGCGAGACGGTCCTCGGCGTCAACATGTTTAAGGACATCACGGCGGCGTTCCGCGATATCGTTGGTGGACGTTCTGGAAAGTACGAGGAAGAGATCCGCAAGGGCCGCGAGACCTCGATCCAAGAGATGATCTCCCGGGCGCAGAGCATCGGCGCCGACGCGGTCGTCGGCGTGAAGGTGGACTACGAGACGGTCGGCGGCCAGATGTTGATGGTCACGGCCTGCGGCACGGCCGTGAAGCTCGCCTGACCGGCAGGCCCCAAGGATACGCACCTACCTCCCGGACTCGGTCTCCTGACGCTACGGGTAGGCGCCACGGCCGCTCGCGGGGCTTCCCGACTTGAGGCGGTAGTTGCCGCTTGCCGGGTCGACGAACTGCGGGTCGGCGTTCTTGTTGCCTTTGCCGGAAGACTTCGTGATCGAGTTCTCGATGGTGAACTTGCCGTTATCGAGCGTCGCAAAATCGTCGGTGTTGTCCCAGAGTATCGAGTTTTTCACGACGAGCTTGGAGCCAGCCTCGACGAGGATGGCTGCCCCGGTGCGGAATGGGCAGTTATGGGCTGCGATCGTAAGGTTCTCGGCCGAGACTTCTGAGGGTGCAGCGCCGCCATCGACATACAGTGCGGTCCCTGGCCGCTCGTCGCTCGAGCAGCCATTGTTGAAGATGAGGTCGTCCTTCATGGTCCCCTTCGCGCCTTCATCCCAAAAGACGCCAGATCCATTCGTCGGAGCGTAGTTGCCGGTCACGATGTTGCCCTGAAGGGCCGCAGGACCGCCACCGATGAAAATGCCGCCTCCCCAGCCATAGTTCACGGTCTTCCCGATTTGGTTGCCGCGCACAACGTTATCGCGCACGTCCGCCCTTACGACAGTGGAGATGTAGATACCTCCGCCGTGGTCGGAATGCGCGGTGTTGGCGTCGACCATGTTGCGGAGGATCACGATATCGCGTCCGGTGGCGTTGATAGCGGCTGCGCGCCCGGCCTGATTGTTGTGGATGACGTTGTCCTCGATCCGGATGACCGGTTTCGAGCCGTCGTAGTCCACGGCATCGGTATGGATGCCTCCGCCGCGGTTTTCGTCGTTGAACCCAGCCGTCGCGTTCCCGTAGATCTCGTTGTGTGAGATGAGGACTTCGCCGTTTCCCGTGAACTCAACAAAGACGCCGCCACCTGCTCCGTTCCCATCCTCGGACGTCTTGCCGAGGCCTACTCCACGAGTGATACGGAAGCCATCGAGGGTGGTGCTGTTATCCGAGTGGAGATGGAGCCGCACCGCCGGTCCCTTGCCTTGTCCATCGATGACGGACCGGAACTTCGAGGCGTCCCGCTGGCGGAAGTCGTCGCTGAAGCCGCCAAGCAGACTGAAGTAGGTATCGGCGGGGTTGGTGAACTCCCCGGCTGCCACGTTCTCGCGGTACTCGCCTGCAGCCACTTGGATGACATCGCCCGGACGCGCGGCTTGAATCGCCGCGTTGATGGTCGGGAACGGCGAAGCTGCGGTCCCGTTCCCTCCCCGGCTGGCCCCGGCGCGGACGCACAGGACTGCCGGGGTCCCCGACCCGGCGCCCGTACAATCCGAGCGTTTGCCGTTGTCGTGGCCGTTCGGGCCCTTGCCCAGGTACTGCAGGGAGCCCGACCACCCGTTGGGGCGAGCCGACCCGAAGTCGATGGGCCCGGACTTGGAAGCGCCGGACCCGCTTGATGAACCCGCCGCGGGCGAGGCCGATGCCGGAGGCGGAGTGGACCCGGCGCTGCCGGTGGAAGCGGCGCCACCGGCCGGGAAGGCGCCGAGCCCGGCATCCCCGGCGCGCTCCTGGCCGCTCGCCGGATGGACGTACTGGAAGTCCAGGGCGGCGCCCAATGAGCGGGGGACGTCGCGCAGATCCTCGCCTTCGCGGGCGGCTGAGGCGCCCGAAGCGATCGCATAGTCTCCGCTGCCTTCGTCAACGAATCCGGGGCCTGCTTTGTCGCCGATCACTTTGTTGAGCCCGCTGATACCGCCCTGTGGGGGCGCCTTGTCGTCGCGCCATTCAAACATTCCCGGGGTGGCCCAGTTCAGGCCCAGTTTGAGCGTGCCCTGATGCCGCATCCAGGTGAGCTGCGTGGCCTCGGACCCGGATGTGGCGGGCCTAACGTCGATGATGTTGTTCCACGCTTCGATCGTTTCTTCCGACGTCTCGGCATCGAACAAGGCGGTGCGGTATCGGGCGTTGGGGCCTTCGAGGTTCGCCCTGACGACGATGGTGTTGTTGTAGAAGTAGAGCGTGCCCTTGCGGTTGATCTCGGGCAGGCCGCTATCGCCGCCATAGTGGACCATGTTCGAGGCACCGACGGGTCCGTTGATCATCAGGTTGCCGTACACGAGCGTCCGGCGGTATTCAGGCAACTTCGTCGTGAGCACCCACGATTCTTGGGCATCGACGAGGTCCAGCGTCCGGGCGCCACCCTCGATCCGGTTATAGCGGATGATGGTACCAGCCGAGCGGTCCTTGAGCGCCGAGCCCATGCTACCGCTTCGCAGCGGGCCAATGTCGTTGAACTGGAACACCATGCCGACCGCTTCGGTGTAGATGTTGTGGTGACGATCTGCGGCGACCTTGACCGTGCCGTTGCCGAAGATCCGTGAGCGTTCGAGCAAGATGTCGCGCGACAGTACTTCCTCAGAATCACCCGAGGCGACGAAGAAGCCGTTGCCGTTGCCCTCGAGCTCGACGCCGCGTACGGTGATGTGTTCGCCGCGTTCGACGAAGATGCCCGCGGCGTTCTCTGAATAGGCCACCTTCTTGCCGGCAGCGTTTGTGAACGTGTACTCGTGAAACGCGTTGCGGATGTGCAAACCTTGGATCACGATGTACTGGGGCTTATAGCCCCAGGTATCGTTCCGCCCGACCGTGAGGTGGATCAGGCCACGCGGTTCGCCGTTGCCAGAAAAGGGCGTCCCGAGACCCGCCGGTGTGATGGCGTCCTTCCCATCGATGACGGGCAGTTCGCCCTTCGGGCCAGCAACGCCACAGACCACGATGGGCGCGTCTGCGGTGCCTTGGCCGCGAATCATGAACTTTTCGCGGTAGGGTTCGGCGCGCCAGTGGATGCGCACCGTGTCGCCAGCGGCGAGCTTCTCCCAGGGCACCTCGCCTAACGACCGCAGGCTCTGGTTTTCGCCCACTTCGTACGCAGTGCCCGTCCCTGGCTCGCAATCGAGCGCGGTCAGCGCCGCCTGCGCGGGCGGGGACCCGCCTCCTCCCACGGATGGGCCGCCGCCATCACCAGCAGCGGGAGGCGATCCGCCGTCATCGTCACTGCCGCCGCGGAGCGCGAACGCGACCGCAGCCGCAGCGACAATCCCAACCAAGGCAACGGCGGCGACCGCGATGATCGGCATCCTGCTGCGTGACGTTTGGGCGGTAGTTTGTTCAGCAACGGGCGCAGTAGTCGTGTGCACCAGGCCCGGTCTGGCCTCGATTGCATCGTTGGCCGGGGAGGTGTTCGGCGGGCGCTCGACGGTAGTTGATGCTGGGACGGGCGCAGCCGCTGGGGGAGGCGGGGGTGGAGCAGGAGCCGGAGGACTCACCGGAGGAGTCGTCTGTATCCACGCCTTGTTGGGCTCGTCCCACCGCAGCCAGGTGCCGTCGTCTTGTTGGAACCACCATTCGCCGTCACGAAGGACGGGTGCACCCGGCATTGCGCGCCTCCTGAAACCTGATGCGATCCACTGAACCGCGCTGATCCCGAAGCCCGGGATTAGCTCGCTAGCGAGTCGTCCGCCGCCACATCGTGGCGCTGCGCATGCTATCGAGCGCCGTCATCGCCGGTCAAGCCACTCGTGTTGCTCGCCCGTATTTGTCCTGACCGGACCGTTTCGCTTATCAGGAAGTCGCGGCTGGGGCGACGGCTCAGGACAGCGAGCTGAGGTCCACGATCTGAGCCTCGCGACGTCCCGGCTCAAGCTCCAGGATCGCCACGGTCCCGAGCCTGACCTGCTGCTTCACGAGGCTCGGGCTCCCGGGATTCAGCAACAGAATGCCGTCGTGCGTCTCGATCATCGCCTCGTGGGTATACCCAAAGACGACGATGTCGACGCGCGTCCGGAAGATCTCGCGCAGCTCGGTCGCCAGCGCCGCGCGCATCGCTGGCGACCGGCCGATCGAGCCCGGCAGGACATCGTCACCAAGCCCGCGGAGGATGAGCTCGTGGGCCATCCCGATGGTGTGGCCTTCGATCTCGAAGACTTCGACGCTTCCGTGGCGTGCCGGCGTCTCGCCCTGGCCCTCCAGCCACGACTCGGTGGAGCGCACGGGAGCGATCCGCCCGAGCCATTCGAGACAGGAGGCGACGTTGACGTGCCCCGCGTGCAGGATGAGGTCGACGCCAGCGAAGGCTGTTGCCACCTGCGCGGGAGGCTCCGGCCCCGCCGACGGGATGTGGGTATCGGAGATGATCCCGATCCTCATCGACGTGCCCGCCATGCGCGCGGCCTAGTCGAGGGCATGGGAACTGAGCCACGCGAGCCAAGGCTGATGGACGCCTTCGTGGTCCCAGAGGAACTCGAAACCTGCCTGCTCCGCGAGCTGCTTGTCGATGTCGCGGTCGCCGATGTGTAGGTAGCGGTCCGCCGCGAACCGGTCCCGGATGTCGGGCAGCATGTGTTTCGCGGCGACGAAATCGACACGCACTTCGCGGGTTTCCCACAGGCTGCGCTGGGCGGAGGGAAACCGGTCCGAACAGCTGCCAATGAGGAAGCCGAGCTCTTGCGCCCGCAGCACCATCTCCACGGTGATCCCGCCCGGCGGGTCGCCAAACTCCATCGTGCCATCGATATCGAAGCTGATCAGGAATGCCAACAGTCCCTCCTCTTTCGGCGCGCCATGCGGCCATCGGCAGCACGCGCCCATGGCGTTTGGTAGCAGGGCGTTACTCGGGCGACGCCCCCCAAATGAGGGCGTCGCAGAAGTTCGGCATATGCGCCCCGGAGACGCCGTAATTCGCCGGCCGCGTGATCTGCGAGGGCGAGCGGCCCTGGATCTGGAGGATGCTATCGCGGTGGTTCCACCAACGCGTCCGGCCGTTGCCGTTGTTGCCACCGCTGGGCGAAACGGGGTTCGGCCCTTCGATGCTGATGTCCGTTTGGTAGAGGTCGAGAGCGTAGCCGCGCCTTTCGCCGCGGGCCGCGAAGCGGAGGCCCTCAAGGTGGAATTGGTGGAACAGCGTGAAGCCGTCGTACATGTTTTCGAACGAGAGGTCGTCCGGACCGATCCCGGAGCCTTCGTAGAGCATCCGGCCCATCCGGTCGCTGGCCCGCTCCCATTCGGCGAGCGTCGGGATCGCGCCCTGCAATTCGGGGCGCGTCTGGGCGTGGTTGAGGATGTAGACCGGCTTTGGTTTGTGATGCTTGGCCAATTCCGGTGTCGTGAAGACCACGGCCAACGCCGCCTGGATAGGCAGGTCGTTGTCATAAATGTTGGCCGGCTTCGCGATCCACCGCCCGGAAAGGTAGTCCTCGGCGGTAATCATCTCGGGCCGGTGCTGGGTGAAGAAGCCGTCGGGGTTCATCAGCCCGTTCCGGCGCTCTTCGACGACAAACGGGGCCATCATGTCGTGGTGCTTGCCGTACTTGTCGCAGTACTCCTGAAAGATCATCGCGGTGGTGGCGCAGGCTGGCATGCCCCAGATGCCGCCATATTTGGCCGGCCCCGCAAGGGTGTCCCGTGCCGCGGCGCCCTGCCCGACGTAGTAGCGGCCGGCGAGGTTGTGCCAGCCGCGCACGATCAGGCACGTCTTGCTGAGCCCGCGCGCGACCGCTTCCGCCGCGGTCGTGAACGCGACCGACATGCACACCGGCCCGTTCATCTTGAACGTCACGTTCTTCAGCTCGGGCATGTTGAGGAGTAGCCAGTCGATGTCGCCACGCGTAATCCCCGCCTGGGGGTAGTCGATCAATTTGAAAGCGTCCGTCCAGCCGGCCGGCGGCGGCGACATTGGGTCGTTCGAAATGCCCGTGGTCGATTCGGGCGTGAGCACGATGCCGTCGATTTCCTCGGGCGAAATGCCGGCGTCCTCGATAGCCTTGCGGATCGCGAAGATGGTGAGTGCGCCGAGGCTCGTCTCGGGGCGCTCGTCCCAGCGGCGTGCCGTCGGCGAGGTGCCCACGCCGGTTGCCACCACCTTGCCACGGCCCTCCCAGATACCGAGCCCCTCCCGGTTCCGGTGCCACGAGTGTGGAGCGATTGGGATCGCCATCGCGTGTTCTCCTTCCTTATCGTTTGCGCTGCGGTCGCCCCGAGGTCAGCTAACCACGCGCCACTCGGGGACCTTCTGCCCCGTGGCGGGCGTAGTCTCGAAGACGACCTCGACCGCCGCCCCAATCGGGACCCTATCGACCGGCACCCCCGGGAGGTGCGACAGCATAATCACGTCCGGCTCCTCTTCGAGGGAGATGGTCGCGACGTTGAACGGCTGGTCCGGGATGAGCGTCGAGACCGGGCTGTCGTAGACGACGACGCGGCTCTGGATGCGACCGCGGCCGCTCACCTGGCGCCAGTCCAGGCTCGGGTTGCCGCAGCGCGTGCACATCGTCCGGGGCGGGAATTGGAAGCGGTTGCACGCCGCGCAATGCTGGACGACCAAGCGGTCCTCGTTACAGGCGTCGTAAAAGGGCTTGTCGAAGTCCGTTGGGACCGGCGACTGCTTGCGCATGGACACACCTCAGGCAGGGTCCGCGGCGCACGGGGCGCGCCCAGCGGCCGCGGAAGAATAAGCCAACTGGCCCCTCGGAGTCACCCGATAGGCAAGGCGGGATCGACGGAGGCTGCTAGCGTCACTCCGGCTCGTGCGAACTGCATGGGGGACTGGATTCTCCATCTCAAAACAAAATGTAGATATTAATCTTGCAAAATGCTATGATTTGGCGGTCAGGCGACCGCCACCGGGCGGCGCGCCCGACCTGAAAGCTGGATGTCACGGATACCTTGGTCACCACGCAATCCCCGAATCACCTCCTCGCCGCGATCTCGCCGGCGGCATACGAACAGGTTCACGGGTTCCTCGAGTCCTACCCGTTGCGGATGCGGGAGACCCTGCAAGAAGCGGGGGACGATGCCGAGTACGTGTACTTCCCAACCTCGGGGATCATCTCGGTGCTGACCGTCCTTGAGAACGGGATGATGATCGAGTTTGCGACGATCGGTCGCGAGGGCACGACGGGCGTGCCCGTCTTCCTCGGGACCGGGGATTCGAACATGGCCCTCATCTCCCAGTTGCCAGGTCACGCCCTTCGGATGCGGAGCGCGGATTTCCTTGCGGAACTGACGCACAACGTGAGCTTCTTGGGAGTCATCCGGCGCTACAGTGGGATGATGCTCGCTCTGGTAGCTCAGTCCGCGGCGTGCAATCGGGCGCACCACGTGGACGAGCGTTGCGCGCGCTGGCTGCTGATGACCCATGACCAGGCGGAAGGCTCGGCGTTTCAGATCACGCAGGAATTCCTCGCGCAGATGCTCGGCGTGAGCCGGCCGAGCGTGGCATTATCGGCAGCGGCTCTTCAGCGGGCTGGCCTGATCAGCTACCGGCGTGGCGAGATGAAGATCATCAACCGCATCGGTCTTGAGAAGGCCGCCTGCGAATGCTACGCCGTGGTCCGTGAACGTTATTGCCGGCTTGAAGGTGACGGGATCCACCGGCGAATGCCCGCAGCTGCTTGCTGAGATACGCGCGAACCTTACGTATCCGGACTTCCCAAGATAGAGATTGATGACGGGTACCCGCGGGAACCGTAGCCACTGCGTGTTGCGCCAGGCGAAGACGGATCGCACGGTGAAGGAATCCTGCGAGAACGCTCGCGGACGAAGCAGAGGACTCAACGACGGTCTCCCCAACAGTTCGAGGATTTGCTAGTTTCTGGCAGACACATGGGTAGACACTCTTACCAGACGGACGCCGGTACGTCCAGACCGAACGGAGTGACCCATGTATATCGGAGGCGGTGTTCTCGCAGTGATCATTGCGATCCTGCTCGTGGTCATCTTGTTCTAGGAACAGCCCTGCAGGACGCGATGAGTCAGGACGGGGTCGAACGCGCTGCTGAGCGGATGGCCACAAGCTCAGACGAAGACTGTGTGTGCTATGAACGACGGCCACACTGGAGGAACCAGCATGTCACTAGTCCTTTCAGCGAGCACTCTCGCTGGCGACAAGGTCCGGAATCTTGATGGAGAAGACCTCGGGAAGATCGCCGAGATCATGATCGACCTGGAGAGCGGACGAGTGGCCTACGCCGTCGTCGCGTTCGGGTCCGGTTTTCTGCACAGCGGAAAACTCCTTGCCATCCCGTGGCAGTCTTTGGCGGTGGATCAGGGCGACAAGAAGTTCATCCTCAACGTACCGAGGGCGACCTTGGAAGCAGCGGAGGGCTTTGACAACGATCACTGGCCGGACATGGCCGACCCGGCCTTCCGGACGCGGACCTACGGGCACTACGGTGTGCCATGCTAGTCAAAGACACGGGGCCTGCACGGTCCACGTTCACTACGGACCTTGAGGCCATCCGGAAGCGAGCTCGCGCGCAAATGCTCGACGGCGCCATAACCCAGGCCTACACCGCCGATCGGGCGCAAGTCGTTGCCGTGCTCAACGAGACGCTCGCGACGGAACTCGTCTGTGTACTCCGCTACAAGAGCCACTATTACATGGCCCGTGGGATCGACAAGGCGCCCGTGGCCGCAGAGTTTCTTCAGCACGCTGCCGAGGAGCAAGCACACGCCGACATGATATGCGACCGAATCACGCAGCTCGGCGGCGAACCGAACCTCGACCCCGACGGCCTTGCGACGCGGAGCCACTCGGAGTACCTGGGCGGGGACACGCTGCAGGACCTCATCAAGGAGGACCTCGTCGCCGAGCGGATTGCGATCGAGACGTACTCGGAGGTCATCGCGTGGCTTGGCGAAGACGACCCCACGACCCGGCGCATGATCGAGCAGATCCTCGCGATGGAGGAAGAGCACGCCAACGACCTGCTCGACCTCCTCGAGCGCATTGCGAAGGTTAGCTGACCAGGCGCTAGCCACCGGCCGAGGCAGGGTGGATGCATCGAAGCGACGACCAGAGTTCAGGACGGCGGACCAGCTTCCCCGTCCCAAAGGAGACCACGCATGGTAGAGCACACGATCGATGACAAGGCCAAGGGCAAGATGAACCAGGCCGTCGGGGCCGCCCGCGAGAAGGTCGCCGGCGCCGTTGGTGCCGATGGCATGAAGGCGAAGGGCGCGAAGCAACACGCGAAGGGCGACGCGCAAGAGGCCGCCGGCGATGCTAAGGCTGAAATGAACGAGGCGGCCGAAAAGCTGAAGAAGGCGTTCGGCCAGTAGCTCCGGCCCCGCGAGCACGAGAGGTGCGAGCCGCCAAACGCGGCCAGCACCTCTCTGCAGCGCTCGGCGAGAGGCGACGACAGAGTTCGGGGCGCCGGACTGGGTCCCCGTCCCAAAGGAGACCACGCATGGCAGAGCACACGATCGATGACAAGGCCAAGGGCCAGCCGGACAAGGCTAAGGCCGAGACGGTTCAGGCCGCCCGCGACAAGGTGGCCGACGCGGCCGGGGCCCAGGGCATGGTGAACGAAGGTGCGCGCCAGCGCCCCGATGGTGGCGCGCGGATCGTCGCAGGCGGCGACACAGCGGCAGCGGCGGCACGCGATAAGGCCGGGGACGAGCCCAAGCCGGCTCCCCGCCTGTAAACCTGCCAGACCGGCCATGTTGCAAGCTTCGCCTTGGGGCGGGCGCACTGTGCGCCCGCCCCAAGGCGTCGTCCGGAGGACGAAGGAATGAAGCGCTTGCCCACTCGCATTGCGTCATGGTTCCGCGGCCACTGGCGGGCTGATGCGCACGCCCGCGCCCGCTCGGACCAGGCGTCGATCGCAAACATCGATTGGAACGCGACGGCTACGGCGGCAGCCGTCCAGTCCGCGGCAGATGTCTCGGCCGCCAAGGCAGGCAGCCCTGCTGACGAAGGCGGCGAGGGATAGCCCAACGCGCCCCGCGCGCGATGTCTCACCGGCTCAGGACTCGCCCCGCCTCGCCTGCTCGTCCCGTGCATGGCGCGCGGCGAGGGGGCTGTGCCGTGGATTCGCCGGCGATCGGTGGGCGACGGCCAGCGTTACCTTAACGTCCGAGTGTCAGTTTTGGACAGACGGCGGGGAGACACTCCTAGTGACGGAGAACCGTCCGGCATGACTCCCGCCTCGTAAGGGGACCCCCAACGGGGGCGGGCACTCCCAGTCGGGAGCATCGTTGGACCGGCCCACCTCTCGTCGGAAGTCAGGACTCTATGGGATTGCTTACCTGGATCCTTGTCGGTCTCGTGGCCGGCTTCATCGCCAAGCTCATCCTCGGTGGGGGCGACGGCGCCGGACTCCGGGGCGTGGTCATCACGACGCTGCTCGGTGTCGCTGGCGCCCTGGTCGGGGGATTCGTCAGCGTCGCCCTTGGCTATGGCGACGTGACGGGCTTCAACGTTCGCAGCCTCGTCATTGCCGTACTTGGCGCAATCGCGGTCATCGTCGTCTACCGCGCAATCACCTCCCGCCAGAGCGGAGGGCGCCGTGGGCTCATCTAAGAGCGGCCCACTCCGCATCGGCACGCATCGACAAGAGAAAGTAGGGACAAGTGAGTAGTGGAAGCATCGGCCTGAGCCTCGTCCTCATCGCCGTCGGGGCGATCCTCACCTGGGCGGTCGAGGCGACCGTCTCGGGCATCGATATCACCGTCGTGGGCGTGATTCTCATGGTGGTCGGAGTGGTCGGGCTGGTGTTCACGCTCCTGTTCTGGACGAGCATCAGCCCGCTTGGCCGGCGCGATGGCCGTGAACGCCACGACTCGATTTAGCGGCGAGGTGCGGTCCCTGACCGAGCGCCTGCTTTCGCAAGGCGTCCGTCCCCTTCTTCAAGCGGGACGGACGCGCACAAGACGGATGCCCAAGCGGGTATCGGAGGTACTCATGGAAACCTGGATGATGATCGCGATCGGCGCCGCTGGCGTAGCCGCGATCGGAGTCGTGGTGGGCGGCCTCCTGTGGGCCGACCGCCGCAAGCGCGGCAAGCAGACCAGCACGCTCCGCGAAGGATTTGGCCCGGAATACGCGCGAACCGTTGGTGAGCAAGGGCGCTCGGACGCTGAAAAGGACCTCATCGCGCGCCAAGAACGCTCGAACCTGTTCCCGGTGCGGTCACTGACGGCGATCGAGGTCACGCACTACACCGACCGATGGGCGAGCGCCCAAGCCCAATTCGTCGTGGACCCTGGGGCCGCGATGTCCGCGACCGGCCACCTCGTTGCGGAAGTCATCGCCGCGCGGGGCTACCCGGGAGCCGAATTCGAACAGGGCGCCAGCGCGCTCTCCGTTGACCATCCGCGCGTCGTCCAGGACTACCGCGCCGCGCACGCGGTCGAACTCCGGCACCAACGGAATCCGGTCGCGACGGACGAACTCAGGGCCGCAATGGGCCAATACCACCACGTGTTCACCGAACTCACGCAAGGCGCCACGCTGAGCGCCCCGGTTGTCAGCGTCGCCTAGGCGACGGAAGGGACGATTGACGATGGTTACCACTTCGATGTGCCGCGTCGCGAGTGCCGAGCCCGACCAGGACGAGGAGCCTGTGAACGCCCAAACAGCGCCCATCGCTCGTATCGAAGACGGCCGTGTGGCGGAGCGCCTGGCGGGTGGCATCCGATCTCGCTTTGTCGGCGCGAGCGTCCCAGTCGATGAGTCGGTCAAGCCTAACGGGCGGCCATTCGGCCGGTTCGTCGGCCGCAGGGAGCGGGAGCGCATTGCTGGCGCGAGAGGGCGCCGGCCCGACATCGCGAGCGGCCCGGCCCTCGCAGCCGCTGAGGACGGAACGACCGCGCCGCCCGCCGCCGGGACGGGGCTCCACGCACATCGCTGGGTGATCGAAGAGCCCGCAGGCCCGACGAGCACCGGCCGTTGCCGTGGCTGTGGGGAAGAGCGTGCGTTTTGGAACTGGGTGCCGGAGACGGACTTCGTGACGGCGACTGACTACGCGGCCGGCGCGAGCATCGCAGGCTAACCGCGGCCCCGCTGACGGCACGAGAGCCCTCGCCCGCCAGGACCGCCGTCCGACTCGGATCACCGGACGGCGCGTCCCTCACCACGGCGCCGTCGACGGCTGGTTCCAGGCGGCGAAGCCATCCAGGCGCTTCGGGATGATCGTTGAGGTCCCTTAGGCCCACGGTTGGGGTTCCAAGCGTTCTCACGAGTCCCACGGAAGTGGACAAGGCACATGTGCCAAGGAGTAGCGGATGTCACGAAAGACGTTTGACATTGTCCTTTAATCCGGAGGTCTCGTAATCGCCGCGATGCTCGTTTTCCTCGGGTTCGTCCTGTCCGACCAGGGGAAGTTCGCCGACAGCTATGTCCGCGATCAGCTCGGCCAGCAGCGGATTACCTTCGCAACCGCCGAGCGGCTCACCCCTGAAGAGAAGTCATGGAAGCCCGGTTCGCGGTGCCTCATCGGCCATGCAGGCCAGCTCTTGGAAACCGGGAAACAGGCCGAGTGCTACGCGAACTACTTCATCGCGTTCCACGTCGCCAGCGGAGCCGAAAGGGCCGGCTTCCCGGGGGAGACATACGCCACGCTCGGTGGCATCCAAGCCACCCTGCGCACCGATATCGCAACCGCCACATCGATGAACCAAGCGGCGGCGGCCGCAACTGCCCAGAAGCGGCTGGACGACGCGACCGCCCTGCGCGCCACTGCGCAGACGGGTGAAACGCTACGCGGGCTCTTGCTGACCTCGTACGGCTTCAGCATTTTCGGAGACAAGGCGACGCTCGCGGGCGCGGTTTGCTTCATCGTGGCGGGCCTTTTGGCTCTCGTCGCTGTCGCGGGCTTCGCGCACGCCAGCCGGGTCGGCCGGCCTGCGAAGTCCGCCGGTGGCCTACCCGCATTCGGGCCCGCGCCCGCGGCGGTCCAGCAGGCGTGACGTCCTACCGGCGTTGCTCGATTCCTGCGGGATCGTGTCCCGCCGGCCTTACCCACACCACCGAACCAAGGAGGGCTCCGTGGAACTGGTCAATTCAGGTGCTGTGACCCGTGTTGAGAAACCCTGGGGTTACGAACTGATCTTCGCCCATACCGACGCGTACGTCGGCAAGATCATCCACATTAACGCCGGCCACCGGCTCTCCCGCCAATACCACGTAATGAAAGACGAGACCCTCCTCGTCGAGTCGGGCGAACTCGACCTCGAGGTCGGACCGGCAGATCGGTTCGAGACCATCCGTATGCGCGAGCGAGATGCATTCCGCGTTACCCCGGGCACCATCCATCGCATGGTTGGGGTCACCGATGTCAGCGTCATTGAAGTGTCCACACCCCACCTCGACGACGTGGTGCGCCTGGCGGATGACTACGGGCGCGAAGGCACCAACGCCCGTTGAGCCGTGACGGACACCGTCCGCCGGGCGGGCGACAGCAGGAAGGGGCACTTCATGTCATATAAGCTTCACAACAGAGTTGGCGGTGCAGGCGCCGGGGACCGGGTGGTGGCCGCGCGGCTTCGGGTCGCGGTGCTGTCGACTGTGCCGCCACGCCAGTGCGGGATTGCCACGTTTGCAGACAATCTCTTCTCAGCGATCACAACCGTTGAACCAGGCGTGCAATGCCCCAGCGCTGCGATCACGCGCGAAGGAGCCACGGACCGCTACGGCGACAGCGTCTGCTGGCGAGTGACCCAGGGGAGCGGCTCCAGCTTCCGTGCCCTTGCGTCCGACCTGAACAAGTCGGATGTCGACCTCGTGTCGGTTCAGCACGAGTTCGGGCTCTATGGCGGCTGGGATGGCACGTACACGGACCACCTCGGGCCATTCTTGGCGATGCTTCACAAGCCCGCGATCACCACGTTCCACACGGTCCTGCCCGCGCCGGAGCCGGCCCAGTTGGCCGCTGTCTGTGACATTGCCGCCCGCAGCGCTGCGGTCATCGTGATGACCGATGTCGCACAGCGGCTCCTCGTAACGGTTTACGGCCTCCCCGCGGGAAAGATCCACGTCATCCCCCACGGAGTGCCCGTGATGCGCCCCGGCCTGCATCCCGAGGTGCGTGCACGGCTTGGGCTCGCGGGCCGGACGGTCATCACGACTTTCGGCCTGGTCGACCCACGGAAGGGGATCGAGTTCATGGTCGAAGGGATGGCCACCGTCGCCCAGCGAGACCCCCGGGCGCTCTATCTGGTGTTGGGCAAGTCCCACCCCGAGCTCGTGGCTCGTGAAGGAGAACGCTATCGCGCGACCATCGAAGACCTCGTGGCGAGGCGCGGCCTCCAGGGGCACGTGCGGCTTGTGAACCGGTATCTCGCCGAAGAGGACATCGTCGACTACCTCGAAGCGACGGATGTGTACGTGACTCCCTACCTGGACCCGAACCAGATCACCAGCGGCACCCTTGCCTACGCGCTCGGGGCCGGCAGGGCGATTGTCTCAACCTCGTACCTGCACGCCGTCGAGGCGCTCGACCGTGGGCGTGGGTTGCTCGTCGATTTCCGATCTGCGGGGAGCCTGTCCGCCGCGGTACTTCGAGTGATTGAAGAGCCCGGCTTAAGATCCGACCTCGAACGAAGCGCACACGCGTGGGGCGCGACGACATACTGGCCGCAGGTCGCCCGCACGACTGCTGCGCTCTTTCGGCGGGTCGCGGCCGAGGTTCGGCCGCAGCGTAAGGGGCCCGTCGTTAACGCCCGGACGCGTGTGGCCGTGGCTGGTCCCCGATGATCGAGCCTGGACATCGGCTTCGCGAGCTCTTCACGCGCTATCCGGGCAACCCGATCCTTCAGGCGGCCGACTGGCCCTACCCTGTGAACACCGTCTTCAACCCGGGGGCCGTCAAGCTCGAAGACGGCGAAACCCTGCTCCTCGTCCGGGTCGAAGACCTGCGCGGCGTCTCGCACCTCACCGTCGCTCGCAGTCGCGACGGCCTGACGGGGTGGGAAGTAGATCCGATCCCAAGCATGTATCCAGAGGTCGAGAGGCATCCTGAAGAGAAGTGGGGTATCGAAGATCCCCGCATTACATGGCTTGATGAGATCGGTGAGTTCGCTATCACGTACACGGCGTTCTCGGCGAATGGCCCGCTGGTGGCGCTCGCCACAACCCGAGACTTCCACTCATTCACGCACAGGGGGCCGATCGCGCCGCCTGACGACAAGGACGCGGCGCTGTTCCCGCGCCGGTTCAAGGGACGCTGGGCCTTGATTCACCGGCCGGCACCTGCCTTCTCCGTAGCCAAAGCCAACATCTGGCTTTCATTCTCGACCGACCTGGTGCACTGGGGAGACCACACCGTCCTCATGCAGGCGCGCGAAGGCTCCTTTTGGGATGCCGGGAAGATCGGCCTCTCGCCGCCGCCGATCCTGACAACGGCCGGCTGGCTCATCATCTACCACGGCGTGCGCCGCACGGCCAGCGGTGCGATCTACCGCCTGGGACTTGCGTTGCTCGACCTCGAGGACCCGGCCGTCGTCCTCCACCGGGGCGAGGAATGGGTCTTCGGCCCGGCCGCGCCGTACGAACAGCTCGGCGATGTCCCGAACGTCGTGTTCCCCTGCGGCACCGTCCTGGACGAAACGAGTGGCGAATTGCGGATGTATTACGGCGCCGCTGATAGCTGCGTCGCCGTTGCTACCGCGAATATCGCGGACCTGGTCGAGTGGCTGACCACGAAGCGTGCGGCACCGGAAGCGAGGGCTCGGCTAGCCGTATCGCCCCAGCTGGGGTTGGCGTCATCGTAGGGCGGGCTTCTGAACGCGACGGCGGGGAGCCAACCTCGCTGGCACGCCACGGCCCACGGCTCGGCGGGCTCGGCGGGCTCGCCATGATGCGGCAGCTGCGGCGGCTTACGCACTCGGTCCCGGCACTCGGTCCCGGCGTGTCTGCCATTGCGGTGTACTCGGAAGTAACGCCCGACGGGATGCGCGACCGCCCAGCGGCAGAGAGTGGTTTCGAGGGCGTCGCGTGTGTCGACGATTCCGCCCGCCTCGCCTGCCTCTACATCAGGATCTGGCGGCGCTACCGAGCCGATTGGGCACGGCGAGCCGCACTGGAGTCGCTCGCCTTTGTCAGGGCAATGCAGACACCGGAGGGCGGCTTCATCAACTTCCTCAGCGACTGGGATGGTACGAAGAACCTCGCCGGCCGCACCTCGGCTTCGCCGACAGGACCGTGGCTCGCCCGCGCCTGCGAGGCCCTCGCGGCGGGCGGTCGCGCGTTCGAGGACGAGCGGTGCACGCAGGCGCTTCGGCGGGCCATCCCTTTGCTGCGCCTCCCGACGCCGCATCTGGATTTGCGGGCCGTCGCTCTCCTCGCGGCGTTGGAGTTTCCCCCCGCCACAGAGCCTGTGGAGTTGGCGGGCTGCGCTAGCAGCTGGGCCCAGGAGATCTTCGATTCGCGCATAGGCGCCCTGCTGCCGGATGCGCGGGACTCCAGCGCGGTCCACCTGTGGGGCCACCTACAAGAGTGCGCTCTCGCAGAGGCCGGCCTCCGCTTCGGCCGCGCGGACTGGACTCGGGCCGCTCAGGCTAGCTCCGACCTCCTGCTCGTACCGGCCGCGGAATCGGCCTTCCCCGAACACACCAGCATCCCGTTTGATGTGAGCTGCACGGTTCGGGGGCTCGAATCCGTGGGCCGCGCCACGGGTGAGGGCCGCTATTTCCACGCGTCCCAGTTGGCCCGGGCGTGGTTCGATGGCCGCAATGCCGCCGCCACGCCAGTCTTCGACGCGCCACGCGGGCTTGTGCACGACGGGATCGACGGCGGCTGCGTGAACGCGAACTCCGGCGCCGAGGCGAACATCGAGTACGGTTTGGCGCTTCTCGCTGGTATGGGCGCCCGAGCTCGCGCAAGCGGTCGCTGACACAACGAGGACCTAACCTCTGGGACCGTGAGAGCGACCCGGCCCTGCGCAACCGCTTTGCCCTTGTCGTGTAACTCCGCGGTCGAGGCGATGTCGTCCTCGCCGTAGGCTTCGCGGACAGTGTAATCGAGCACCCCGTTCCCCCCCGTCCGGGGTGGTCAGCGAAGCGTGTCTGGTACACTCAAAATGGCGTGCCCCCGTAGCTCAGGGGATAGAGCAGAGGTTTCCTAAACCTTGTGCGCAGGTTCGATTCCTGCCGGGGGTACCACGCACACGCCCCTCCCTTATAAGAACGTCTCCACCGCGGCGAGGAAGCCGCGCGGGGCGTCGAGCGGGATCGAGTGGCCCGAACCCGCGACTTCGACCAGCCGGCAGTCGGGGTGCTCCTGCACCATTCGCTCCGCGATCTCCGGCGCGAGGATATCGCTGAGCTCGCCACGAATGACGAGCGTCGCGACGTTGATGTTCTTCCACAATGCCCAGTTTTCCTCGGGTGTGGCGCGGGGGCGAGGACGGCTCGTGTCACGAAGGGCGGCGTCATAACGCCACGTCCAGCGCCCATCTTCGGTGCGCATCAGGTTGTTCCGGTTGCGGGAGCGTAGCTCGTGTTCGTCGGCGCGGCCGTTGCCTGCGCGGGCTTGTGCGATGGCCTCCTCCGGGTTGGTGAACACGTCCTTCACCTTGAGACCTTCCTGGATGCGCGCCGACCCCGTAGCGATCACCTCTGGTCCGATGTCGACGATGACGAGGCGTGAGAGCCCCGCTGGCCGCGTGCCGGCGTACGACAGTGCGTTCATCCCGCCCATAGAGAGCCCAAGCAGGTCGAAATGGCTGAGGCCGAGGGCGGCGACGAAGTCGGTGAGGTCGCCGACCATGGCCTTCGTCGAGTAGTCAGCGGCCCAGCCGGACTCGCCGTGCCCGCGCTGGTCGAGCGCGATGACGCGGTACTTCGGGGCCATGGCTTGGGCGAAGGTGTCCCAGGAGCGGGCGTGGCCGGTGAATCCATGGAGCACCACCAAGGGCGGGGCGCTCGCGTCGCCGTGTTCGCGATAGTGAAAGCGGGTCCCGCCGAGCATGACGTAGTCGTCGCGTGCGTCCTGGCCCAATTGCCGGCCTCCTCAGGGTGTGGTGCGGACGATACGGGAGTCGTCGCTGTGATGCCCACGCCGGTCAAGAACACGCGGCGTGGGCCGTCGCAGCCATGTAGTGCGGAGAGCTGGACAGGCATTGGTATGGCGCCGGCCGGTGGGGCCGGCAGGGCGTCGATTGGCGCGCGTGCCGCCCGGTGAGTAACCTGCGCGCAGGCGGAGTTACTTAGCGGGTGGCCTAATCACGCTGCGGGTTCCTGTGTGCGAATCGCCTTGGTCTCGCCCTATGACATTGGCGTCCCGAGTGGGGTGAACGTCCACGTGCTCAACGCGGGCCGTGTCCTTCGGGACAGGGGCCACGAGGTCACCTGCTTTTTCCCCGGGCAGCCCGGCTTCAAGCCGCCCGAAGGCGCCGAGACGATTGGCCGCCCCTTTCCGGTCCGGTCTGGCGGGTCGGTGGCGCGGATCGCCCTCTCCCCGTTTCTTGGCGGGGCGATCCAGCAGGCCCTCGACAACGGGCGGTTCGATGTCGTGCACCTCCACGAACCGCTCACGCCGATGCTACCGCTCCAGTTTCTGCGAAAGTCCAAGTCGCTCAAGGTCGGCACCTTTCATGCCTCGCACGACGGGGGCGACATCCGCTACCGCCTCGCCCGCCCGCTGCTGAGCCGCTTCGTCAGGCTGCTGGATGGGCGGCTGGCAGTTTCGCCGGCGGCGGCCCGCCTTGCGCTGCGTTACTTTCCCGGCGACTACAAGATCATCCCCAACGGGATCGATGTTGGCCGATTCCGCACGCAGCTCCCGCTGCCGGCCGGCCTTGCCGGCAAGACCCCGTACGTCCTCTTCGTCGGGCGTTTCGAGGAGCGGAAGGGCCTGCCCATCCTGCTTGAGGCCTTTGCCGAAGTCGAACAGGGCGTGCCCGGCGCGCATCTCGTGGTCGTCGGTGCGGGCGCCCTTCGCAAGCGGTATGAGGCGTGGGTGCAGCGTGAAGGGCTCCGGCGGGTCCACTTTGCGGGGTACGTCTCGGACGACGACCTGCCGGCCTACTACCAGCATTCGGCCGTCTCTTGCGCGCCGAACACGGGCAACGAGTCCTTCGGGATTGTCCTCATCGAGGCGATGGCAGCTGGCTGCCCGGTGGTCGCTTCGAACATCGAGGGGTTCGCCGAACTGACGGTCTACGGCGCGCACGGCCTCCTCGTCGCCCCAAAGTCGCCGCGCGCGCTGGCCGACGCCCTCCGTCGCATCCTGACCGACGAGAAGCTCCGCGCCGCGACTGCCGCGCGCGGCACCGACCACGTCGAGCAGTTCGATTGGCCGGTCGTCGCCGACCAGGTCCTCGCGTTCTATGCCGAGGTTGCAGCCCGGCGCGGGATAACGCTTCCGGCGTAGCGGCTCTGCGCATGAACAAGCTGCGACAACTGTCCGCTGTTTGGAGTACCGAAAGGCGTGTGCGAGGCGTGCCTCCGCGCCCTACGTTCGACTGTAGCCCCTCTGAGGTGTGTCGGATGTTTCGCAGCGCTCCCTCGCCCGGTCCCATCGGCGGCAGCGGCAGCCCCATCGAGCGCCTCGTCGGCCTCGATGTTGGGTCGACGACAGTCAAAGCGGTCGTCATCGACCCCGCGAGCCGGCGCGTCCTCTGGAGCGATTATCAGCGGCATGAAACCCGGCAGGCGGAGAAGGTCCTCGAGTTCATCGAGACCATCACGGCGGCCTTCCC
Source organism: Dehalococcoidia bacterium (assembly GCA_046152925.1). GTDB lineage: Bacteria > Chloroflexota > Dehalococcoidia > Tepidiformales > Tepidiformaceae > CAMAUF01. The sequence continues at coordinate 25,708 of JBJXFX010000028.1, forward strand.
CGCTGCAGAGGCGGCACTCCGGGTCTTCGTCACCGGAAGTGGCGGCCAAGTGCTTGCCGGCCTTGTCGGCGCGAAGTTCGTCCAGGAAGTGAACGCTGTTTCCCTCGCGGTGGAGCAGCTTCACCCCGAGGCAGGCTCCGTCGTTGAGCTTGGTGGCCAGGACGCAAAGATCATCATCTGGCAGGAAGACGAAGCCTCGGGCGTTCGCCGCAAGCTCCCGAGCATGAACGACAAGTGCGCCGGTGGGACGGGCGCGGTGATCGACAAGATCAACGCGAAGTTGGGCCTCGCCCCCGATGACCTCCGGGCTCTCCCATACGACGGCGTGAAGCTTCATCCAGTGGCCGGAAAGTGCGGCGTTTTTGCCGAAACCGACATCAACGGACTCCAGAAGCAGGGCGTCCCGGCGGTCGAGTTGATGGCGTCGCTCTTCGACGCCATCGTCCAACAGAACCTGAGCGTCCTCACCCGCGGCAACACGTTGCGGCCGACGGTCCTGCTCCTCGGCGGCCCGAACGCATTTCTCCCTGCCCTCCGGGATGCCTGGCGCCACCAGGTGACGAAGCTCTGGGCCGAACGGAATACCCCGCTTCCGCCCGTTGCCGACCCGAAAGAGCTCATCATCGTACCCGAGAACGCCCTCTACTTTGCCGCGCTCGGCTCGGCGCTGTATGGGGCGGAAGAGGGCGAAGGTGGGCGCTTTGCCGGCCTCGACGCGCTCCGGGCCTTCGCCAAGGAGGGCCGCTCCGCCATGCGGGCCGAATCTGGCGCCGCTGGGCTCGTGGCCTCCGCCGAGGAGCTGGAGGCCTTCCGCGCGAAGTACGCGCTTCCGCCGTTCGAAGCGCCGCGGTTCGAGCCAGGCGAGGTGGTAGAGGCGTTCCTCGGGGTCGATGGCGGCTCAACCTCGACCAAAGCGGTCCTTCTGGATGACCGGGGCACGCTGATCGGCCGGTCCTACCAGCTTTCGAAGGGGAACCCGATCGCTGATGCCCGGGATGTGATTGGGGCCCTCCACCAGCAGGTTGAATCCCAGGGGGCCACGCTGCGGGTGAAAGGCGCCGGTACGACCGGCTACGCGAAGGACATCCTCAAGGACACGCTTGGCGCGGATGTCGCGATCGTCGAGACGGTCGCCCATACGCAATCGGCGCTCCACTACTACGACGATGTCGACGTGATCGTGGATGTCGGCGGCCAGGACATTAAGGTAATCGCACTCAGCGGCCGCAAGGTGAAAGACTTCCGGCTGAACACGCAGTGCTCGGCTGGCAACGGCTATTTCCTGCAGTCGACTGCGCAGAAGTTCGGCTTCCCGGTCGAGGCGTATGCGGATGCGGCGTTCTCGGCTGAGCGTCTCCCGCTGTTCAGTTACGGATGCGCCGTCTTCATGGAGTCCGACATCGTCAACTTCCAACAGCTCGGCTGGAGCCGCGAAGAGATCATGGCCGGGCTCGCCGCCGTCCTCCCGAAGAACATCTGGCTCTACGTGGTGCAGGAACCGAATCTTGCCAAGCTCGGCCGGCGATTCGTCTTGCAGGGGGGGACGCAACATAACCTCGCCGCGGTGAAGTCGCAGCATGACTTCATCAAGGAGCGCGTCCCGGACGCCGACGTCATCGTCCATCGATACACGGGCGAGTCGGGCGCCATCGGGGCGGCGCTCGAAGCCCGCCGCTTGGTGGCTGGGGGCGAGAGCGCCTTCATCGGCTTCGAGGCGCTTGAACGGATCGAGTTCACCTCCAAGCGCGACGAGTCGACCCGCTGCTACTTCTGCAAGAACCAATGCTTGCGGACGTTCATCGACACCGAGACCACAGAACACGGTGCGCGCCGATTCATCATCGCGACCTGCGAGAAGGGCGCGGTCGAGGATGTCGGGGACATGCGCCTGATCAAGACCCGGATCGATGAGGTGAAAGAGGCGAACCCGAGCTTCGTCGAAATGGGAGCGAAGGCTGCCTTCCGCGCGCCAGCGGCGGACAGGGCGCCCGAGCCGGTCCCCGGCCTCGCGATCCGCACGAACCCGATCCGGCGGCGGCATTGGCAAGCCGAGCGCTCGTCCGCAGGTCTGCTGCGGCGCGGCCTGGTCATCGGCATGCCACGGGTCCTCAACATGTACAGCTACGCACCGTTCTTCTCGGCGTATTTCCAGGCACTCGGCGTGCCTGCCGCCAACATCGTCTTTTCGGACGTGACGACGGAGACCATGTGGAAAGAGGGCTCCCGGCGCGGCTCTATCGACCAGTGTTTCCCGAGCAAAGTCGCGCTCGCCCATGTCCACCAACTCCTGATGAACTCGAAGAAGAAGCCGAACGTCATCTTCTTCCCGGCGCTCACGACCCTCAGGACCGACCTGGAATACGTGCTCGACTCGTGCGCCTGCCCCACGGTTGCAGCGACGCCCGAGGTGGTGAAGGCAGCCTTCACGAAGGAGGGAGACGCCTTCGCCCTCCAGGGCTCGCGCTACTTCGACCCGGTCCTCTCGTTCGCAGAGCCGGACCTGCTTGAGCGCCAGCTCTTCGGCTTCAGCCGGACGGTCCTGCAGGCGACAGCTTCAGAGAACAGTTTCGCCATCGCCGAAGGCTTCCGGGCACTCTCGCGATATGCCGCGACCACACGCCAGCAAGCGCGCGAGACGCTCCTCACGCTCGAACGCGAACATCGCGTGGGCATCGTGCTGCTCGCCCGGCCCTACCACAACGACCCCGGCCTCAATCACGAAATTGTCGAGTCGCTTCAGAAATGCGGCTACCCGATCTTCACTATCGACTCGCTCCCAACCGACCCCGACATCCTCGACCGGCTCTTCGGCGCCGAGGTTGCGCGCCGCGATGTCGCAAGCCCGATGGACATCCGGGACGTCTGGAAGAACGCCTACTCCGAAAACTCCAGCCGGAAGCTCTGGGCCGCGAAATACGTCGCGCGTCACCCCAATTTGGTGGCCCTCGACCTCTCGAGCTTCAAGTGCGGGCACGACGCCCCGATGTACCACGTCGTCGAAGCGATCATGCAAGCTACGGGCACCCCGTACTTCACCTTCCACGATATCGACGAGAACCGTCCTGCGGGCTCGATCAAAATCCGCGTTGAGACGATCGCCTACTTCCTCCAGCGATATCAGGAGGAACTGATGCGCAAGGCCGGCGCCGAAGAGCGGATTGCGGAAGCGCTCAAAGCATACGAAGAGCGGCTCCGCCTCGGTCTCGCATTCATCACCCTCGATGAGGAGGCGGCAGAGCCGCTCGCTATCCCGGCGTCGCCTTCCGCGCGCTGGGCGGACCTCATCCCCTTGGAGCTCGCCATGAGCTCGACCGGTGCAGGACGTGGTTGCGGCTCCAGCTGTAGCTCCGGCGCCTGCAGTAGCTGCCACTGATGTCCGCCCTAACGCCATGGCCCGTAGGAGAGCACGAGATGCCAAAGCTCATCGCTGAAGACGAAATCCAGGAACAACTCCAGGTCTACGAGCGCCGTTTGCGCGAGGAGTGGGAGGTGAAGCCGGCCCAGCCGGTCACGCACTTTAAGCGCCCGCGTGAGAAGACCTTTCGCTCCATGGAACGGGGCCAGGTCACGATCCTGTTCGGCGGCCTTACGCGGACGCACGACTACATCCTGAAGGCCGCGACCGAGGGGCTGGGCTACCGATCCCAGGACCTGCCGGTGCCGGACAACCGCGCCCTGGCGACCGGGAAGGAGTTCGGCAACCGCGGCCAGTGCAACCCGACCTACTACACGGTTGGCAACCTCGTGCAATACCTCCAGACGCTGCGCAAGGCGGGCGTCGAAGAGATTGAGCAGCGTTACGTCTTCGTCACCGCGGGCGCCTGTGGGCCGTGCCGCTTCGGGATGTACGAGGCTGAGTATCGCAAGGCGCTGATCGATGCGGGCTTCCCTGACTTCCGCGTCCTCATCTTCTCCCAGTCGGGCGGCCTGACCTCCGAAGGGGAGGACGGCGAGGAGGCGGAGCCGTCCGGCGGCATCGACTTCAACAAGACCTTCTACGCGACGATCCTGCGCGCGCTGATCGCCTCCGACATCGTCAACACGATGGCGCTGCGCATTCGGCCGTATGAGACCGAACCAGGGGCCACCGACCGCGCCCTCGATGCGGCGAAGGAGGCGCTCCGCGAGTGTTTTCGCAACCAGCGCTCCGTCTGGATGGCGCTCCGCCGGGTCCGCAAGCTGTTCGAGTCGATCGATGTCGACTACACCCGGCTGCGCCCGAAAGTCCAGATCACGGGCGAGTTCTGGGCCCAGACAACCGAAGGCGACGGCTCATATCACCTCCGGACGTGGCTTGAGGCCGAGGGCGCCGAAGTCCTCACCGACCCCGTCGGCACCTGGATAGACTACATCCTCCATAGCGCCATCGCCCGTCAGCGCGAGCGGCTCGGCATCCGGCGCGGAGCGCGGACGCGGATCGTCAAGCTCTGGCTCGGCCTGCGTCTCTACAAGAGCTTCTACAACTTCTATCGCTCCGCGTTTGGCTTCCGGACGGCGCCACTGGTGTCGCAGAAGCGGCTCGCGGCGGCCGCCGGCGACTACTACGACACCCGTCTGAGCGGCGGCGAGGGCCATATGGAGGTCGGGAAGCACATCCTTTCCTTCCGCGACCGGAAGGCGCACATGGTCGCCTCGATCAAGCCGTTCGGCTGCATGCCGAGCACGCAGTCCGATGGCGTGCAGTCGAAGGTCGTCTCGGACCTCAAGCAGAGCATCTTTCTCCCACTCGAGACGACGGGCGACGGTGAAGTGAACTTCAAGAGCCGCGTGCAGATGAAGCTCTTCGAGGCGCGGGTCCGCGCACGCGAAGAGCTGGACGAGGCGCTCCACAAGCACGGCGTGACGGTCCAGGATGTCCGTGAGTTCGCGGCGACCCGCCCAACGCTTCGCCGCCCGACGCAGGAACTGCCCCATACGTACACCTCCGTCGCCGCCAACTTCGTTGAAAAGGTCGCCAAGCAAATGCCGAAGCGCCGCTGAGGCTCTCGCCGGGTGGTGCGGCCCGGTCCGGTGATCGCGGGCGGGCCACTGCGCCCACCCGCCGCCGCGGGGACGGCCCGGCACGCCGGTCAAGAGGCGGATGCCGTTGCTCGCGCGCCCTCTACAATCCGGGCACTCAACGCAAGGAAGTTCCCATGTCCAATCGCATCTGCGAACTGTTCGGTGTCCGCTATCCGGTTGTGCTCGGCGCGATCACGCAGTCGCCCGAGTTCGCCGCGGTCGTCTCGAACGCGGGGGGATTGGGCGGGATCGCGGGGTCGGCGGCGCCGCTCCCCCTGCTCCGCGAAAAGATCCGGAAAATCCGCGACCTCACCGGCGACAAGCCCTTCTCCGTGAACATCCCCATCGTGCTCACGCCCGAAAAGGACATCCAGCCGAAGATGGAGCTCCTTGTTGAAGAGCGGGTGCCTGTCGTCATCACGTCGGCCGGCAACCCGAAGCTCTGGACGAAGTTTCTGCGCGACGGCGGCTGCAAGGTGGCCCACGTGCTTCCGACGCTCTACCACGCACGCAAGGCCGTCGAGGCCGGCGTGGACGCGGTAATCGCGGAGCCGGCCGAGTCTGGCGGCTACCGGGGCGAGCAAGAGGTGAGCATGATGGTGCTCATCCCGGCGATTCGCCGCGCTTTCCCCGACCTGCCACTGGTCGCGGCGGGTGCGGTCGCCGATGGTGACGGCTTTGCCGCCGTCGTTGCGCTCGGCGCCGACGGCCTCCAAATGGGCACGCGGTTCATCGCGACGAAGGAGGCGAACGCCGCTGAGACGTCGATCAGGCTGATCCTCGCCGCGACGGACACGTCGACGATGTCCGCGGAAGGGCGCGTCAAGCCACGCGTCAACCGGCCGGAACTCGCGATGGAGGTCTTCGGCGAGGTGAAGCGCACTCAGATGGGCCAGGTCGCCGCCCTGATCGACAGCGTGAAGACGGTCGAAGAGGTGATGCGCGACCTCACCGAGGGCGGCGCCGCCGCGGCGGCCCGCGTCAGCGCCCAAATGGCGGGCTTCCGCGCGCCAGTGGCGGTCTAAGACGATGAACTTCGGGCTCCACCTTATCCCGCAAGACATCTCGATGGAGGAGCTCCTCCGCGCCTGGCGCTGGGCCGATGAGGCTGGCTTCGATTGGGTCGACATCTCGGACCACTTCTATGAAGCGCCGATGATCCATGGCGGCGATGGGCCCTGCTTCGAAGCGACAACCGGGATGGCTGCGCTTGCGATGGCGACCAAGAACGTCCGCGTCGGCGTCGTTGTGCTGGGGATGAACTACCGCCACCCGGCGGTGCTCGCGAACGCGCTCGCGACCATCGACCATCTGAGCAACGGCCGGATGGAAGTCGGCCTTGGCGCGGGCTGGCATGAGGCCGAGTACCGGGCCTACGGCATCCCCTTCCCTGCCATCAAGGAAAGGCTCGATATCCTCGAAGAAGGGATCCAAGTGGTCCGCCTGCTGTTCACGCAGGACCGCTCGGACTTCGAGGGCAAGTACTTCCGCCTCGAGAACGCGGCCTGCAATCCAAAGCCGGTCCAGGCGCGGCCGCGCATCTGGATCGGCGGCAACGGCGAGAAGCGGACGCTCCGGATGATCGCCAAGCACGCCGACGGCTGGAATTCGCCCTACAGCGGCCCAGAGGAGTTCGTCCGCCTCGCAGGTGTGCTCGATGGCTATTGCGAAAAGCTCGGACGCGACCCGGCGACGATCGAGCGGAACGTGAACTTGAGCTTCCACCTGGCCCCGAACGAGGCGGGCCGTGCGAAAGCCGATGCCCACTTCGCTGAGTCGTGGGGCGCTGGCGCCGCACGGATCCGGGAGCGCGGCGTCATCGTTGGGACGCCGGACGAAGCGATTGCGAAAGTCGCCCAGTATGCGGCGGCCGGCGTGGCACGCGTCAACATCTCGATCCGCCCGCCGCTGGATTGGGACGCCCTGCATGCGTGGGCAGAGTGCGTCATCCCGGCGTTTCGCTAACTGGTCCGAAGAGCGCGCGGGTGGCCCGTCGCAGCTGGTCGGCGCGTAGCCCCTGATGTACCGGGACGACCACCACCTTGCCCCGGAGGTGCGCAGCAGCCAGGACGACCTCGTCGGGCACGTGGTCGTGGGCGAGCCGCCAGAAGATGAGCGCGCCGATGCCGAAGCGGCGATACGTGGCTACCACGCGCTCAGCCTCGGACGTGACGATCGGGAATGCCAGCGGCACGGCGCCGATGGGCAGGCCCTCGAGCAGCGGCCTCGTCGTTGGGCACGGTTCAAGGGCGTCCAAGATCGCGGTGTAGTTCTCGCGCCGGCGCTTGATCACGTCCGCGGGCCTGGCCCGGGCCAGCATCCATCGCGCGATGGCCGGGATGGCGACGCCTTCGTGGCGTTCTCGCCGGAACAGGTGCCCACGGGGAAAGCGCCGAACGCCTCCATCATCGGGCGGCGGCACCCATGCCCGCGTGCGGCGCAGCCGCTGTCGAAGCGGGGCCCGCACCTGGGCGGCGGCACGCGCAAAGTCCAACGCCGGATTGTTCAGGACAAGGGCAGCGCCGCTGCCAATCGGGATCGTCTTCGAGGGGCTAAAGACGGCAACGTCGCCAAACGTGCCCAGTTCACGGCCATCGGGCAGGCGGCTGTAGAGTGAAGGTGCGCAATCTTCGATGAGGAACAGCCCGCGTTGGGCGCAGAAGTCCCGGATGGCTGGCGTTTCCGGCTGGGCGAAGCCAAGGAAGTGGATCAGGAGGACGGCGCGGGTCTTCGAGGTCACGAGCGCCTCAAGCTCAGCGACGCTCAGCGCCCAGGCGCTCTCGGCGCTGGAGTACCGCATGCTCAGCCCCGCCTGGAGGAGTGGGTCGATCTCGGCGCCACTTTGGAACCCCGGGACCAACACCTCGTCGCCGGGCTGGAGGCCCAAGATCGCCACCGAGTCCCAGATTGCGGCCCGGGCGAACGCATACCAGCGGACCCGTGGCGCACCGGTGGGGAACGGAAGGGGCGGTCGCGCCTTCCG
>JBJXFX010000086.1:0-24855 GCA_046152925.1 Dehalococcoidia bacterium
CTGCGGCGGGCCAGGCCGGAGTATACCGGCGCCCTCCCCAAGGCGGAATGCGCTGGGGTGCGGCTCGAGTTTGTTAGATGGGGGGCGTCCCACGGATTCGGGCGAGCGTCAAACCCAGCGTGGCATCTGCCGGCGCCGCCCGAAGGCGATTGCGCCTGACCAAGAAACATAAAAACCCCTCTCCCGCGAAGTGGGGGAGAGGGGGTGAGGGCAGCCTCGTCGCATCGCGCCCCGTTCCCACCGTGATGCGGAGCTCGTCGCCCGGTTAGCGCAACGTCAGCGTGAGCGGCAGGCCCGGCAGGCCTCACGGCCCTCCGCTGACCACGAGCACCTGGCCCGTCACCCAGTCGGACGCCTTGGACGCCAAGTAGACCGCGGCCGCGCCGAAGTCCTCGTCGCTCCCCATCCGCCCGAGAATGACGTTCTTCGCCATCGCTTGGACTTGCTCGTCGCCGATGCGCATGGACTCACGGAAGTCTTCGGTGTCCACCGGACCAGGGGCGATGGCGTTGACCCGGATCTTGCGGCGGGCGAGCTCCGCGGCATACGTCTTCGTCAAGTGGTTCAACGCGGCCTTCGCCGCCCCATACGGGCCGTTCGTCGGCGTCCCGTTACGGTCGGCAGCGATGGAACTCGTGTTGATGATCCGGCCGCCGGGCTGAATGAACTCTTGCGCCAACTTAATGCAGCGCCACACGGCGACGTAGTTCAGCTCAAGAATGTGGCCAAAGGCCTCCTCCGTATGCTGCCGAAGCACCACCGGCCGTTCGCCCTGAAGTCCACCCGCGTTGTTGACCCAGATGTCAATCTTCCCGAACTCGGCCAGCGTCTTGTCGATCAGGTTCTTCACCTGCTCTTCGACCATCACGTCGGTGGGCACCGCGATGGCGCGCCTGCCCAGCGCCCGGATTTCGGCGGCGACGGACTCGATCATCTCTGGCCGGCGCGCGGCGACAACGACGTCGGCGCCCGCGCTTGCCAGCCCGAGGGCCATGCCCCGGCCGATGCCAGTCCCGGCCCCTGTGACCACCGCGACCTCGCCGTCGAGACGGAAGAGACTGAGAACATCCATTTTCGTCCTCCAAAACGGGCGAACGCGCCCGCAGCTGAGAACCGATCCCCGACCGGCCCCGGCGAACTATAGCGCCAGCCGCGTAGGCGTCCACCGCGCGCGGACCTAGGCGATGTTCGGGGGAGATGCCGCCGCGGTCTTCCCCGCGAGGAAGCCGAATGTCATGCCAGGGCCGATGGTGCCCCCCGCTCCGCCATAGACCATGCCCGTGGCCCCGGCCATTGCGTTCCCGGCGGCGAACAAGCCCTTAATGGGCCGGCCTCGCGGGTCGAGCACGCGGCCGGCTGCATCGGTCTTGGGGCCGCCCTTCGTCCCAAGTGCACCGGAGACGATCTGCAGCGCGTGAAACGGGGGCCGTTCCAACTTGCCCAGGGTCGTGAACGGCGCCGGCTGCGTCCGGTCGCCGTTGTAGGAGTCGTAGGCGCTTTCGCCACGCTTGAAGTCTCCGTCCACTCCGCGCTCGACGAAGCCATTGAACCGGGCGATGGTGCTCGCCAGCGAGGCCGGGTCGAGGCCGAGGTCGCTCGCAAGCGCTTCGATCGTCGCACCCGTCCGGATCAGGCCATCTGGTGCGTTCGTCGCAGGTCGGTAGCCAGCGATGGGGTACTTCTCGAAGAAGTCATGGTCGAACACGAGCCACGCGGGGGAGTTGAGAAACGTGAACTCCTGCGGGTCGAACGTGTGGAAGGCACGGCCGATGTCGTTGTAGTTTGCCGCTTCGTTCGCGAACCGCTGCCCGCGCCGGTTGACAAGGATCGACCCTGGTAACGTCCGCTCGCTCAAGCAAAGCCGGTAGAGCGGCTTGCCACGCACCGTCTCACCCGGGATCGGTATCGTCGGCATCCACCAGGCCTCGCTCATATTCCCCAGCGCGGCGCCAGCCTCCATCGCCATGATCAGGGCATCGCCTTCGTTCTCCGGGGGCGAGGCCGGGCCCGTCAGCGGGCCGCGCAGGAAAGAGCGGACGAGCTCGGCGTTCCACTCGAAGCCACCCGTGGCGAGGATGACGCCCTGGCGGGCCTTAACGAAGTAGTCGGCCCCATCCCGTTCGCACCGGATGCCGACAACCGCCTCCCGTTCGCGCACGAGCTCGACCGCCCGGACGCCGAGGGACGGCGGGATTTCACGGTCGAGACACGCCCGCAGCAGTGGCCCGACGACCGCGTGGCCCATCCCGCGCAGCTGCCGGGAACTCCGCTCCGCGAGCGTGGCCGCGTCGGGGATGCCCTTCTCCATCGACTCGACGAGGGTGATCGGCACCACGGGCGCTTGGGGGTGAATGTCGGTCCCCTGGCAGTTGACCTTGTCAGCCCAACTCCCCAGTTCTGAGTAGGGGTAGAGGTCGGGGTCGAGCGACCGGCCGCCAGCGGGCAGCCCGCCGGGGTTCTCCGGGTGGTAGTCCGGGTAGCCCTCGGCGAGGTGGAACTTCAGTGGCGTGTGCGCCTCAATGTACTCGACCATCGCGGGCCCGTTGTCGACGAAGGCGGCCGCGAGCTCCATGTCCATGACCCCGAGCGAGAGCGACTGGAGATACTCCAGTGCTGCCTCCCGCGAGTCCTGGATGCCGTGGAGCGCCTGGTGCGGGTTGTTCGGGATCCAGGCGATACCGCCTGAAATCGCCGTCGTGCCCCCCACCGTCCGCGCCCGCTCCAAGATCGCAACGCTTGCTCCCTGGTCGCTCGCGACCACCGCAGCCGTGAGGGCCGAGCCTCCGGACCCCAACACTGCCACGTCCACTTCCAAATCCCACTTCGATGGCAAGTCCATCCGAAAGCTCCTTCGACGCGATCGGCCCGAACTTCTCAGTACCTTCGGGGCCCCGTACCGGAGCATACGCTTCCGGCCGGGTGGGTTCTCAAACCAAGCGCCGGTGCGTAGTATCCCGCGAATATTCTGCAATGCGGACAGGTGAACGTCGTGAAGATCATCCTGGCGAAGCCCCGCGGCTTCTGTGCAGGCGTCAACATGGCTGTTGAAACGCTCGAGACCGCCCTCCGCGTATTCGGCCCACCCGTGTACGTCTACCACGAGATCGTCCACAACAAGCGCGTCGTCAGCGAGTTCAGGTCCAAAGGCGCCACCTTCGTCGATGACTTGGAGCAGGTGCCCGATGGGGCGAACCTCGTGTTCTCGGCCCACGGCGTCGCGCCCGGCCTCCGCGCCAACGCGGGCGCCCGCGGCATCCGGGTCGTCGACGCGACCTGCCCACTGGTGACCAAGGTCCACTCCGAAGCGGTCCGCTTCGCCAAGCACGGCCACCGCATCCTGCTCATCGGCCACGAAGGCCACGACGAAATCGTGGGCACGATGGGCGAAGCCCCGGACCGCATCACCCTTGTCCAATCTGAAGAGGACGCCGCGACCATCGAAGTCGGCGACCCCACGAATGTCGCCTACCTCAGCCAGACCACACTCAGCGTCGACGAGGCGAGCCGGATCGTGGGGCTGCTCCGCGAGCGCTTCCCTGGCATCGTCGCCCCACCAAGCGAGGACATCTGTTACGCGACCCAGAACCGCCAGGACGCCGTGCGCCGCCTCGCCGCTGAAGCCGACCTCTTCCTCGTGCTCGGCAGCCAGAACAGTTCGAACAGCAAGCGCCTCGCCGAAATCGCTGCGTCACTGGGCGTGCGGGCCCATCTGATCGATGGCTGGCGCGAAATCCGCCCGGAATGGCTCGCGGATGTCACGACCGTCGCGATTACCGCCGGGGCGAGCGCGCCTGAAAAGCTCGTCCAAGAGTGCATCGCCTGGCTCGTAGAGCGCTACGGCGCCAGCGTCGAAGAGCGTGCGCTACGCGAGGAGACCCTGCATTTTCAGCTCCCGCCCGAGTTACGTAACTTGGTCGCGGCCCCGTCTCAGGCCGTCGCCGCGGGGTAAGTCATGAACTCGAGCAGGTTCCCGTCGGGGTCGCGGGTGTAGATGCTGGTGCCCTGGCGCTGGCCAGCATCGGCGCCGCCCCGCTGGTCCACCGGGCCGAACGTGATCTCACACCCCGCTTCGCGCAACAGAGCCTCCGCTTCCGCAATCGTCCCCGGAAACGCGAAACAGAGGTCGCCACAACCTGGCTGCGCCGTCGGACCTTTCAGGGTGAACTTCGGGTTCTGCCAGAGCTGCGGCGGATGCACGTTGATCTTCACGTGCTCGTCCACCTGGATGGCGATCAGGCGGCTCGTGCCCGCGCGCCACTCGTCTTCGTAAATCGTCGGGAAGCCGAGCCGCTTGTAAAACGCGATCAGGCGCTCGACATCGTGTGTGGGCAGGGAGACGTGGTCGAAGCCGTGGACGCGCATGTGGGGCTGGCCTCCGGACGAACTGAGCACGGGCCGGATGGAGTGGTGGAGACGAGGGGACTCGAACCCCTTACCTCAGCGATGCGAACGCTGCGCTCTCCCAGATGAGCTACGTCCCCACATCCGGCAACGAACGAGGGCCACTCCCGATGGTAGAGAGTGGCCCCCACTTGAGGCAACCTGGCTGCTGATTGACTAGTGCCGGTGGGCGCTCCCGCGGCCGATCCGATAGCTCGTCTCGCCGGTGAACTGCTTTTCGACCCCGCACTTCTTGCACCTGCCGGGCGTCAGCTCGCCCTTTGGAGAATCGAGGACCCAATGGTGGACGCAGTCACCAACGACTTGGAGCGTCTCGGCCTTTGACATGAGTTGCTTCCCCTCGACGGTTTGATTAGGTGCCCTGGCCTCGCATTCCACCGCCACCCCAGAGCCCGCGTCAGTGTAGTAGGGGTCATAGATGTCTTCAATGGGTTATTTCGCTTCGTCTAACAATCCGGCGAGGGGTGTTATGCGCATTACACCTACCGGTAGGTCGATCGAGGCCACAACGCTGCCAATCGCGGGGATCAAAACCTCGCCACGAGGCCCCTGGACGATGTAAACGTCGTTCGCCCCCGTCTCCAGCACCTCGACGAGCGTGCCGAGGTCCTCGCCATCGACCGTTTCGACACGAAGCCCGACCAGTTCATGGACGAAGTACGACTCGGGGTCCGCGCGGCGAACATCGGCATCTCGTGCTTCGAGAAGCTCCCCGTAGAGCCCTTCGACCTCCTCGCGGCGGCCGAGGCCCGCGAGCTGAAGGATCCAGACGCCCTTCGAGGGGCGAGCGCGGAGGATCCGGCGCGAGATGCTCTGCAGGCAAACGGTCCGGCCGGCTTGGAGGTTGGGGGCGTCGTGGGCGAATGCGGTCGCGCGGATCTCGCCGCGGATGCCATGCGGACGCTGGACGATGCCAACCGCGGTAAAGCCCGGGCGAGGGGCATCCTTGACGCTAACCGCATCGACAAGAGGCTGCTGTGGAGGGGCAAGCGGACGCTTGCGGCGCGGCCCACGCGGCGCAGCGCGCGGCTCTTCGGCTGGGACGGGCTCGGTTGACTCGCTCAGTCGCCGATCTCCAACTGGACGCGGACATCTTCACGGACGGCCGCAACCTTGACGACGGAGCGCAAGGACGAAGCGATGCGGCCGCCCTTGCCGATAACTTTGCCCCAATCGCCTTCAGCGACATCAAGGCGGACGACCACGCGCCCGCCGTCGTCGGTCTCGGTCACGCGGACCTCGTCCGGATTATCGACGAGCGCTTTGGCGAGATAATCGACGAGGTCGGCCATCATGCTGGCCATTGGTTACTCCTTCGCGGCTTCAAGGACGCCGGCGCGGCGGAGGATCTTGGCGGCCGCCTCGGAGGGCTGGGCGCCTTTCGCCATCCATGCCTGCACCCGTTCGGCGTTCACCTGGGCCACGGGCGGGACGGCGTGGGGGTCGTAGGACCCGACAATCTCAAGGAAGTCACCGTCGCGGCGGTCTGGCTTATGGGCGACGACGAGGCGGTAATACGGCTTCTTGGTCTTGCCGGTCCGCCGAAGGCGAATACGAAGCATGCACATCTCCCCAGGCGGGCCTGGTCTCACAAAGTCTCCGCCATCCTAACGCATCGCGTGCCTAACGCCGAATGGCTGGGTGCAACTCAAGAGCTCAAGAGATTGGAGGCGCACCATCGCCTCGATCCGGCCCGCATAGACCCGTAAACCACACGAGCGATGGCCCGCGAAGGCGGGCCATCCAGCTCTAAAGAACGCGCACACCCTTCTCCCGCGAAGTCGGGAGAAGGGTGGCTTCGCTGGGATGAGGGCCGCACCCCGTCGCCCCTCGAGCGCATCTCACCACGCCGAAACCGGCGTCCAACCTCCACCCCGGACAGCCTCAGTTCGACCAACGTTATGTCCCAAACGCCCGCCGCAGGTGTTCCGCCGCCTCATCGAGATTCGCCCGGCCACCCGGCACAACGCCAAAGAAACCGGCGGCTCCCCGCGGGTGAATGTTTCAGCAATTTAGAGAACATAACCACCCTTCTCCCGCGAGTCGGGAGAAGGGCCGGGGATGAGGGCCGCCGCGCCGCACCGCACCCGGTTCCGGCTCTCAGGCGCTTGGTCCGCTCCCGATCTCCGGGATGCGGACCTTCGAGCCCACGCGCCGCAGGTCCACGGTGCGCTCGACAGGCGTAGCCCCGAACTGCCGCCAGAGGGCCTCCTCGGCCCGCCTGAATCGGGCCTCGCGCTGCCCCATCATCGCTCCCATCACGATCCCCCCGGACGCGTCACGCCTCCCTCTGCGATGGCGTCGCCATATCCTACGCTCCCGCAATGGACCTCAGGTCGAATCAAACCGGCGCCATCGTCAATGAGCCAAATGAGCCAAGGCTCATAAAATCGCGTTTCATGAGCCTTGTACGTCTCCACGCTCATCGAGGCTCATGCGTTTCGACGAGGCTTGATGAGCCAGCGCCCGCGGCTCTCGTCAGCCTGCCTTGGGATCCCCGGCCACACCTACCTCCCCAGCATCGGGAAACGGCCACTGCTCAGCGTCTTCGCAATCTTGCGCGCCTCGAAGAACTGCTTCAGGAGGTTGTTCACGTCGTGCGGCGTCGTCCCGCTACCCGCGGCGATGCGCCGGCGGCGCTTGCCATCGATCTTCTCCGGATGGCGCCGCTCCCACTTCGTCATCGAAAGCACGATCGCTTCCGCCTGGTTGAAGAAGCTGTCGTCCATCTCGTCGACGTTGAGCTGAGCCTTGATCTTGTTGAAGCCGGGCAGCATCGAGACCAACTGGCCGAGCGGGCCCATCTTGCGGACCTTGCGGAGCTGCTCGACGAAGTCCTGGAGGTCGAACGTGCCCCGCTTCATCTTCTCGCCGAACTTATCGGTGTCCTCGTCGCCCATCGTCTCTTTGGCGCGCTCGATGAGCGTCAGCATGTCGCCCATGCCGAGGATCCGGCCGGCCAGCCGGTCGGGGTGGAAGAGCTCCAGCGCGTCCGTCTTCTCGCCCGTACCGATGAACTTCACGGGCACGCCGGTCACGTTCCGGATCGAAAGCGCCGCGCCGCCACGGGCGTCGCCATCCATCTTCGTGAGGATCAGCCCCGTGGTACCGACCTTCTCGTGGAACTCCTTGGCCGCGTTGACCGCGTCCTGGCCCGCCATCGCGTCGGCCACGAAGAGGACCTCCACCGGGCCGAGGCTGGCCCGGAGGTCGGCGACCTCTTGCATCATGTCTTCGTCGACGTGCAGGCGGCCGGCTGTGTCGACCAGCAGGTGCGTGTTGTTTTGGCGCTTCGCGATTTCGAGGGCGTTCTTCGCGATGATCCGCGGGTTGACCTGCGTCCCTTCTTGGTGGACCGGGATGTCGAGGCTCTTCGCGAGGGTGGTAAGCTGGTCGACCGCCGCCGGGCGATAGATGTCGCAGGCCACCAACAGCGGCCGTTCGCCCTGTTTCTTCAAGAGGTTCGCCAACTTGGCGATGCTCGTCGTCTTCCCGGAGCCTTGCAGGCCGACAACCATCACGACAGAGGGAGGCTGCATCGAGGTGTTCAGCTTCGGCGAAGCGCCGCCGAGCATCTCGACAAGCTCGCCGTGGACGATGTCGATCACCTGTTGGGCGGGCGTCAGGCTTGTGAGCACCTTCGCGCCGAGCGCCTTTTCCTTCACCCGCGTGGTGAATTCGCGGACGACCTTGAAGTTCACGTCGGCTTCAAGCATCGCCATCCGGACTTCCCGAAGCGCCTGGTCGAGGTCTTCTTCGGTGACGATCCCCTTGGAGCCGAACTTGCGGAAAGCGCCCTGCAGCTTATCGGTCAGCGTTTCGAACATCGGGTGTTGAGTGTAGCACCAGGTTGGGGGAGCGCTTATGAAAGCTGATACAATCAGTGCACATGCCACGCGTCCGCGTTGAGCCCGCCGATATCGAGTTCGAAGCAGAAGCAAACGAGAGCTTGGTCGAAGCGGCGACGCGGGCCGGGTATTTCTGGCCTGTTGGCTGTGCGTTGAACGGCGAGTGTTCGAATTGCGCCTGCGAGGTGATTTCGGGGCTTGCGCGGCTCACGCCCATGGGCCGGTACGAACGCCAGAACGTGATCCGGCAACGAGGCCCGCGGGCCGTGGACGACCCACGCTTGCGGTTCGCCTGCCAGGCGCGTGTCTTGGGGGATGTCGTGGTGTATAAGCGGGGCGTGGAGCGCCGCTAAACCCACGTAGTCTCAGAAAGCGAGTGGTCCCACCGGATGCGCGTCCCAAGTCACGCTAGCCGAACCTCGAGCCCCACCGGCCGCACCCGGGCGCGCCGATCAACCGCGCTCCCGCGCCTGCGCCCAACCTCCGGAGGCCAGCGATGACAGGAGGAGCCTCCGTCGAGCTTGCCCAGCTGGAAGCCTTTCTACAGGTTGCGCATTACCGGAGCTTCAGCCGGGCGGCGGAAGCTCTCTTCCTCACCCAGCCATCGGTGACCGCCCGCATCCAATCGCTCGAACGCGAAATCGGCGACCGCCTGTTCGAGCGGACCGGCCGAAGCGTGACCTTGACCGACGCGGGCCGCGCCTTCCTGCCCCACGCACAACGTGCGCTCACGGCCGTCCAGGAGGGCACTGATGCGATCGAGGCCGTCCGCCACGGCGACATCGGCAACATCCGGATCGGCGCCTCGTCCAGCATCGCCACGTACGTCCTCCCTAGCATTTTCAAGAAGTTCCGGACCGTCCGCCCGCGCGTCCACATCCATCTCAGCACTGGCAACACCGAAGAGATCGTCGAAGAGCTGATCGCCAGCGAAATCCACGTGGCGATCACGCGGCTCGCGCAGCACCCCGAGGTCGAATCCCTCCATCTCTATAACGATGACCTTTCACTGGTTGTCTCGCCGGCGCACCCGTTCGCCCAGCGCGGTCGCGTGCTCATGTCCGAAGCAGGCCGCGAGCCCTTCCTCTTCTTCGAACGCAGTTCCAGCTACCACGGGTTGATCTACTCGACCTTCCTCCGCGCCGGAGTCGTCCCCGAATCCGTGATGGAGCTCGACTCGATGGAGGCGACCAAGCACATGGTCGAGGCCGGGCTTGGCATCGCGATCCTGCCCGAAGTCAGCATCCTCCGCGAGATCGCGTCCGGGATGCTCGTCAAGGTCGACATCCGGGACATGGAACAGCCGGCCCAGCGCGAAGTCGGCGTCCACGTCATGCGCAACCGAGCCATTGCCCCGCCCCTGCGGGACTTCCTCAAGCTCCTCACCGCTGAATACGGCGTCGTTAACCCATTCGAGGGGAAGCGCGGCGTCGGCGAAAAAGAACAGTGACCACCACCGCCCTGCGCGGCGCCCGCGTTTGGGATGGCCTCGGGACGGCCCTCGTCGAGGCAACGGTGGTCCTGGACGGCCCCAAGGTCGATGCCGTCGGGTCAGACGCTGGCGCCGACCTGACCGTCGACCTCTCTGGCCTCACCCTCTTGCCTGGGCTGATCGAAGGACACGCCCACCTCTGCTTTAACGCCGGCGCAGACTGGCGGAGCGTCTACGACCACGACTCGCCGGAGCGCATGCTCCTGCGCATGCAGGCCAACGGCCTGAAGATGCTCGAATCCGGGATTACCACCGTCCGGGACCTCGGCGCTCCCACGGGCCTCTCGATCGAACTGCGCGAAGCGCTCACCGACGGGCTGGTCACCGGCCCAAGCCTGCTCGTCGCAGGCGCGCCAATCACGACGACCGGCGGCCACTGCCACTTCATGGGCGGCGAGGCGGACGGCCCCCTTGAAGTACGGAAAGCCGTCCGCGAACACGTCAAAGCTGGCGTCGACTGGATCAAGGTCATGGCGACGGGCGGCAACATGACGCGCGGGACCAACACCTACGCCGCCCAATACTCCGTCGAGGAATTGGCCGCCTGCGTCGAAGAGGCGCACCGCCTGCGCCGCCGAGTCGCCGCCCACTGCCACGGGACCGAGGGCATCCGCGTCGCCGTCGCCGCGGGCGTGGACTCGATCGAGCACTGCACCTTCTCGTCGCCCGAGGGCATCGACTTCGACGAAGGCTTGATGGCCGAGATCGCCGAGAAGCGGATCGCCGTCTCGCCGACTGTCTCCATCGGCTACCGGTTGTGGCCCGACGACGGCCTCCGCCAACGCCGCGCGGCCGTCCTGTCGGCGATCGCGGCGTCGGGAGCGCCCCTTATCATGAGCACCGACTGCGGCATCCCGCGCGTCCCACACGAGGCGCTCGCGGGCGGGATGCAGGTCCTGGCCGAACTGGCTGGATTGGCCCCGGTCGATGTCCTCCGGCTGGCCACCAGCGAGGCCGCGCACAACCTTGGGCTCCGGGACCGCGGGACGGTCGCCCCGGGCCAGCGGGCCGACCTGATCGCCGTCGAGGGCGACCCGGCCACGGATCTCCGCGCCCTCGAGCGCGTCCGCTTCGTCATGGCCGCCGGGAAGGTGATCCGCCGCCCCTGAGACGCGCTCCAATCGACCGCCGCCGGAGCCCGTCATACACTTCTTCAAATGAAGTCAAGCATCGTCCTCGCCGCCGGGATGTCCACGCGCATGGGGGAGCCGAAAGCCCTCCTCGATTGGGGCGGTCAGCCCCTCATCTGCTATCAGGTCCAGCAATTGCGGGCCGCCGGCGTCGACGAAGTGATCGTGGTCCTCGGGTTCCGTGGCGACGACATCCACCGCCAGATGCGGCGGGAGGACTGTCGCGTGATGCTCAACCCGCTCTATCAGCACGGCCGCGCCGGGTCGCTCCGGATCGGGGCGAAGGCGGTCAACCGGGACGCCGAGTCGATCACCATCCTGAGCGTCGACCAACCGCGCCCCACCGCCCTCATCCGCCAGATCATCGAAGCGCACCGGCCCGAGTTCATCGCGACGCGGCCCAGCTTCGAGGGTCACCATGGTCACCCGGTCGTCCTGTCTGGGTCGCTCCGCCCAGAGCTCTTGGCGGTGACCGAGGAAAACTTCGGGCTTCGCGGCATCCTTCGGGGGCGTATCAAGGAAGTGCAGGAGATCCCGAGCACGGCGGACTGCCTCGTGGACTTCAACACGCCCGAGGAATACCGGGAAGCGCTGGCGGCCGCGTTCGCCCCCGCGTGAAGCCCGTCGCTCCGGGGCCGCCACCTCGGCTCAAGGCCATCGTCTTCGACCTTGATGTCGTGCTGCTCGACCGGTCGCGCGCCTGGGCGAACACGCTGGAACAAGCGGTGCTCCTCACCACAGGAGCACGCATCGATGCTCGGGCCCTCATCGCCGAATACGTCAACCGGCCCTGGCGGCATGCCCTGGGCGTCGTCTTGGCCGACCTCTCGCAACGCGACGCAGCGGAGGCGCGCTGCCGGGAGCTCTTCGCCCGCAGCGCGATGAAGCATCTCTTGGTCCACGAAGGGATTGGGATGGCCTTGGACCGGCTCCGCGGTGCGCGCGTGGAGATGGGCGCCATCTCCCGCGAGCCACATCGGCTCGCCTTGAGTCAGATTGAGTCCACGGGCCTCGACCGGTTCCTGACGATGCTCGCTCCCACGCCCGCTGGCGAGCGGTGGCACCCGGAGCAGCGCGTCCGGGATTGCCTGAGCTACTTCGACCGGCCGGCGAGTGTCGCGGCCTTCGTCTCGGCCGACGTCCACGAACTCGCGGCCGTTAGCAAGGCGGGCCTAGAGGGCGCCTTCGCCGCGTGGGCCGCGCCCGGCGACCCACGCGACGACGTCGTCAACTTGGGACGCCCGAAGGACCTCGCGAGGCTGGCGGGAGTGGCCTCGAGAGGCGACGACTAAGCGGCGACCGGCTCGACCAACTGATGGCAGCCAGGGCAGTAAGTCCGCGGCCGGCGCGAGAGGAAGCGAAGCGAGCAGGCGGGGCAGGAGACGATCTTGCGGATCATGGTGGGCGATCTCCAGTCTTTGGTGTATGGATCGATAGGGATCGTCTCTAACATGCCGGCGGCGTGCTAGGTGAACTTTGCGCACATTAGACGCCGAGCTATACCGCCAGGCTATCTATCGGTCACCAAAGCTGGAGGGGTCGGGTCGGAGCCGCTCGGCGTCCCGGCGCCTCGCGACAGAGTGCTTCTACGCGATATCCACCGGATCAGCTCAAGGTCTCTACCAACGAACGGTCGATCTGGTGCACAATCTGCGGCCAAGACGGAGGTCGGTACGACGAGATGGCTGAGAGCACCGTCCGGACAAAGACCGGCGCCCCGATCGGGACGCGGGCGAGGATCTTCGAACTCGACGAGACGATCGAGCGAGCCTCGGACTACCTCTTGTCCCTCCAACATGCCGACGGGTACTGGTGGGCGGAGCTCGAAGCCAACGTCACGATGGCTTCAGAACATCTGCTCCTTGAGCACTTCCTCGGGATCGGTGAGGCCGGGCGCTGGGCGAAGCTCTGCCGCTACATCCTCAAGCGTCAGCTGCCCGACGGCTCGTGGCCCGTCTACTACGGCGGACCTGGCGACCTAAGCGTCACCACTGAGGCGTACTTTGCGCTGAAGTTAGCCGGTGTCGACCCCGAATCGCCCGAGATGAACCGCGCCCGCGCCTTCATCCGCGCCAATGGTGGGGCCGAGTCGGCACGGATCTTCACGAAGCTCTGGCTCGCGCTCTTCGGACAGTTCGACTGGGATGCGCTCCCCGTGATGGCCCCCGAGATGATCCTCTTCCCGGACAAGTCGCCCTTCACCATCTACGAGTTCGCCTCGTGGGCGCGTGCGACGATCGTCGCGATTCTGGTCGTCTGGGCGCATAAGCCGGTCGTGAGCATCCCCGAAAGCCGGGGGGTCGCCGAACTCTTCCTCGACTCCAAGGGGCGCTCGACCATCGCCTTCAAGCGCGACCGAAAGCCGCTCACCTGGCGCAACTGCTTCGTCGCCGCCGACCAGCTCCTGCGCTTCCACGAGCGGATCCCCTGGAAGCCCCTCCGCAAGCGCGCCTTGGAGGCTTGCGAACGATGGATCGTGGGGCACCAGGAGGCTGACGGTTCGTGGGGCGGCATCCAGCCGCCGTGGGTCTACTCCCTGATCGCCCTCAAGTGCCGAGGGTATGCGAACGACGATCCCGTAGTGGCGAAGGGCATCCACGGCCTCCTCAACGACTTCGGGCTGTACCGCGACGGGACCTTCACGGTCCAACCGTGCCTCTCACCTATCTGGGACACCTGCCTCGCGGTCACCGGCCTGCGGGAGGCGGGCCTCGCGGCCGACGACCCACGCCTCCTCCGCGCCGGCGGCTGGCTTCTTTCCAAGGAGGTCCGAAAGCCGGGTGACTGGTGCGTGAAAGTCAAAGACGTGGAACCGGGCGGCTGGGCGTTCGAGTTCACCAACGACCTGTACCCCGATACCGACGACACCGCCGAGGTGCTGCTCGCGCTTCGTCTCCTGCGCTTGGGCGACACGCAGGGCGCCGTTGACCGCGCCCGGTCGTGGCTCTTCGCCATGCAGTCGCGCAACGGCGGCTGGGGCGCCTTCGACAAAGACAACGACAAACAGTTCATGACCAAGATCCCGTTCGCCGACTTCGGGGCCACCCTCGACCCGCCGACCGAGGATGTCACCGCCCACGTGCTTGAATGGCTGCTGCTCGATGGCCAGCGCCCGGCCGACCCGCGGGTCGCCGCCGGCCTTCGCTACTTGGAGCGCACCCAACAGCCCGACGGGAGCTGGTGGGGCCGTTGGGGCGTAAACTACGTCTACGGGCTCGGCGCCGTGCTCCCCGCCCTCGCGGCCGCCGGCGAAGACCCGAAGGGCCCGAGAATGACTCGGGCCGTCTCCTGGTTGGAACAGCACCAGAACCCGGACGGCGGTTGGGGCGAATCGTGCACATCGTACGAGCCCGGCGGCCAGCCGGGCGTTGGACCGAGCACGCCCTCGCAGACCTCGTGGGCGCTCCTCGCCCTGCTCGCCGCCGGGAGAGTGACGGCCACGTCGACGGAGCGCGGGGTCCGATACCTCATTGCGACACTCGGGAGGGACGGCAACTGGGACGAACCAGAATTCACGGGCACGGGCTTCCCCTGTGATTTTATGTTGAACTACCACCTCTACCGGCAGTACTGGCCGCTCTGGGCGCTGGGCCGCTACCGCCGTCTGGTCGACGGCGCACCGATCCACACGCCCGAAAGCGACCCGCTGGGGTGACGACGTCGATCGCCGAGGCCGATACGTGGTGCGCCGCCTACGCCAAGGCGCATCAGGAAAACTTCACCGTCATCTCCTGGGTCCTGCCGGCCGAGCTACGGCCCCATTTCGCCTCGCTGTACTCGTTCTGCCGGTGGACGGATGACCTTGGCGACGAAGCGGAGGGCGACCGCGTCGCCCAGCTCAACGACTGGGAACGCGAGCTCGTCCGCTCCTACGAAGGCATCCGGGAGCAGCCCCTGTTCGTCGCGCTGGGCCGGACCATCGACCAGTTCCGCATCCCACCGGAGCCGTTCCTCAACCTGATCGAAGCGAACCGCATGGACCAGCGGATCACTCGTTTCGCCACCTTCGACGACCTTTTGGGCTACTGCCGCCACTCCGCCACGCCCGTCGGGCGCATGGTGCTCCACGTCCTGGGCTACCACGACCCAGAGCGCCACGCCCTCGCCGACGCGACCTGCATCGGGCTCCAACTCGCGAACTTCTGGCAAGACGTCTCTGTCGACTGGGAAAAGGGCCGCGTCTATCTCCCACAGGAGGACCTCGTCCGGTTCGGCATTGGGGAGGAGGACATCGCCCACGGCCGCGTCTCTCCCGAGTTCCGGCGGCTGATGCTGTTCGAAGTCGAACGGGCGCGCGGCTTCTTCGCAACGGGCGCGAAGCTCGACGCGCTCATCGATCGGCGGGCGCGCGCGGATGTCCGGCTGTTCCGGCTCGGCGGCGAAGCGATCCTCAACGCCATCACGGCCGCCCGCTACGACGTGCTGACGAGTCGTCCACGCATCTCCAAGCCCCGAAAGGCGAGAGTGGCGCTCACCGCCGGGCTGAGGATGAAGGCTGGCTTCTGAGCGCGCTGTGTGATCGGGCGACGTTGCAAGTTTGTGGGAGCCTCTGGACGAAGCTTGCGGTACCACACCGATCGGAAATACGCTGCCCGCCGACGACCGCGGGGTGGGTGGTCTGTCGCATCATCAAGCTAAGGAGGGCCCCGCGATGACGAGTCCGAACCCCGGTGATTTGGTGTTTGAAGCCCCAGGTCCTGGACCTTGGGACCAGGACCCCGTGCACTTTCCGCGGCCGGCGACGCGCTACTGGGCTGAGACGCACCCGCCCGCATTCGTGAAGGGCACCTCGGACTTCGCCGAGTTCTACGGCCTGATGATCGGCGGCCTCCAGTGCCAGTACGTCAACCGGATTGGCTACAACCAGATCCTGCCGCCGCCCGAAGCGGACATCCCCCGGCGCATGGGCCGGGCCGAAGAAGTCTTCGCCAACAAGGTCTGGCGCGAACAACTGGCGCTCTGGGACAACGTCGCTAAGCCGGCGGCCGTCGCCGCCCACCGCGCCATCCAAGCGGTGGACGCGGACACACTTTCGGACGCCGATCTCTCCGCGTACCTCGTCCGTTGCCGCGACCATCATTCGGCGATGATCACGCAGCACATGAAGTTCACGGCCTCGGCCGTCCTCCCGACCGGGGACTTCCTTGCCCACGCGGGGGCTTGGACCGGGCTGCCTCCTTCGGAGTTGCTTGGCCTCCTGAGGGGCACCGCGACCGTCTCGAAGGGCGGCTCGGACGAGTTCGAGAGCTTCGTGACGGCGATCGCTGGCGACGAGACCGCGCGCGCGATCCTCGACGCGGAAGCCGAAGGCCAAGAGACCCTGGATGCCCTGCGGGAGCTGCCCGGCGCCACGGGCGCCGCCGTCGCCGGATACCTTGACCTGGTTGGAAACCGGCTTCTCGATGGCTTCGACATTTGCGAACCACGCGCACTTGAATTGCCAGACTCGCTCGTCCAGGCGATGCGGGCCGCCGTCCGCGGTGGCGCCGCACCGGCCGGGGATGTCGCCGACCGGATTGCGACCGTCCGGGCGTTGGTCCCACCGGAGCACCAGGCCTTGTTCGATGACGTGCTCGGCGAGGCGCGCCTCATGTACCGGCTCCGGGACGAGCGCGGTGTTTACAGCGATATCTGGGCCTCCGGCCTGATGCGCCGGGCGGCACTCGCCGCAGGCAAGCGCCTCGCCGCGGCCGGCCGAATCGGGCAACCCGAGGACATCGTTGAAGCGAGCCTGGATGAGATGCAGGCGTTGCTCGCCGGAGGCGGACCGGCGGGGGCTGAGCTGGCCGCCCGCACCGCTGACCGCCTGAACCGCAGCGCCAAGTCCGCGCCCGCCGCCCTTGGCGAGGCCATGCCTCCGCCCGACCTTTCGGCGCTCCCGCCCGCCATGGGCCGGCTCATGGCAGCGATGATGATCTCGCTCGGCCAAGTCTTCGGAAGCTCCGAGGCCGCGCACGACGACGATACGCTTCGCGGCCTCGCCGCTAGCCCTGGGGTCTACGAAGGCCCGGCGCGCCGCATCTCCGGCCCCGCGGAGTTTGGCCGGATCAAGCAGGGCGACATCCTCGTGACTGAGGCAACGACCGAAGCCTTCAACATCCTCCTCCCGCTCCTCGGCGCGATCGTGACCGACAACGGCGGGTTGTTGTCGCATTCGGCTATTGTCTCCCGGGAATACGGCATCCCCGGCGTCGTCGGTACGCGGGACGCCACGGTCCGCATCGCCGACGGAGCGCGTATCCGCGTGGACGGCACGAACGGCGAAGTGAAGGTCATCGCATGAAAAAGGCCGTCCCCCTCGCGAAAGCCCGGGAGACAGCGCTGTATGGGTCCAAGGCCGTCGGCTTGGGCGAGGCCATCCGGGCGGGACTGCCGGTCCCGCCCGGAATCGCGCTTTCCGGTGACATCGTCGAAGCCGTAGCGGCCGGCGACGCCAAGGCGATCGCCAAGGTGCTCAAGGCAGCGGGCGACGTGCCTCCTCCGTTCGCCGTGCGCTCGTCCGCGGTCGATGAGGACGGCGCCGCGGCAAGCTTCGCTGGTCAGCACCTCACGCTACTGAACGTGAAGACGCTGGACGACATCCCCTCGGCCGTCCGCGATGTCTGGTGGTCCGCCAACTCCGACTCCGCGATCTCCTACCGGCAACGCGTCGGCCTAATGACGCGGCCAAGCGTCGGCGTCGTTGTCCAGTCGTTGTTGGACCCCGAGGTTGCCGGGGTGATGTTCACTGAGAACCCCATCACCGGGGAGCACGAACGGCTCATTGAGGCAAGCTGGGGCCTTGGGGAGGTCGTCGTCGCGGCCCTGGTCATCCCGGACAACTTCCGGGTCGCCCGCGGTGGGGAAGTTGTTGAACGCAAGCCGGGGAAGAAGCGGATCGTGCTCCGGTCAGACGGCGCGGGTGGCACGGTCGAGGAGAAGGTGCCTTTGCACCGCGTCGCCGCGCTCTGCCTGAGCGACCCCCAGCTGAAGGAGTTAGACGGGCTCGCCACACTGTGCGAAGGCGTTTATGGACCGCGCCGGGACATCGAGTGGGCCATCGCGGGCGGCAGTCTCTATCTGCTCCAGTGTCGGGCCGTGACCACCGGCAACGCGAAGCCCGAAGCGGCCAACGGCACCCAGACCCGCACCAATCCCATCAAAGCGCTCACCAGCGTGCCGCTGTTTGCGGGCCTGGACCCGAAACAGGCGGCCGAGGTCGCGGGCCTGCTGAAGGAGCGCCGATTCACTGACGGCGAAACCGTGCTGATGGAAGGCTCGGGCGGCGCTGCCTTCTTCCTGATCGAGTCGGGCGAAGCGATCGTGACGATCAAGGGCGAGGAGCAGGCCCGGCTCGGGCCCGGCGACTTCTTCGGCGAGCTCGCGCTGATCGACGGAGGGCCACGCTCCGCCACGGTGACCGCGGCCGGCGCCCTTCGCTGCTACGGCCTCACCCTCTGGGAATTTCGTCCGATGGTGGAAAAGAACGGCGCGATCGCGTGGCGGCTACTCGAAGCGCTGGCGAAGCAGCTCCGGGCTGCCCGCGCAGGGTAAACCGCAGGCAGCAGGGACGTTACAATCCCGCCCATCACCGGCACCCTTCGGGAGATCGTCATGGCACAACAGGCCGCCGCCCCCGCGCCACAGGTCTACCAAAACCCGACCTTCGAACCGGGCGCGATCACTTCCTCCAGCGGCGCCGTCGACCTCGTCGAGGCGCGCGCTTGGTGTAAGGCCTACACCAAGGAGCGCGCGAAGAACTTCTACTATGCCTTTGCGATCCTCCCCGAGGTGAAACGCGACGCTATTTACGCGGCATATGCGTTTAGCGGCTACGTCGACGACATCGCCGACGAGTTGACCGACGGCCTCGACCAGGAGACCCAGCTGCGGGGTGCACGGCACCGCCTCCACGCCTGCGCCGCTGGCGACCGAGAAGGGCCGCTCTTTACGGCGCTTGGCGCGGCTTTCGACGAGTTCCACATCCCGGTGGAGTACTTCGAAGAGTTGATCAACGGTGTCGAGATGGACTTCACCAAGACCCGCTACCAGACGTGGGACGAGCTTTACCAGTATTGCTACCGCGTCGCCTCCATGGTCGGCCTGATTTGTACGTCCGTCTTCGGGACGGGCGGCCACCCGCGGGCCAAGGACTTTGCCACCCACATGGGCATCGGCCTCCAGATCGTCAACATCATGCGCGACGTGAAAGAAGACGCCGCCCGCGGACGCGTCTACTTCCCGCAGGATGAACTCGCGAAGTTCAACCTGACCGACGCCGACATCCTCGCGGGGACCTACGACGCCCGCTTCCGCGACCTCATGGCGTTTGAAGGCGAGCGGGCGCGGCGCTACTTCCGTAGTGGGCGGCGGCTCCGGCCGTTGCTCGACGTCCGCTCCCGAATGTGCGTGAACGTCCTTCAGGGCATCTACTTCGAGATCCTCAAGCGGATCGAAAAGCGCAACTACGACGTGCTCTCCGAGCGCGTGAGCCTGAGCACCGCCGCCAAGCTGGGCAACATCGGTAAGCTCTGGGTCGATGCAGCGCTGATCCCGCGGAAACGATGAAAGTCGTCGTTGTTGGGGCAGGCTTGGCTGGGCTTTCCGCCGCCTGCGAGCTGAGCGACCTCGGCCATCGCGTCACGGTGCTCGAGTCGCGCCCCTGGGTTGGCGGCAAGGCATACGCCGTGGAATCGGCGCTCGGCTGGCGCGACAACGGGCAACACGTGTTCATGGGCTGCACGACCGCCTATGCCGGCTTTCTCCAGAAGCTGGGCACGTTCGGGCTGACCTATCGCCAGCATCTCCTCCGCGTCCCGGTGTTCGATGGCGATGGCCGGGAGTCGCAGATCGCGGCGGCGGCGCTCCCGGCGCCGCTCCACCTCGGCGGCTCCTTTCTCCGCTACCGGCATCTTGGAGCGCGTGAAAAGCTCCAAGCGGGCCGCCTGCTCCTCGCCATTTGGCGCGGCGGCGAACGACTTCAGGGGCACGCCCGCGGACAGGTGTTCGCCGCGTGGCTGGCCGAGCGCGGCCAAGCGCCGTCCACCATCGAGCGCTTCTGGGACTTCCTCATCGTCCCGACGATGAACTGCCGCGCCGCGGTGGTGGACGCCGGCGACGCGCTCTTCGTCATCCGGCACGGCTTTCTGGAACACCGGAGCCACGCCGCGCTCGGCGTGTCGCGGGCCCCTCTCAGCCAACTCCACGGCGATCCCGCGGTGCGATACATCGAGGCGAGGGGCGGCGCCGTGCGCGTCCGGGCGCGCGGCGCCGAGGTCTTGTGGGCCGGCGACGCGGCCTCAGGCGTCCGGCTGACCACGGGCGAGGGCGTCGCAGCGGAGGCCGTCGTCCTCGCGGTCGCGAACGAGTCGCTGGCGGAGGCCGCCGGGCCAAGCCTTGCCACCCTGCCGTACATCCAAGCGGCGGCGTCGCTCCCCACCGCGCCAATCGTCAACCTCCACGTCGCCTTCGACCGGCCGGTGGCCCGCTGGCCGTTCGCCGCGTTCGCCGGCTCGCCGCTGCAATGGGCCTTCAACCGGGATGTGCTCGACCTGGCAGACGCGCCCCGCGATCACCGCCTGGTGATCTCGCTCAGCGACGCCACCTCGGCGACATCCATGACCCCAACTGCCCTTCGCGCCATGTTCGAACCGCTGCTTCGCCGGGCTATCCCCGGATGCGCGGGGGCCACGATCGTGCGTTGGGACGTCACCAAGGAGCCACATGCGACCTTCATCCCGGCGCCCGGCCTCAGCCGGCCGGGGAATGAGACGCCCATCGCCGGGCTCTTTCTCGCGGGCGCCTACACCGACACGGGCTGGCCAGCGACGATGGAGTCGGCAGTGCGGAGCGGCATTCGCGCCGCGCGGTTGGTGCATGTACGATCCCTGGCTTCAGGGCCCCCACGCACCGGGGCTTCGGGAGGTTGAACATGGGCGTCCCGGCGGCACAAGCGATCGCGGTCAGCTCCTACATCCTCAAGCAGAAGCTCCAGGGAAAGAAACGCTACCCGCTCGTCCTCATGCTGGAACCGCTCTGGCGCTGCAACCTCGCCTGCGAAGGCTGCGGCAAAATCCAACATCCCGAGGAAGTCCTCAGCACCTACCTCACGCCTGAAGAGTGCTGGGCGGCGGCCGAGGAATGCGGCGCCCCAGTGATCTCCATCGCAGGCGGCGAACCGCTGATCCACCCACAGATCGACCAGATCGTCGCGGGCCTCATTGAGCGCAAAAAGTTCGTCACGCTCTGTACGAACGCGATCCTGATGGACCGCTGGCTCCCGAAGCTCAAGCCATCGAAGTACTTCTCGTTCACCGTCCACCTCGACGGGATGCGCGACCTCCACGACGAAATGGTCGACCGCAAGGGCGTCTTCGACAAAGCCGTCAAGGCGATTCGGGATGCCAAAGCCGCCGGCTTCCGGGTCACCACGAACACGACGGTTTTCGCCAGCAGCTCCACCGGCGATATGCGCGAGCTGTTCAACTTCTTGAGCGACGACTTGAAGACCGACGGGATCATCGTCTCGCCGGGTTATGACTACCCAAAGGCGCCCAACCAGCAGGTCTTTATGGAGCGCGGCCAGATGATCGCGAAATTCCGCGACATTCTCGCCCTGCCCGACCGGCGCCGATGGAACTTTACGCACACGCCGATCTTCCTGGAGTTTCTCCAGGGTAAAGTCGCGATGCAGTGCACGGCCTGGGGCAACCCCACCCGGACCGTGATGGGCTGGCAGCGGCCGTGCTACCTGATGAACGAAGGCTACGTCCCGACGTTCGCGCAGCTCATGGAAGAGACCGAGTGGGACCGGTATGGCTACGGACGCGACGCGCGCTGCACGAATTGCATGGCGCACTGCGGCTATGAGGCGACGGCCGTCTCGGAGACGATGCGCAGTCCCCTCGAGGGCCTCCGGGCTGGCCTCGCGACCGTGGTGGGCCGCAAGGCTTCATGAAGCTCCTCTTGGTCACCCCAACGCGCCGGGAGGCGAAAGCGCTGGCGCGCGTCCGCAAGCCAGCCCTCTGTGGCCCTGGCGCTGAGGCGGGCGAGCGCGTCGCCCGTCGCATTCGCGCCGACCGGCCGGACATCGTGATCATCGCGGGCTATTGCGGCGGCCTCGACCCCTCCGCGGGCCCCGGCACGGTCATCCTCGGGCGCCAGATCCGGGACAAAGCAGGCAGCCTGCTTGACCCCGATCGCCACCTGATGGACGAAGCCCGCCGCAGACTGACGGAAGCCGGCGTACGCTTCGTGTATTCGCGCTTACTGACGCTAGACCATCCAGCCGCCACCGTAGGACAGAAGACGGCGCTGTGGAACGAGCACGGCGCCGGGGGAGTGGACATGGAGAGCTGGGGCATCGCCGCTGCTGCTGCCTCCGCGGGCGTCAGTTGGATTGCGCTGCGCGCCGTTGTCGACCCGGCCAGCCGCGCACTCCCGCCGGCGCTCGCCGCCTGGGATGCATCAACCGCCGACCGGCGAGTTGTCCGCCAGGCCATCACGCAGCCGCGGCATTGGCCGGGCTACCTTTCGCTCGCTCGCGGCGCACGGGCCGCGGACCGTGCACTCGCCGCGGCCCTCACACCCGTGATTACTGCCGCTGAATCAACGACCCTCATCGAGCTGCCGATGGTGGAGGCCCGCCCATGACCAAACTCCTCGACCAGGTGAACGGCCCGGCCGACCTGCGCTCGCTCTCCTACGACGAACTCGGCGCTCTCGTGACGGAAGTCCGCGACTTCCTCGTCGAAACCGTCCAATGCATCGGCGGCGGCGGCCACCTCGCCTCGAACCTCGGCGTCGTCGAGCTTTCGATCGCACTGCACCGTCAGTTCGACTCCCCGTCTGACAAGATCCTTTGGGACGTCTCGCATCAGGTCTACGTCCACAAGATCCTCACTGGCCGAAAAGATCGCATGTCGACGATCCGGCAATACCAAGGCCTTTCAGGCTTCGCGGACCGGAACGAAAGCGAGCACGACCCCTTCGGCGCCGGACACGCCGGCACCTCGATCTCCGCCGGCCTCGGCATGGTCGTTGGCCGCGACCTCCGTGGCGAGGACAACTGGGTCATCCCGGTCATCGGCGACGGCGCGATGACCGCTGGCATGGCCCTCGAAGCGATGAACCACGCTGGCCACCTCCACGCCAAGAAATTCATGGTCATCCTCAACGACAACGCGATGTCGATTTCGCCGAACGTCGGAGCCCTTTCGAAGAACGTCAACAAGCTCCGCGTCGACCCCCTCTACCGCAATGCGAAGCGCGAAGTGGGCTCAATCGTCGAACACTTGCCGTTGGGCCGCCAGGCATGGGACGCCGCGAAGCGCGTGAAAAACTCCATGCGCGACTTGCTCGTCCCGTCGTCATTCTGGGAGCAGTTCGGCTTCGAGTACTACGGCCCCGTCGATGGGCACGACATCGAGGAGCTTGAAGAGACCATCCGCGCGATAAAGAAGGTCTCTGGCAGGCCCGTCCTCTTGCACATCCTGACGGAAAAGGGCCACGGCATCCCCGAGGCCGCGGCAGACCCAATCAAGAGCCACTCTGGCACCTTCTGGCTGAAGAAAGAGGCTGCGCCCGGCACGCCCGCGCCGCTGCCCACCTACTCGCAGGTGTTCGCCCAGGCCACGCAGGAACTGATCGAATCGGACCCGCGCGTCGTCGCGATTACGGCCGCGATGCTCGAAGGCACTGGGCTGGCGCCCGTCGCCAAGAAACATCCCGGCAGAGTGTTCGACGTGGCGATTGCCGAGCAGCACGCCGTGACCTTCGCCGCGGGCCTCGCGACGCAAGGGATCCGGCCGATCGCGGCAATCTATTCGACCTTTCTTCAGCGCGGCTTCGACTCGATCGTCCACGACGTGGTCGTCCAGAACCTCCCGGTGGTCTTCGCGATGGACCGCGCGGGCTTCGTCGGCGACGACGGCAAGACCCACCAGGGGTTCATCGACACCTCTTACCTGCGCTGCTTGCCGAACATGGTCATTGCTGCGCCGAAGGACGAACGCGAGCTTCGCGACCTGCTCTACACCGGCGTGATGCACGAAACAGGGCCGTTCGCCCTGCGCTATCCGCGGGGCAGCGGCCCCGGCGCCCCCGTCGACCTCCCAATGCAAGCCATCCCGATCGGCAAAGCGGAGGTCCTGCGGGAAGGGCCCGACATCGCGCTCGTCGGCTTCGGCGCGCCGGTCATGGAGTGCATGAAGGCGGCCGACACCCTTGAAGAGGCCGGGATCCAGGCGACCGTGGTCAACGCGCGCTTTGCGAAGCCGCTCGACGAAGAGCTGCTCGCACAGCTGGCGCGAAGCACTGGCGGTATCCTCACGGCGGAAGAGAACGTCCGCGCTGGCGGATTTGGCGAGGCTGTGCTCGCTGCCCTGGCCGACCACGGGCTAGGCGGCCAGTTCCTCGACGCCCTGACAATGCCCGACAGCATCGTCGACCACGGCCCCCAGACCACCATGCGGAAGCTGTATCAGCTCGACGCGGCCGGCATCGCGGCGCGGGCGCAAGCGGCCCTTGAGGCGAAGAAAACGCGCTCCTGAGGCTCTGGCGACCGTGGTAGGATGGCGGTCATGAAGCGGCTTGAGGACTACACGGTCGTCGTCGCGCCGAACGACTCCGCCACGTGGTGGGCGTACGTCCCCGCGATCGATGGCTGTCAGGCCCTCGGCGAGAGCCCAGAGGAAGCCCAGACCGAGCTCGCGCACGTGTTCTCGATGATCGCCGAAATTTACGACCAGGACGGTCGCATCCTCCCCGAGGACATCAAAGAACTGGTCCCCTTTGCCAGCTAGGGCACGGGAACTGATCGCCGTGGCAGAACGGCTCGGATTCCGAATCCGTGACCAGAAGGGCAGCCACGTAACCATGACCCACCCCGATGGGCGCGTCACAACCGTTCCGTTTCACGGCAGCCGTGAAATTGGCGGCCCACTCTACTATGCGATTCTCAAACAACTCGGCATCAGCGAGGAGGAGTTCCGGCGGTTGAAGTAAA
>JBJXFX010000029.1:0-51653 GCA_046152925.1 Dehalococcoidia bacterium
CACCCAAAGCCCGAACGCCAACGGGATGAACACCAGCAAGCCGAGCAGCCAGGGTTGTCCGAAGCTCATGCCGGGTTCCTCCGCAGCCAGGTCGCCCGGAGCACGAGGTCGAGCAGCAAGAGCGCACCGGCTGGCACAAGGAACCAGAAAGCGAGCTCATCGAACCGCTGGAAGCGGTCCCGGCCAACAGCGCTCTTTTCGAGCCTGCCGATCTCGTCGTACACCTCCTGGAGCGACTCCTGCGTGTCCGCGACGAAGTACTTGCCGCCCGTCTCCTCCGCGATGCGCTTCATGAGCGCCTCGTCGACCTCGCCACCGGGGTTCCGCGCGTTCGTGACGACGCCGATGGTGTAGACGCGGATGTTGAGCGCCTGGGCCAGCTCGGCGGCCTGCTCGGGCGGCAGCGAGGTGGCGTTATGTTGCCCATCGGTCAGCAGGACGACCACCCGGCTGGCCGCCGTGGACTCCCGGAGCATATTCACCGCTTCGCCAAGCCCAACGCCGATCCCCGTGCCATCGGGCAAGATCCCGGAGCGGAGGTCCTCGATCAGCTTATCGAGCGCTTCGTAGTCGAGGGTTGGCGGCGAAAGCGCGAGCGCGTCGCGCTGGAAGACCACGACGCCGATCCGATCGTCGTCGCGCTCCCGGATGAACGCGCGGATCACGTCCTTCGTGGCCTCCAGGCGCGTGGTCTCGCCCATCGCGGCAGTCATCGAGCTCGAAAGGTCGAAGCTGAGCGCGATGTCGATGCCCTCGGCGCGGACGACGGCGTTCGCGTCGCCGACGCGCGGTCCGGCAACCGCGACTGCGAGCAGCACCACCGCGGCCGCCCGCAGCAACGGGAGGAACGGGAGCAGCCGGATGCGCCACGACTTCGGCGCCGCGGCCAGCGCGCCCCCCGAAGGCAGCACATATCCCCGGCCTGGGCGGCGGCGCGCAACGAGCAGCACCGGGATGGCCAGGATGGCCGACGCAAGCAGCCAGGGCGCCGCGAACTCCATCAGGTCACCGCCTCGACGATTTCGCGCGCCATCGTCAGGTCGGCCTGGCGGCGTTCCGCGGCGGGGCGATAGCCCGCGTAGACGACGGCATCGCACTCCTCCAGCAGCCCTGTCACCAAACGGGCCTGCCAGCGGTCCACACCGAACGACTCCATCCGGGATTTGAGCTCGTGGGTCGTCATCGCGTGCGCTGGGAACGCGTAGCGGCGCCCCAGCGCCGTACGGACATACACAGCCAGCGACCGGTAGGCGCCAACCGGGTCGCGGTCGATGCTCGACTCCGCCGAACCCAAGTCCACCGGCGCGAACGGCACGGGCGCGGCTGCGACGGCCTTCGGCGGACGTGATCGGACCCACCGCACAATTCCCGCGCACCCCAGCGCCAACGCGACGACCGCGGCAATCGCCGCGAGCGCGAGGCCCGGCTTGAGGAACGGCGACTCCGCGCCGGCGACTTCGCGGGCGGCGGCGAGAGGCGTCAGCTCGAGGGGCGCGTCGTCCGGAAGCGTCGGGACGACCTCCCAGCGCAGCTCCGGGAGGAGCCGCGGCGTGACCTCGCCAGCTTGGACGATAACCACGGCGGGGCGAAAGGCGCCCGCACCCGGCCGGAATGGCGCCACGACGAGCTCAATGCGATGGAGGACACCGCCAGCCACGGGCTCCTCCGTCTGGTCGCCCAGGCGGACGACCTCGACGCCGGCCCAGGCTTCGTTCAGTGGGTCGAGCTCGACCGTCGCCCCCGCGGGCGCGACGACCTCGATCGTCAGGCCCGCGCGCTGCCCGATGAAGACGCTCGACGCCGCCAAGCGCGCTGCGTCGCCATCGTCTGCGCGCGCGGCCCCAGAGCCCGCCCCTAGGGCGCCCAAAACGAGGGCGAGCATGAGGACGGCGGCTCGGGCGAACATCATGCCGCTGCCACCGACCGCTTCTTGAAGAAACGGAGCAGAGCCGGGACGAAGTCCAGGCCCACGACGAGCGGGATCTCGTCGATCCCGAGCTCGCCAAACAGGCGGCGCCGGTCGTCGTCGATCGAGCGCGTCTGGGCCGCGTAGGCGGCGCGGACTCGGGCATCACCAGAATCGACCTCGCGCAGTTCGCCCGTCTCCACATCCGTCACGGTAATCAAGCCGGCGTCGGGCAGCTCGCCGTCGAGCGGCTCGCGGACAGAGACGGCGATGATGTCGTGGCGGCGGGCCGCCGCTCGCAGCTCTTTCGCGTAGCCGCTGGAGAGGAAGTCGGAGACCACGAAGACCGTCGCCCGGCGGCGCTGGACGCCCGTCAGGTACTCCATCGCCGCGCCGATGTCGGTCCCGCGCGTCTCCGGCCGCGACCAGAGCACCTCCCGCACGACGCGCAGCACGTGCGTCGCACCCGACGCAGGCCGCACGTAGCGCTCGGGTTTGCTCGCAAAGAGGAGGAGACCGACCCGGTCCTTATTCCGGATGGCGGCGAGGGCGAGCACCGCGCAAACTTCGGCGGCGAGCTCACCCTTCGTTTGCGCATGCACGCCCACGCCCTGCGAGGCGCTGACATCGACCACGAACATCACTGTCAGGTCGCGGTCTTCGCGATACCGGCGTATCAACGGTTGGCCTTGGCGCGCGTACGCCTTCCAGTCGATCGAGCGCACATCGTCGCCGACCACATACGGCCGCAACTCATCGAACTCGACGCCCTTCCCCCGGAACACGGCCTGATATTCGCCGAGGAAGAGGTCGTTCACCAAGCGCCGCGCGCGGATCTCGATCGCGCGCACCCGTTCGAGCAGTTCAGGCGGGATCCCGCCGGGGCGCGCAGGGACGCCGGACGATGCAGCGGGCGATTGCTTCCGACGGCGCCAGAACATCAACCTCTGCCTCCTCCTGCCCCCGCCTACGGGATGTCGACCCCTTGCAGCACGCGGTCGACCAGGTCGTCCGTCGTCAGCTCCTCGGCGTCCGCTTCGTAGGTGGTCACGATCCGGTGCCGGAGGACATCGTGCGCCAGCGCCTTCACGTCGTCCGGCGTCGTGAACGCCCGGCCTTGGAGGAACGCATGGGCGCGGGCGGCCTGGGCGAGCGC
This sequence comes from Dehalococcoidia bacterium, assembly GCA_046152925.1. Lineage (GTDB taxonomy): Bacteria > Chloroflexota > Dehalococcoidia > Tepidiformales > Tepidiformaceae > CAMAUF01. The sequence continues at coordinate 3,063 of JBJXFX010000029.1, forward strand.
CATGCTCGCCCGCGGCGAGGCGCCGAACGCCAGCAACGATTGCAGCTCGGGCATCCGGTAGGCAGCCGGCCGCCGGGTCGCGTAAACGAGCTGGACCACGTAGTCACGCAAGGCCTCGTCGATCGCAACTTCGTGGACAGCGGCGATCGCAGCGTCGAGGTCCGCTTTGCTGGCCGCAGACTGTGCCTCGGGAAACGCGCCGTTCAGCGACATGTCGAGGATCGCGCGTTCCTCCTGGCGGCTGGGATAGTCCACGCGCACCTTCAGCAGGAAGCGGTCGAGCTGTGCCTCGGGGAGGGGATACGTGCCCTCTTGTTCGATCGGGTTCTGCGTCGCCATCACGAGAAACGGGCGGTCGAGCACGAACGTCTGGCCGCCAATGCTCACGGTGCGTTCTTGCATCGCTTCAAGGAGCGCCGACTGCACCTTCGCGGGGGCGCGGTTCACTTCGTCGGCGAGCACCAAGTTCGCGAAGAGCGGGCCCTTGCGGATGCTGAAGCTGCCGTTCGCCGGGCTGAACACCTCAGTGCCGATCAAGTCCGCGGGCAACAGGTCGGGCGTGAACTGGATGCGGACCGATGACAGGCCGAGGGCTCGCGCCAAGGTCGCCACGGTCAGCGACTTCGCCAGCCCCGGCACCCCTTCGACGAGCACGTGGCCCTGACAGAGGAAGCCAATCAGCAGCCGGTCAATCAGTGCGTCCTGGCCAATGATGGTCCGATGGACCTCCGCGCGGACACGGCTGATGGTCGCGGCGGCGGCGGCGGCGGCCGGGGAAAGCGTGCGTGCGGCCGAGGTCATGGCTGCTCCGGTGGTGCGTGGGCGAGTGGGGGGTAGTGTAAACGGTGGGCGGTAAGCGGGGATTAACCGCTCAGGTCCCGGCCGGCGGCTCGCGCAGATAGCTCGTCCGCGCATAGGCCAGCGCGACCACCCGGCGGGCGCCGTGCTCTTTCAGCTCGCGGGCGCACGCGTCGGCCGTCGCTCCCGTCGTCACGACGTCGTCGACTACCGCCACCGTGAGCCCGTCGAGCCGGGGGCCGTCGTAGTGGAACGCGCCGTCCATGTTCGCTACCCGCTCGCTCAGCGAAAGCCCGACTTGCGAGCGCGTGGATCGCGGCCGCAGCATCCCTTCGCCAACCGGCCAACCCGCTGCCTGGACGAGCAAGGCCGCCTGGTTGAAGCCGCGCTGGCGTTGGCGCGACCGATGCAGCGGGATCGCGAACGCCACGTCGAACGCGACCGCCGAACTGAGCGGCGCCAGGTCTTCGCCCATGACCCGCGCTGCGGCCCGCACGCGCCCGTACTTGAGCAGGTGCGCCAGCGACCGCGCAGGCCCGGACATCTCGAACGCCGCCACGCAGCGGTCCAGTGCCTGCCAGTGCATGCATCGAGGGCAGAAGTCGGGGCCATCCCAGGCCCCGGAACAGTTCGCACACCGGCCGGACCCGCGGGCCGTGGCCATCTGCGCGCGGCACGTCTGGCAAAGCACCGAGCCGAACCGGCCGCACCCGGCACAGCGCTCAGGGTAGAGCCACCCCAACGCCGTGTGGACGAACCCCTGAGCAGCCTGGCGCGGTCCAACCCCCATGCTGCCGCGGACGATACAATGGGCCGATGACCGTCACCATCCTCCTTTTCGCCTCGGTCGCCGATGCGGCGGGCACGCGGCGCCTGGAGTTGCCCCTTTCCGGTGGCGAACGCGTTGGCCAGGTCCGCGACCGTCTCTTCGAGCGCTACCCGGCGCTGGTCCGGTTTGGCCCGACCTTGATGTATGCCCTGGACGAGGAGTACGCGACCATCGAGAGCCCCGTGCACGATGGCGCCGTCCTCGCCCTCATCCCGCCCGTCTCCGGAGGCTGAGCTTGTTGATCGCCGTCACCGACCAGGTCCTCGACCCCAACGCCGCGATCGCCGCCGTCGCCTCCCCCGCGGCCGGCGCAATCGACGTCTTTCTCGGCGTCGTCCGCAACAACAACCTCGGCCGCCGCGTCGGCCACCTCGTCTACGACGCCTATCCGTCGATGGCCGAGAAGGTGATGGCCCAGATCGCGCAAGAGGCGAAGGAGCGCTTCGGCCTGGAGGATGTCGCCGTCCTCCACCGAACCGGCCGCCTCGAAATCGGCGAAGCAAGCTTGCTGATCGCCGTCAGTTGCGGCCACCGCAAGGCGTCCTTTGAAGGCGGACACTGGCTCGTGGACGAGGTCAAGAAGCGCGTCCCCGTTTGGAAGAAGGAAGTGTGGGAAGACGGCGAAGCCTGGATTGAAGGCCCGGAATCGCTCGGGATGCAGCTCCCGGCCGGGCTTCGCGCATGACCAGTCACCCCCATTCGTTCAGCCGCTATTGCATGCAGTGCGGTCAGCGCCTGACCACCGCCGTGCCCGAGGGCGATTCGAAGCGCCGCCTCGTCTGCTTGGACTGCGGCTTCATCCACTACATCAACCCGCGCCCAGTCGCCGGGACCATCCCGATCCGCGCGGACGGGCGGTTCCTCCTGCTGCGCCGCGCCATCGAGCCGCGGCGGGGCCGCTGGGTCTTCCCCGGCGGCTACATGGATGTCGGGGAGACAGCCGAGGACGCAGCCGCCCGCGAAACTCGCGAAGAGGCGAACCTCGAAATCGCCAACCTGCAACTGCTCGGCGTCTACACCCGCCCTGAGCCTGGTGTCGTCGTGATCGTCTATACCGCCGAAGCGACCACCGACGGCGAAGCTGGCGATGAGGCCCTGGAACTCGGCTGGTTCGGCGCCGACGAGATCCCCTGGGATGACCTCGCCTTTGACTCCACCGTGTCCGCCTTGCGCGACCTCGTCAGCCGCCTCGCCTGAGGGCGCTCTTAGCGACGTAGCCGGTAGTGCGGCGCGTTGACGAGGATCACCGTGCCCAGGCGCGGGTCGGCGAGCCGGCCGAGCAGCTTCGGGTTCACCTTCGCGAGCTCATCTAGCGAAAGCTCGGTCGTGACGACGGTCGGGAGGCCGCGAAGCGTCCGGCTGTTGAGGATCTGGAACAGCTTTTCGTGCGCCCAACTGGACGACTGTTGCCGCCCCAGGTCGTCGAGCACGAGGAGGTCCGTCTCCCGCGCGGCATCGAACAGGGCATCGCTCTCCCCGTCGGCGCCGGGCCGGAAGCCGGCCCGGAACGCATCGAGCAAGTCCGCCACGACCGCGAAGAACACGCTGCGCCCGTCGCGCGCAACCCGGCTGGCGATCGCCGCCGCCAGGTGCGTCTTCCCCGAGCCGCTCGGACCCGTAATCGTCAACGTGGCTGCCGGGTTGGCCGCGAACGCCTGCGCCGAAGCCAGCGCAGAGCGCAACGACTCCCGCTCCTCCGGCCGGATGCCGATACCTCGGACGTCGAACTCGCGGAAGGTGAACTCGTCGAGCCGCTCCCGCAGCATCCCTCCCACCTGGCGATAGACGGCGGCCCCCGCCTGCCCAAGCTCCACGACCTGCCCGAAGTTCGCGTCCCGCAGGCGCGACTCGATCCGCAGGTCGAGCGTCTTTGCCGCGCCCGACGCCGTGAACACCGTCGGCAGTTGCGAGTTGAACCGGTGATTGAGGATTTGGAAGAGCTTCTCCTTGGCCCAAGGCGTCCCGGCCGAGCCATCGATGTCGTCGAGCAGCAAGAGCGGCGCGTTGCGCACGTGCTCGAAGAGCTGGTCGAAGCTGAGGTCCTCGGCGTCGGCGTCGTAGCCAGAGCGCAGGTGGTCCAGCATGTCGGCGACGACCATGAAGAGCGCCTGCTCGCCGGCCGCGATTCTGGCGTTGGCGATGGCCGCGGCGAGGTGCGTCTTCCCCGTCCCACTCGGCCCAAGGATCGTCAGCCACCCTTGCGGCTCCCGCGCGAACGCCTGCGCCACCTCAAGCGCGCGTGCGTCGCGCCCTTCGCCGCGAAACGACGCGAAGGTGTGCCGGGTCAGCGGCCCGAGGTTGCTCAGCCGCTCCAGGCGTGAACGCCGGTCGGCGACCGACTCCGCGAGGACGCAGACGCAGTGCTCCGCCTTCCCGAAGCGTGGGTCATCCAGCGGGCGCTTGCGACGCACGAAGCCCGCCCCCTTGCAGATGGAGCACACATCGGCGTCCTCTTCCGGCTCAACGGTTGCTGATGATGTGGTCGAGCGCCCCTCCGAGGTACTTCCGTTGACGGTCTTCGAAAGAAGCTGTTCCAGCCGTTTCATGGCTCCGGCCCTCCGCGTCCCACCGTTGCAGCATACGTTCGATGTATCGCCAATTCCGCTTGTTGAGCTCTGCAGCTTCGCGGAAGGCGGCTTCGATCCAAGCCCAGGAGTATTCGTCTGCCGCGGCGAGCAGACGCTCACCGATGATCGGCGTAATTGTCCCGATGTTCTCTTCGTAGAGCCGGAAGATCCCCGGCCGCGCCTCCATCGGCAGCGCCTCGGCGATCACCCCGGGGCGTACCTCCAGCTCTCCCGCGCGAATCCGCGCGATGGCGCGCCGAGCTGGCGGGTTGTTCACGAAGAACACGTCCTCCGGCGGCCCCTCGCCAATCAGGCGCAGGGCGAGCAGCGCCCCAACCGAGACGCAGCCGCGCAGCCCCGCATCGAGGCCCGGCCGGCCCGTGCCCATCGTCTCGAACGCATCCGGCGCTCCGGGTTCGGCCCAAATCTGCGCGGCCGTCACGGCGCCTGGCCCGCCCCGTTGCTCTTGGACGCACTTCGCCGCCCAGAGAAACGCCAGCAGATCATCCGCCGCGCGCAACCGGGGAAGGACGGCGCTGAAGAACAGGTTCGGGATGGCGGTGGCCTTCGCGATCCCCGGAAAGCCCTGGAACTCGTCCTCCCCTTTCACAGGTCGTCCTCATCGGTGTGGAGGATCCAGTCCTCGAACTTCGCCAGCCGGTGGACGAACCGAAGCTCGACGTTGCCGATCGGGCCGTTCCGGTGCTTCGCCACGGCAATCTGCGCCACGCCGCGCGGGTAGGTGCTTTCCGGCAAGTCAGGGTGCATCTGGGCCCATTGCTCCGGCGTCACATACAGCTCCTCGCGCGAAAGGAACATGACAACGTCGGCGTCCTGCTCGATCGAGCCCGAGTCGCGCAAGTCCGAAAGCTGCGGCGTCCGCGGGTGGCGGTTTTCGATGGCGCGGGAGAGCTGGGCGAGCGCGATGATCGGCACATCGAGCTCCCGTGCGAGGCCCTTGAGCGTCCGCGAGATGTAGCTGATCTCCTGGACGCGGTTCTCCTGGCGGTTGTTGCTGCCCTCGCCCTGCATCAGCTGGAGGTAGTCGATCACGATCAAGTCGAGGCCCTTTTCGCCTGCCAGCCGCCGCGCCTTCGCCCGGAGCTCGGCGGCGCCGAGGATCGGCGTGTCGTCGAACCAGATGTCCGCCTCCGAAAGCTCGCCCGAAGCGCGGATAATCCGCCGCTCTTCGAGCTCCGTCTGTTGGCCAAGCCGCAACCGCGTGCTATCGACGCCCGACTCCGCCGCGAGCAAGCGGATCACGAGCTGCTCCGACGACATCTCGAGCGAGAAGAACGCGACGCGGGCCTTCTGCTGGATCGCCGCGTTGCGGGCGATGCCCAGGGCAAAGCTGGACTTCCCGACGCTTGGCCGGGCCCCGATGATCACCAGGTCCGAGCGCTTCAGGCCCCCGAGCAACGTGTCGAGGTCGCTGTAGCCCGAGCGAATGGCAGCGAGCTCGCGGCGTTCGGCGGCCTCGGCGTCTTCGTCGAGGTACGCCTGGAGCAACTGGCTGATGTGGACGAAGTCCCGGAAGTTGTCGCCCCCGCGGACGCGCTGGATCAACTCCTCTGAGCGGTTGAGCACCGTGTCGAGCTCGGCCGGCGCCTCGTATGCGAGCTGGATGATCCCGGTGGCAGCGTGGATCAAGGCGCGATAGGTCGCATCACGCTTGACGAGCTGTGCATAGAACTGGGCGCCGAGGTTCGTCGGCAGCCTGCGGATCGTCTCGGCAAGGTACGTCTGGCCGCCCGCTTCTTCGAGCCGCTCTTTGCGGGCGAGCTCATGGGCGACCGTGATCTGGTTGATCGCCTCGTCGCGCTCCCACAAATCCAAGCAGGCTTCGTAAACCCAGCCGTTCTTCTCTCGGAAGAAGTCGAGCGGCTTGAGGATAGGCGCGACCTGATAGATCGCTTCCGGGTCGACAAGAAGCGCGGCGACGACGGCCTCTTCGGCCTCGATGTCGTGGGGTGGCAGGCGTTCGAACGCGGGATAGGCAGCCATCAGCGGAGTAGGGACGGGTGGCGCAGCGCGCCGATCAGCAAAACAGCCGTCCCATCACCCCCTTGTGTGCTAGTCCTCGCGGTTGCGGCGGCCGCGGCGCTGTTGCCGCTCGAACTCAATCTCGGCCTGGCGCTTCGCCTCGGCCTCTGTCGCTACCGCCTTCTCCGCCTCAACACGGGCCAGCGTCGCCTTCGATTCCTCATCGGGGACAACGGAGACCGGCAGCTCGAAGCTCACGTTCTTCGTGAAGCGGATGACCACGGGGCGGTCGCCAAGCTCACGGATCGGCTCCGGGAGCTGGACGATGTGTGCGTCGACGCTCGTCCCGGCCTGGCTGTTGAGCTTCGCCGCGACGTCGCGGTTTGTCACAGAGCCGAAGAGCCGGCCGCTCTCGCCCACCTTGACCTCCATCACCACGGTGTGGCTCTGGATGATCTCGACCACCTTGCGGGCTTCGCCATCGAGCTTTTCGAGGCGGCGCTCTTCTTTCTGGGCGAGCGCCATGCCGCGCTGGATGTTCTCGCGGGACGAGGGGGCGGCGATGCCGCGGGGCAGCAGGAAGTTTCGCGCAAAGCCGTTCTTTACGTCTTTGACTTCGCCAACCTGCGCAGTGCCTTCGACGTCTTCGAAAAAGACGACCTTCATGTGTCGGGACCTCAGCCAGTTGATGGAATTCGCGCCAGCCGCCGGAGCGCAGACGCCGACCCCCTTCCCGCAGTGGGAAGGAACGTAGTCTCTTCATGCTACGGCCTCCACCGGTTATCGTCGCGTCGACCAAACCTTCGCAAACCCTTGGCGTCCCGCATCACTTATGCAGCGTTCGCCCGCGGCGCGACACCTCGTGTCGCATCTACCGCTTGCCCCGGACCGACCGCTCGAATTCGGCTTGGACGGACTCCAGAAAGCCAGCCTTCAGGAACAGGTCGAGGCCCGTCGAGGCGAGGCCGGTTGCGGCCCGCAGGGTCGCGTCGTGCGCCTCCGGCATCGCCGCCGAAGCCGTGAACCCAGGGGTGTGGTTGCCCGCCCCCGGCGCCGTCGGGATCGAGAACATCGGGTGGATCGATGGCACGGCGTAGCTCACATCTCCCATGTCCGTGCTCCCTCCCGGCCCGCTCAGCACCTGCTGCTTCGTTGGGAACCGCAGGTTGAAGTGCCGCATGTTCTCGGTGTAGGCCGCCGCCATCCCGTCGCTCGCGATCATGTCGCTATACGGCCGCTGGTCCTCCGGCCGTTCGATGGTCGTCGCGCAGCGGGCCGCGACGCCTGCCCCTTGGAGGGCCGCCTCAACCTTCTCCCGGAGCACCGCAAGCTCCGTACGGGTGCGCGAACGGATGTAGAACTCGGCCGCCGTGTAGTCCGGGATGATGTTCGGCTTGAGCCCGCCGTGAGTGATCACGCCGTGGACGCGGTCCGTCGGCAAGCACTGTTGGCGCATCAGCCCGATCGCCGAAAACGCCTGGATCATCGCGTCGAGCGCGTTCACGCCCTCCCAGGGAGCGGCGGCGGCATGCGCGTTGGCCCCCGAGTACTCCACCTTCACGTGGTCGATGGCGAGCACATTCATGTAGGCCGCGTCCGCCGGCGCGGGGTGCACCATCATCGCGGCGGCCACGCCATCGAACGCTCCGCGCTCGACCAGGAGGATCTTGCCGCCACCGCCCTCTTCCGCCGGGCTACCAAGGACCACGACCGTGCCCTGACCGGCTGGAAGCGTCTCTTTCAAAGCGAGCCCGGCCGCAAGCCCGGAAATGGCGATCAGATTATGTCCGCATGCGTGGCCGATGCCTGGAAGTGCGTCGTATTCGCAGAGGACGGCGATCGTCGGCCCGCCTTGGCCAGCAACGGCCTTGAAGGCGGTCGGCATGCCATAGGCGCCCTGCTCCACAGCGAATCCTTTGCGTTCAAGGTAGGCCGTGAGCGTCGCGTGCGCGTGAAACTCTTCGAAGTTCAGCTCCGGGTTAGCGTGGATGCTGAGCGAGACATCCCGCAGCTCTGGCCCGGCCTGGCGGATGACCTGCTCGGCTTTCGCCTTCAACTCGTCGAGGTGCACCATCGCGCCGGGCCTCCTGCGTTTGTGTGGCCGCCAGTGTAGCGCTGCACGGCAAGGTGCGGATGTGCGACGTGGGCCGTAGGCTCAGCGAGTGCAGTACCAGGGACCGACGCTGGTCCTCTTCCATGGGCGGGGCGGAGACGGCGAGGCCGAACAACTGGTCGACGCTGCGCGGGTCGCCATGGGCCGCGAAACCGCCCGCTTGGCGCTCGAAGCCGGGTTCCAAGCCGTGATCGTCGCCACCAACGCGCCCGACGGGTTCGCCGGGATGCCCGCCAACGTGATCGTCGACCCCGACGCGCCCGGCGAGCCCTTCGACTTCGCAGACCGGCTTGGCGGCGTCGTCCGGCGGTTCGCCCTGGCTCGGCCGGCGGTCATGGGCGCTGGCGCCGTGCCGTTGATTGGGCGCGCCGAGCTTGCCGCCGTGGCGGACCACCTTACCCCGCTCCTGCCGCGCGTCGTGACGAACAACTTTTTCTCGAGCGACCTCACCGCCTGGACGCCGGGCGACGCCATCTTCCGCGCCGGCGCCTTCCTCCGCGATAACGAGCTGCCACGACGCCTCCGCGACAACGCGGGCCTCACGCCCGTCTCCTTACCCCGTTCGACGGCCACCCAGTTCGATCTCGACACCCCAGCCGACGTCGTCGTCCTCGCGATCGCTGGCCTGCTCCCGGATTCCGTCCGCGCGGCGACGCCCGAACTCCGCCTCCCCACGCCGCGCTACCGCGCCCTCATGAAGACCTTTACCGACCGCAGCGGCGAGCTCCTGATCGCCGGGCGGGTCGGGAGCCAGACCTGGCAGCACTTGGAGACGCAGACCGCCTGCCGCGTCCGCCTCTTGAGCGAAGAGCGGGGCCTCGCGGCGGCGGGCAAGGGTCACCAGGCCCGGTCCGTGCTCGGCTTCTTGCTCGCTGAGTTGGGCACACAGCGCTTCTTCCGCACGATTGGCGAGCTCGGGACCGCCGCCGTGATCGATGCCCGCGTGCTGGAGGCTCACCTCGGGCTCGCCCCATCGCGCGAAGACCGGTTCCAGTCGGACCTGATGAACGCGGCGGGGATCACCGACTCGTTCCTGCGCAAGTTCACGCAGGCGGCGGTCGAAGCGCCGATCCCGGTCATCCTCGGCGGCCACTCGCTGGTCACGGGTGGCCTCGCGCTCTTGAACGACGTTGCCTGGGAGGCGGAGGGCAGAGGTTAGGATGGCCACCTTTAGCTGATGTGTTCATTGGACTGCTATGCGAACGGTGGCCAGAGCAACTCGATATGGCCACCAGGGCGGTTCGGAAGCGGCATGAACAGATAGGCTCGGTCGAACGGGTGCTCGTGCCGTCCCAACGCGGCACGAGCTTCTCTTAAGTCCTCTTCTTCCGTGAAGGCGACAAATGAGGTTGAGTAGACCAACAACCAAAATTCGTGCGATAGACTTGGGTAATTCTTGCTGATTTTTTTGCAGACAATATCTCTCACCAAGAGTGCCGGCCCATTGATGACGACGCCCCCTCCCCAGTGGATTCGACACGCGCTCGACCAGTCCTTGCGCGTCACGGAAATGACGATCGTCGCATGCGGCTGACAAGCGTCCGTTCCCTTCGTCCGTTTCTTTCCCTGGGCAAGAGTATGTATGTCATTTCCTACCGAATCTACAAGATCCAGTAATTCCCTTTGTAGAACTTCCCGATAATTTTTCGACGTCAGATACGTTAACTCGTTGATCGAAACGATAAGCGTGAGCGTTGTTCCCCTGAACCCATAGGCCAACGAGCGTTTTGACAATGCATTGTTGACGGCGCGCTTGAACAATTCGAACTGCAACTCATCATGGTTCACGACTTCGGCTAATTGCACACCAAGTTGGTCGCCCGAGGCTCGAACGCACCTCACATCGACTGGTTCATCGCCGATCGTTATATGCACAGATTCCCGAGCCGATGCTTCGCTTAATGTTTCGAGGAACCTCGAGACTATTTCGATTTCCAGATCCTCCTTGGCCCTGGGCGGATGCTCGATATTCCTACGGACGCTGCCATCTTTACCGAACACCAGCGTAGCTAGGGGACGGTCCGGCTTAAGGTGGTGCGTTGTCATATCGGCGCCTAACCACGTTTGCTCAAGATTCGGCCCGTGTCCAAGTAAGGGCCCTTGTTTGCGTAGTCCGTCGTAGAAGCGAGGGGCCAACATGCGAGGCCCCTCGCGCCGCGATCGGACCTAGAGGCGCTCGATCACCGTCGCGGTGCCGATGCCACCGCCGACGCACATCGTGATCAGGCCATAGCGGCCACCGGTGCGCTCAAGCTCGTTCAGGATCGTGCCGAAGAGCCGCGCGCCGGTCGCGCCGGTCGGGTGGCCGAGGGCGATCGCGCCGCCGTTCACGTTGACCTTGCTCATGTCGGCGTTCATTTCCCGCTTCCACGAAAGCACGACGCTCGCGAACGCCTCGTTGATCTCGACGAGGTCGATGTCACGCATCGTCAGGCCCGCGCGCTGGAGCGCGAGCGGCGTCGCCGTGATCGGGCCGGTCAACATGAACTCTGGGTCCGAACCGACGACCGCCTGCGAGACGATCCGTGCGCGCGGCTGCCAGCCCATCTCCTTCGCCTTGTCGGGATGGGTGAGGAGGACGGCGGCCGAGCCGTCGGTGATCTGGCTGGAGTTGCCGGCGTGATGCACGCCGTCTTCCTTGAACGACGGCTTCAACGCCGCGAGCGCTTCGACGCTCGTGCCGGGCCGGATGCCCTCGTCGAAGTCGATCAGCGCCGGGGTCCAGACCTCGTTGCCATCGGCGTCCTTGCTCTTGCGGTTGCCCATGATCGGGATGAGCTCGTTCTTGAAGCGGCCCTGCTTCTGGGCCTGCTCCGCCTTGTTCTGGCTGTCCGCGCCGAACTCATCGGCCTCTTCGCGAGAGACGCCCCACTTCGCCGCGATCCGCTCCGCGGAAAGCCCCTGCGAGGTGAGGTCGTACTGGTCGCGCATCGCCTGGGTGAAGGGATACCCCATGTCCTTGGCGACGTTCGCACCGAGCGGGATCTGCGACATGAACTCGGTGCCACCCGCGACGACGATGTCGTGGGCGCCGCTGCCGATTTGGTTCGCGGCGAAGTGCACGGCCTGCTGACTCGAAGAGCACTGCCGGTCGAGCGTCACACCGGGGATGGTGTAGGGCCAACCCGAGGTGAGGACGATGTTCCGCGCCAGGTTCGTCGACTGCGCGCCGACCTCACTGACACAGCCGTAGATCACATCGTCGACGGTCTCGGGGTCGAAGTGATTGCGTTCGGCGAGCGCCTTCAGGAGCAACGCCGAGGTCTCGACTGGGTGGTTCTTGGAGAAGACTCCGCCACGGCGGCCGAGCGGAGTGCGGATGGCATCGACGATCACAACTTCACGCATGCGCGTCCTGGATCCCCTTTGGGCTGAAAATGCCAACTCAGTGTACACACGGCAGCCCTTGGTGCTCCGCCTTTACCCGCCCGAACCGTGCTCCGAGCGCCCGACAAACACGAGGTCTCCCGGGCTAATCCTGGAATCGCGAAAGATCCGCGACGAACACGCCAGGCCCCGAACGCTCCTTTGCCCCGCCTGCGCGCTCAATCGTCACGACCGCGCTTTCGTATGCGTCGATGCTCTCCGGCACCCACGTTTGGAACCGCACAAAGCCGCGTTCGTCGGCGTTGAAGGTCCCGATGCTCACATACTTGCCCTGGGCATTGACCCAGAGCTGATACGTCTCACCCGCTGGACGGGCCTGCAGCCGGCTCGCGACAAACCAGACGCGCTTTTGCTGCCGATCCCAGACAAACCGCCCGATCGCCGCGGACTCGTCGACCGCAAACACCTCAGCGACGTCGCTTTCGGGCGAGATGATCGCCAAGAGCAGGTCACGGTCGCCTTGCGCATCTTCTTGGAGCTCGGCGCTCTGGCGTTCGGCTTCCGAGAGCCGGTGTGTGACCGCTTTGATCTCGACTTCTTGGGCGAGCGCGTCGTTGATTTGGCGCTGAAGCGAGACGTTCTTGTCTTCCAGATGCCCGATCTGTCCCCGGACCGAGACCATCCCGGCGAACGCCGCAATCGCGACCGTCACGGCCGCTACTCCCGCTCCGGCTGTCGCGATCCGCGCGGCCCAGGTCAGCGGGCCTGGCCGCGAGATCCCGGCCTCCCGCATCACTTTCCGTTTCAACCCGCTGGGCGGGCGGGCCAGGGGAAGGCCAAGCGAGAGGCCAGCGGCCACGCGCCGGCTCTCGGCCACCAGCTCCCGGCACGCGTCGCACCCGTCAACGTGAAGGGCGACCAGCTCCGCTATCTCGGACTCCATAGCCCCGATCGCGAACTCGTCGGCCTGGTCGGGCGTGATGTGGGGGGCCATATCTCACACCTTACCCTGCAGCGAGCGGCGCAGCTTCTGCATTCCCAAGCGGATCCGGGTCTTCACCGTGCCGAGCGGCTCATGAAGCCGGACGGCGATCTCTTGCTGCGTCAGGCCGCCGAAGTAGGCGAGCTCGAGGGCTCGCCGCTGGTCGGGAGGAAGGTCCACCAGGGCGCGGCGCACGAGTCGCTGCTCCTCATGGACTTGTGCTGCTGCTTCAGGACCGGCATCGCTCGTCGCCACCACGGCGAATACTTCCTCGGCGCTTTCCACGTCTTCGCGGCGGCGGCGTCGCCCGCGCGCCCGCAACTCGTCGACAGCGCGATTGCGCGCCACGCTCACGAGCCAACTCAGGAGACGGCCGCGCTCCGGGACGAAGCTCTCCGGCTTGCGCCAGAGCCGCACGAACACATCCTGGGTCGCATCCTCAGCCGCCCCCGGGTCGGCCAAGACGCGAAGGCAAGTCGAGTAGACCAGGTCCACGTACCGGTCGTAGATGGCCGTGAACGCCGTCCGGTCGCCGGCCATGATCGCGTGCATGAGCACCTCGTCCGGCCACCGTTCGCGATCGCCAGCGCTCATCGCGCCGTCGAGGATGGCCCCGCTTTCGAGGATACGTGTGGCCGAGGCGTCAGGATTGCGTGGAGTACTCATGGCGTCCTGAATGGCAATAATACACCCGGCCCGCAGTCCGGCCCGTGGGGCCTTTACCTGGCGCTTTGGCCGTTTACGAGGGATTTGGGTAGCGCCCTCAACACTGGGTGTAGCCCTCTTCGGAGCTGAGATTTCCATGTTGAAACGCCCCATCGTCGCCACCGGAGCGGCCATCGCCGCGATCACGCTGCTCGCCGGCGCCGCCTGCTCTTCGGTCCAGCCCGCGCCCGGCCCGGCCACTCCGTCCGGCGTGGCCGAGACGACCGCCTCGGCCGGCGCGACCACGCCCGACCAAACCACACCCGCCACCTCTGTGCCGACAAGCGTCCGGGCGAAGGGTGAAATGACGACCACCGAGCTTGTGCGCGTCGCTGAGCCCGCGATCGTCCGGATCGCCACAGCTGGCGGCGTCGGCTCTGGCTTCATCGTCAGCACCAGCGGCGACATCATCACCAACCACCACGTCGTCGCCCGCACCAACGGCGGCGTCTACCCGACCGTGACCGTGACCCTCAGCGATGGCGCCGACGTCGAAGGCAAGGTCATCGGGAGCGACCCCCGTTCCGACCTGGCGCTCGTGCGCATCGCCCAGCGGCCTGGCATCAAGGCGCTCGACCTCGCGAAGCTGGAAGACGTCGCAATCGGCCAGGACGTCGTGGCGATTGGCTACGCCTTGGACCTCAAGGGCGGCGAAGGGCCTGCTTTCTCGGTCACGCGCGGCATCGTGAGCCAGAAGAACCGCGGCGCTTCCGACTCCTCGGGCATCCTCGGCTCCATCCAGACCGACGCCGCCATCAACCATGGCAACAGCGGCGGGCCGCTGCTCAACCTGTTCGGCCAAGTCGTCGGCGTCAACCAGTCCATCGCCCCAGACCGGACGACGGGTGGCGTCGCCGCCGGCATCGGCTTCGCCGTCGGCTCCGACATCATCCGGGCTGTCTACGACCAGCTGAAGGACGACGGTCGCGTCGACCGCGGCCTGTTGGGCATCCGCAGCTTCGAATCGCTGAGGCCCGCCCAGGCCCGCCAACTTGGCCTCCCGGAGACCACCGCCGGCGTCGTCCTCAGCGCGGAAAACGCGATCGCCCCCGGTGGCCCCGCCGCCCGCGCTGGCATCGCCTCCGGCGACGTGATCACGAAGATCGGCGGCGTCTCGATCAAGACCGAAGCGGACCTCGCCGTCCAAATGATCCGGAACAACCCGGGCTCGACGGTCGACATCGAGCTCTTCCGCGGCGGCAAGAAGCTGACCCTCCAAGTCACGCTCGGCGACGCAAACGTCCAGTAGCGGCTCCGCCACCCCAGCCGCCCACGCCGAAGCCGCCCTCGTGGCGGCTTCGGCGTTTCGGTGCGCACAATGGACCGCGAGATGAGACGGATCGTGTCCCTCGTCCCGAGCCTCACCGAGCTGGTTGTCTGGCTGGACCGCGGCAGCGAGCTCGCCGGACGCAGCCGGTTTTGCACCGAGCCCATCGGCGCCGTCGAGCGCGTCCCCATCGTCGGCGGGACGAAAAACCCGAAGATCGACCGCATCGACGCGCTGGAGCCGACGCTCATCCTCGCGAACAAAGAGGAGAACCGGCGCGAAGACATCGAAGCGCTCCGCGCGCGCGGCCACGACGTCGTCCTCACCGACCCCAACTCCGTGGACGAGGCGGTCGCGATGATCCTGACCATCGGCGAACTCCTCGACGCCCAAGCAAAGGCGCAGACGCTCGCCGAGGCCGTCGCCTCCGCGCTGAAACCAGCGCCGGAAGCTTCGGTCCGGACGTTCGTCCCAATCTGGAAAGACCCGTGGATGGCCCTCGGCTCCGCAACCTACGGCCACGACCTCCTCACGCGGTGTGGCGCCTCCAACGTCTTCGCAGACCACGCCCGCTACCCGGAAACCACGCTCGACGCCGTTGCCTCTCGGCGCCCGGAGCTCATCCTGATGCCTGATGAGCCATACCCGTTCAAAGGACGAGACGCCGAGGCGCTGACGGCCATCGCCCCGGCGCGGGTGATCGATGGCAAGCTCCTCTGGTGGTACGGCCCCCGGATGCCCGAGGCCATCCACAGCCTGCGTACACTGTTCGCAGAGGTAAGGCGATGAAGCGGCTCTTGGCACTCGGCTTGGCGGCGGGGGGCGCCGCCACGGCGTTCCAGGCCATGCGCCGGATGCGGCCGCCTGTGCGCCTGCTCACCCCGCAAGGGCGCGACCTGGTCGTCAACGGCGCGCGGATCCACATCGTGGACCGCGGCGCCGGCGACCCCATCGTGCTCGTCCACGGCTTCGGCGGGAGCACCTTTTCCTGGCGCTACGCACAGCCATTGCTCGCGGCGAACCACCGGACGATCGCCGTCGACTTGCCAGGCTTCGGCCAGAGCGACCGAAACCCTGCCGTAGGCCTCGGGCACGACGACCACGCCGACCGGCTCGCCGCCCTGCTCGACGCGGTCGGCCTCCGATCGGCCACGTTCATCGGCCATTCGATGGGTGGCGCGATTTGTCAGCGGCTCGCCGTCCGCCATCCTGAGCGCGTCGACCGCCTCGTGCTCGTCGCCTCCGTCGATGCCACTGAGCCCGTCCGGCGCGGCGGGCGCGGCGCAGCACGCCCTGCAATGAAAGCGCTCGCGGCCATCCCCGGAGCGGTCGACTTTATGTCGCGGCAGTCCCTCAAGCGCATGGTCTTCGACCCGGCTTCGGTCACCCCCGCGATGGCCGAAGGCTACGCCGCACCGTTGCGCCTCAAAGGGACGGCAGACTGCCTCTTCGCGATGACACGCGCGACCGCCACGCAGGCCCCGCCCGAGCTCTCAAACGTCAACGCGCCCACACTCGTGATCAGCGGCGAACGCGACCGGCTGTTCTCCCAGGAGGCCGGGAAGGCCCTCGCCGCGAAGATCCCCGGCGCGCGGCACGTCGTCATCCCGCAGACCGGCCACCTCGTCGCCGAAGAGCTCCCAGAGGCGTTCGTGGAGGAGGTCGTCGCCTTCCTCACCGAACCTGGGCCGGCAAGGCTCTAACCCGCCTTCGCGATAACCTCGCTCGCCCACGCCTCGAGGGCGTCCCAATCGACCGGCGGCCGGATCGCGATGTTGATCCGCGCCGCGCCCGCCTCCCGGTAGCGCCCCACGAGGTCCAGCGCCTCCGCCGGCAGGCCCAGGACCACGCCACGGGACTTCATTGCCTCCGAAGCCGGACCCCACGTCTCGCGGTACTGCTGCTCGACGCGCGGCAAGTCCTTCGCCGTCGCCGCCATGTGGAAGCTCAGGTTCACCGTCCGCTCGATGCTTGCCGGGTCGCGCCCTTCCTTTTCGCACCAGCTATCAAGGACGCCCTGGAGCCGCTTGAACTCCTCGGGCGAGGTATAGGGCGTGTTCCAGCCATCCGCGTAGCGCGCCGCAATCCGAAGCGTCCGCTTCTCGCCGTTGCCACCCACCCAGATCCGCGGGCGGGCCTGGACGGGCCTCGGGTAGCAGGCCGCGTTTTCGAGCGTGAAGTACTTCCCCGCAAAGTCAGACCGCTCCTGCGTGGTGAGCAAGTGGACGACCTGCACGCCCTCTTCGAGGATGTCCATCCGCTCCTTAATCGGCCGGAACGGGATGCCATACGCGCGATACTCCGGCTCATGCCAGCCCGCGCCCAGTCCGATTTCAAGACGGCCGCCGCTCAAGTGGTCGATGGTCACGAGCGCGTTTGTCAGGATCGCCGGGTGGCGATAGTTCATCCCAAGGACGAGCACGCCGATCCGGCACTTCTGCGTTTCGCACGCGATCGCCGCCATCAACGTCGTCGCTTCGAAGCAACTCCCATTGCCGTCTTGGTACGGCGCCTCGTAGAAGTGGTCCCAGACGTCGACCCAGTCGAAGCCGGCGCCGTCGGCCCAGCGCCACATCCGGCGGCACTCGTCGATTGGCAGGTTCTGTTGGCCAATATGTAGCCCGAAATGCACGCTCCTACTCCCACGAGTCCCAGCTGAGGACATCCTCGAGCGGCTGGCGCTTTGTCGGCCCGAAGTTTCCCATCGGGTAGCCCACCGGGATCATGGCGAACGTGCCGGCGCTCGCGGGCATCCCGAGGATCGCCTTCACTTCGTCTTCGAACATGAGATGCAAGGTCGTCAGCGTCGCGCCGAGCCCGTGTGCCCGGCAGGCGAGCAACAGGTTCTGCACCGCCGGGTAAATGCTCGCGGTCAGCGACTTCGCGACGAGCGCGTTGCTGTAGTCGGCCGCCCCGCCGCCCTTGAGGCAGGCAAAGACGAGCGCAGGGCACGCTCCAAGGTGGTCGCCCTGCCACCGGACAGCCGCGACCATGCGTCGCCACTCGTCCTCGGTCTGGTGCGGCTCCGGCTTGGTGTTGATCCGCAGCAGGTAGAAGTCCACGGCCTTGCGATAGATCTCGCCAAGCTGGGCGCGCTTCGCCGCGTCTGTCACGACGATGAAGTGCCAGCCCTGGGCGTTCGAGCCGCTCGGCGCGTGGATCGCGTAGTGGACAATGGACTCAAGGACGTCGCGCGGCACAGCGTCGGGCTTCAGCCGGCGCATCGCCCGCATATTGGTCATCGCTTCGAAAACATCCAAGGCCGGCCTCACAGTGGTGGGTAAGTCAGGCCAGTCTACGCACCACGGCCACGCGCCGCGAGCAGCGGTTATTCGGGCTCGAACAGCGCCGTAATCGCGCCAAAGGGGTCGCGGATCATGCCGTAGCGGCCCCAGCCCTGCGCCTCGGCGATCTCTTCCTCAACCTTGGCCCCGCGCCGGATCGCGCGATTCATCGCGTCTTCCACGTTGTCCACGACGATGTACGGCACCCAGATAGCGCTTTGGCGCCGCGCCTTGATGATGCCAGCCGCCGGCTCGGGGTGCGGGTCGAGAAAGGTTGGCGGGGGCGACATCGAGTAGTCCACGTGGTCGCCCATATCGACTGCCTCAGCCGACCAATCGGCCACGAAGGAGTAGAAGTCCTTGGCCTCATTCGCAAAGGTCGTGTGCAGTTCGGCCCACCCCATGCTCCCGGGGCGCGGACGTTCGGGCATCCGGTCAGCTCCTCAATCCCGCTACACCTGGAGGATACGGCAGAAGACCAGGTTGCGACCAACTAACTCCGCGCGAACGCTTGGCAGCGAATCACCCGCGCGAGGTCATCGTTCGCCTCCCGGAGCATGCGAGTCAGGTTGGGCAACTCCTCCGCCACGCGCTCGGCAAGCTCCGCAGACTGGTCGAGGACGCGCTGCTCGGCCAGGTACGCCGGGAAGAGGCCTTTCGCGTAGCCCGTGTAAAACTCGCGGTCGCCCGCCCGGACGACCTCCGCCACATCGGCGAAATAACGGTCGACGTACGGCGCGAGGAGCGCCTTCTGCCGCGCCCAAAGGAAGCCGCTCATCGCCGCCTGCGTCAGTTGAAGCGAGCCGTAGCCCTCGCCGGTGAACCGTCCCCAAGCGGCCGCCTTCACCGCGGCGTCGGGCGTGCTCGTCTCGCATCGAAGGCGGGCGCGCTGCCCGCGGTCCGAGGGGTCGCGCTCCGCCTCAGCCGCGACACGCCCGGCGGCGCCGGGTATCCCAGCCGCCACCTGTTTCGCCGCGATCGCCCAGCGCATCTCCTGGTCCACAGTAAGTCCGGGGACCACCTCGGTCCCGTCGGCAAGGCGGCCGAGGAGCGCCAGGTCCTGGTCGCTGTGGGCGAAGCCGACGAGCGCGCGCATCCACGTGATCTTGGGGTCGCCCTGGGGCGCCGCCTTCAAGCCGTCGAACGCCATCTTTGCCAGAAGTGCGGCATGCTCCGGCCGCCACTCGTCGGGGATGAACCGCGCCAGCACCGTCTGGGCATGACCAAGCGCGACCTCCACCAGGGCGATCTCGGGCTCCCGCGGCACACTTTCGCGCACGACTGCGAGGAACTCCTGCGCCTTCAGCTGCGCGTCCCGCGTCATCGCCCAGAGCGACGACCAGAGGAGCTGCCGGAAGAGTGCATCGTCGATCCGGTGGAGGTTGTCCTTCGCGAAGGCGACGGACGCCTCGTCCAACGCAACCTTGAAATAACCGTGGTCATTGTGGTTCGGGAACACGAGGTCGGGGCGCTTGAGCCCTACTGCGGCCGGCACGTCGGCTGCCGTCCCATCGATCGCAGCCCGGACACTCTGAATCTCAAGACCGCCGGCCGACTCGTTGACCAGCCCCACTTCCAACGTGTGCGGCCGGATCGTCGGGTAATCCACCGGCGCCGCCTGAGTGAGGCGAAGGCTCGCCACGCGGTCGCCATCGGCCTCGACCTCCGCCGCGATGGTGTTCACCGACTCCGTCTCGAGCCAGAGCTTCGCCCATGCCTTGAGGTCGCGCCCGCTGCCCGTTTCAAGCGCGGCGAGGAACTGGGCCAGCGTCGTATTCCCGTAGGCGTGCGTCCGGAAGTAGTGCCGCATCCCCTCGCGGAAGCCCTCATAGCCGATGGCGGCGACGAGCTGCTTCAACACCGAGGCGCCTTTGCCATAGGTGATGCCGTCGAAGTTGAGGAACGTCTGCTCGGTGTCCTCCACCGTGCCGGCGATCGGGTGCGTCGTGACCAGCTGGTCCGTGCGGTAGGCCCACTGCTTGATGCTCGCGTTGAAATCTTGCCAGCCGCTTTCGCCGAAACGGGTCGCCGCAGCCATACAAAGGTACGACATGTAGGTGGCGAAGCTTTCGTTCAGCCAGAGGTCGTCCCACCACTTCATCGTCACGAGGTCGCCGAACCACATGTGGGCCATTTCGTGGAGCACGACTTCGGCACGCCCGCGCCGGTCGGTGTCGGTCGGTGGGTCGCGGAAGATGAACTTCTCGTGGAAGGTGACGGCGCCCGCGTTCTCCATCGCCCCAGGGTTGAACTCCGGGACGAAGAGCTGGTCGTACTTACCGAACGGATAGGCAATGCCGAAGAAGTCGGCGTAGAAGTCGAGGCCCTGCTTCGTCAGCATGAAGAACTCGTCGCCGTCGTAGTGCTTTGCAATCGACTTCCGGCAGTACACGCCGAGGTCGATCTCCCCGTGCTTGTCGTGAAAGCTCGCATAGGGCCCGGCAATCAGCGCGAACAGGTAGGTGCTCAGCTTCGGCGTCTGCTTGAAGCGATGGACCCTGCGGCCGTCGCTGGCCGCTTCGATGCTCGCCGCAGCGACGTTGTGGATGACCTCCCACTCGGCCGGCGCGGTGACCGTCAGGTCGTAGGTCGCCTTGATGTCCGGCTGGTCGAAGCAGGGAAACAGGCGATGGGCCTCATACGGCTCGAAGTTCGAGTAGAGGTACTCCTCACCGTCCTCCGGGTCCACGAACTGGTGGAAACCGTCGCCGCCGTGGTCGTACTCGTTCAAGTAATCGATTTCGACGGTGTTCTGAGCGCGAAGGAGCGCGCCTGGAATCGTCAGGTGATACCCGTCCCAGGCGGGCGAAGGTACCGCGGCCCCGTTGACCACCATCGACCGGATTTCCTTGCCGCGGTGGCAAAGGAACGTGTCGCCGCTGCCGCTGGCTGCGAACCGGATCGTCACGCGCCCCGTGTAGGCCGGGCTTCCTTTACGCAGGTCGATTGCAAGCACGTACGAGCAGTTGGAGATGCGCGCGGCCCGAGCTTCGGCATCGGCCTGCGTTAAAAGGTCTCTGGGAGGGGTTGCGACGGTCATCGGTGGTTGCCTTGGAAATGGTCGAAGTTCCCACCAGCGTACAGCGCTGGGCGCATCACGGTCGCGGCCAAACCCTTACGTTTCGCAAACGCTGTAGAGTGGCGTGTCGACGACGGCACAGGGGGCAAGGGATGCGCATCGGGATTGGCATCGAAACAGCAGGCGAGTTGGACGCGGTCTTGGCCAACTTCAGCAAGGCCGAAGCCGACGGCTTCGATAGCGTCTGGCTCCCCAACATCTTCGGGTACGACGCGATCACGCTGCTTTCGCTCGCCGGCCGCGTCACCGAACGCCTGGAACTCGGCACCTTCGTCGTGCCGACCTACCCGCGCCACCCCTCGGCGCTCGCCCAGCAGGCGCTCACGGCGGCCGCCGCCACCCAGAACCGCTTCGTGCTCGGCATCGGCCTCAGCCACAAGCTCGTGATCGAGGACATGTTCGGGCTCGACTATTCGAAGCCGATCCGCCACATGCGGGAATACCTGACGATCCTCGACCGGGCCCTCACGGGTCAGCCGACCCGCTTCGCGGGCGAGGAGTACCGCGTCGGGTTCCAGGTCCAGGTGCCGGGTGCGAAGAAGCCGCCGGTCGTCGTCGCCGCGCTCGGCCCACAGATGCTCAAGCTCGCCGGCCGCCTCTCCGATGGCACCGCCACCTGGATGGGCGGCCCCAAGTACCTCGCAGAGACCGCCATCCCGACGATCAGTGCGGCCGCCTCCGAGGCAGGCCGGCCAGCCCCACGGGTCGTCTCGGGCTTCCCAATCGCCGTCACGACGTTGCCGGACCAGGCTCGCAAGTCGGCCGCGGCCGCGCTCGTGATCTACGGCCAACTCCCGAGCTACCGCGCGACCCTCGACCGCGGCGGCTACGGCACGCCAGGCGATGTCGCCATTGTCGGCAGCGAGGCCCAAGTCCTCGACCAAATGAAGGCGCTCGCCGCCGCGGGCGTCACGGACTTCAACGCCTCGCCCTTCGCCGTCGAAGGCGACCCAGGGGCGGGCGCCCGCACGTACGCGTTCCTTGCGGAGGTCGCACGCTCGAAGGCGGCGGGCTAAGCCTCACTCTGAGCCCCGGCACGGCTCGATAACCTGGCGTTGTGGGAGTGGGTCACACTAGGGACGCGCGTGGCCGCGAGCCCGTCCACTCGACCGTCGCCGAGCCATGGCCGTGGGAATATGCTGCTCACGCGGCCCACGCCATCGGCGGGCGGCTGGGGGCGGTTATGCGCATACGAAAGCTTGTTTCTTCGCGACTCGACTGGGACGCCGTGGCGGGAGTGGTGGCTGCCAGCCTCGCGATCATCCTCCACCTTCTTCACCTCGTAGAGGAGGATGTCGTCCTCACGATTACGCTCGTCCTTCTGGCGCTGCTGCTCTTTCGCGACTTGCGCCGGGAAAATCGTGATGACGAACTCGCCGCCATCGTGGAGCGCCTGGAAGGCAAGCTCGACGCTGTGCAGCACAGTGTTGGCGCGAGTGCGCTGGGGCTGATTGGACCGGGCGAACTGCGGCGGACGAGCGAACGATTCGCGCGACAGGCGAGCGGGGAGATGGTCTGGTTCAACGTCTGCCTCTCGATGTTTCGCCCCCAAGCTCTCTTCGACAGCCTCTTGAAGCCAGCGATCGAGAATCCGGATATCACCTCGATCCAATTCGTCCTCGACGAGAGTGAGCGTGAACGCTGGGCCACCGAGGTGGTCCCAAAGGCCGCTCGATGCGCTGGCTTCGCCAAGCTCCGCGAACCGCGCTGGACTTCGCTCCGCGAGCCCATCTCGTTCATCCTCGCAGCCACGCGCGATGGCAAGAGCGAGGCGCAGCTCAGCTTCTGGGGCGAGCCGTTCATGGCTCAGGCAACCGGGCAGCAGATCCCGAGGTACGTGCTGCACGTGCCGAGCACATCGGAGCTCCTCCCTCGGCTTGCCGAAATTGAACGCATGCACCGCGTGGGTGCCGAGTCTTAACTGCGCCCTCGGTTCATGCGCGCGACTGCCTCCGCGGGGATTTCGATCCCCGCATCTGCGAACGCCTTGCCGATGGCCGCTTGTGCGGGCGCGAAAATCGTGGCGCGGTTTCCCGCGACCCACTGCTGGTTCGCCTGGATCGCGCCGAGCTGACCCTGGAAGCGCGGCGCCACGTACCGCGCCCAGAGTTCCATGCTCTTCAACGTCTTGTCCCAGGTCGTCCATTCATGCGTGTTGAAGAGGAGCGTGCCGAACCCGCCGGTCAGCTCGAAGATCCGTTCGACCGCGGCGATGGCCTCGTCCGGCGTGCCGACAACCAGGCCGCCAGAGTCGATCATGCTTTGGACGCTAAAGTCCTTGCCAATCGGGCTGCCGAGGGTGTTGCCGAAGTATTCGGTGTAGAAGTGATGGCAGCCTTCCTCGATGTCTCTCCGCGCCTGGGCCGCGTCCTCCGCCAGATGCATCGAGATCAGCAGCCGCCAGTTCGCTCGCGAGATGGTCTGGCCATGCTTGGCCGCTGCGTCCTCGGCGAGCTTCCACGAAGCGGCCGCGTTGGTCATGCCACCCGGCTGCGACGAAGTCACCGAAAGCATGCCGATCCCGTACTTGCCCGTCGCCGTTGGGCCGGCGGGGGAAAAGCTACTGGCGGCAGCGACATCGAGATGGGGCAGCGCGTACGGCGCCAGCTGCAAGCGCGCATCCCGCATCGTGAACCAGTCGGTCTCCATCGTCACCGTCTCGCCCTCGAGGAGCCGCATGATCGCGCCGAGCGACTCGTCCATCCGGCGGCGTTGCGTCAGCGGGTCGATGCCCATCTGGTAGGCGTCCGAAGTCAGCGCGCCTGGGCCCACTCCGAGCATCGCGCGGCCGCGGGTGAGGTGGTCGAGTTGCGACATTCGGTCGGCGAGCATGAACGGGTGGTGATAGGGCAGCGATGAGACGCCCGTCCCGAGCTTGATCCGCTTCGTGCGCTGGCCCGCCGCCGCAATCATCACCTCCGGGCTCGCGATGATCTCCCAACCCGCGCTGTGGTGCTCACCGAACCAAACCTCGTCGTAATCGAGCTTCTCCAGGTACTCCACGAGCTCGATGTCCCGCTCCAGGGCGAGCGTTGGGTTTTCACCAACCCGGTGGAACGGCGCCATGAAGATGCCGAACTTGAGACGTTGCGGACGGAAGACCTCGCTCACGATGGGACTCCACAAGATGCTTTGCTGGACGCTAACAATGTTCGCCCTCAGGCGCCAATCGAGCGCGCGTTAGAACCGCACGAGCACGGAGACATCGGTCGTCAGGCAGCGGCGCCCATCGCGCTCGGAGCCGCCGTGGAGCTCGATAGCGTCCGCGGCCGCGCCCTCCCGCGTCACCGCGATCGCGAGGCACATCCCGTCGGTGCCCGGCTGCTTCTGAATGGTGAGGGCGTAATCCCAGCTCTCGGGCGCCGGCCGGATGGGCGACGTCCAGGTGAACGTGACGACCTTTCGCTGCCCCGAGGGAAGCGGCAGATAGGTCCCGAACCAGGACTTCCCGGCGTCCTCACCGATGTCCTCCACACTCGCCGGTGCGCTATCCACCTGGACGGCGAAGTCGCCGATGCCCGGCGGTCCGAACACGCGCAGGTACCCGCCGTACAGACCGCCTTCCATGAGGCGCGCAATAAGGTCGGCGTCGCGGTCGACCGACCATTCGGGCAGCGAGTTGTAGTACTCGAGCTGGAGGCGGTGACGGGCCCGTCCGAAGGCGTCGAGGTCCACGGTGTACTCGCCCTGCGGCTTGATGATCAGGTTGAGCTTGGTCGAATGGAGGCTCGCCTCGTTCAGCATCAGATAGTCGCCATCCGGCGATTCGACCCGGCCATCCCAGCCGATGTCCCGCAGGATCGTCTGCTCGTTGGGCCGGTACGAAAGCAGTTGGATGTGACGCTCGTTGCCCAAGTGCTGGACAGTCTTGACTGCGTCGGCCCAGCGATCCGAAGGGAGCGCGAGGAGGTCCGACAGCAGCAGTGCCGCCAGTTCGCCAATCAGCGACTTTCGGTCATCGACCGGCGCGAAGGCCGGCCGAGTCACGCGCTCAAGCTCGAGGATCACGTTGTCCTGCGTGAAGGTGATCGGGCCAAAGCCTGGCGCATCAAGCGTTTTGGGCCCGGTGAACGTCATCAACCGTTCCAGCACCACCAGGTCGACCGCTATCACCCCGTCGATCTTCTGGGGGCCGTTGATCAGCTCGTAGAACTCCCGCGCCTGCTGCGCCCATGACGGAAAGTCCGGGTTCCAGTTGCTGACCAAGAGATTCCACGTGTACTCGCGGAGAAGGTACCGCTGCAGGGGCCCGGGCGGCGGGATGTAGGGGACCCCGATCTCCAGGGCCCTCCCCCGCCAGAGCGTGGAGTCGGTGAACTGGATAGGGCCGTTCACGCCGTTGGTCACCGGCATGATGCCCGCCGCCGTCACGAGACCGCCGCCCGGCATCAGCTCGCCGTTGTTCAGCGCCAAGACGAGGTAGTGGCGCTCACCTTCAAATCCCAAGAAGCCACTGACCAGCGCCTGCGCGTCCGTCGCCGACTCGATCGCGTTGGCGAGGTGCGGCAGGTCGTTGTCCAAGCGGTCACGGGCCCGTCCTAGCGGTCCCGCCAACTGGGCATCGCCCAGCTCGAGCCGCAGGCGGACGGCTTCGTTCACCCCGGCTTCCATACGGGCGAGTTCGGGCTCCGTCTGCTCCAACAACGTGAGGACGGAGCGGGTGAGCGGTTCGCCCGTTGGCGGCGCATCCCGCAGCGCGATCGCCTTGGCCGCCACCGACAACGCATCATCGGCAACGACGGTGAGGACGCCGGCGATGTCGAGCATGTCGCGCGCTCCCTTCACTTGGTCGTCCGCACGGGGCAGTCGGCCAAGCGCCCACACGAGCGGGTCCCAATCGAGGTGCGCCTTGGCCCGGTCGATGTTCCCTCGGGCGGAGTTGACGTCGCGCGTCAATTCGGCGAGCTCCTGGTCCGACATATCGAACCCGGTCGCACTGAAGCGATCCTTGGCCCGGACGAGGTCGGAGCGCGCACCAGTGAAGCTCTGGTAGAGCGTGAAATAGTGCCACCCGGCCACCACCACGACGATCAGGACGACGGCGGCCCAAGCCGTCCGCGGGCGGAAAAGCGCGGGCATCATCGGCAAGATAAGCTGGGAGGCAGTTATGAGCGTGACCTACCGCCGCCTGCGTAACCGGCCCTTCTGGCGCTCGGCTCCGGCCATGCTCGCGGTGACCGTGTTGGTCGCCGCCGGCGTCGTCGCGGGAGCGCTCACGCTCGTCCCATCGGACGCCCCGGACGAGCCGACGGCCGAGCGATACCGCCAGCTCGACACGCGCCGCGCCGTCCGCGCCGACGTGCGCGGCGAGCCCGCGCCAGTCTCGGTCCTCGCCAACGCCGTGGCGGCCCCGACCGTGCCGCCCCCGCCCGTCTACGCGGCGCCGATCGACCGCGTCCGTGTCCCGAAGATCGGCGTCGATGCGCCGATCACCATCCGCGGGATCGACAGCACCGGCCGGATGGAGAACCCACGCGGCCCCGACGACATCGCTTGGTATCAATTCACCACGAAGCCCGGCCTCGGCGGTAACGCCGTCTTCTCTGGCCATGTGGATTATGTCGGGCGCGGCCCCGCCGTCCTCTGGGACCTCAAGAAGCTCGCCCAAGGCGACGTCGTCGAGGTCGCCCTGAGCGATGGGACGCTCCTTGAATACGCCATCGATAGCACGCAATCGTTCGACGTAGACGACATCCCGATGGAGGATGTGCTCGCCCCGACGGCGCTCGACACCCTCACGATTATCACGTGCACGGGTTCGTTCGTCGCTGGCGATTACACCCACCGCCTCGTGGTGAAAGCTACGCGCACCAAGGTCACCGAACCCGGCTAACGGCTGATCTGGCTCATGATGTCCGCCGACTGCTGCCCCGGCGCGGCGATTTCGACAATCCGCTCATCCACGTCGTCGTACTCCATCCGCAAGGCCCGCGTGATCGTTGCGTGCATCTTGTAGGTGCAGACGGCGTAGGTCAGTTCGAGGATCTGCTCGTCGCTAAGGTGCGCCTTGAGCGCCGCGAAGGTCGCGTCTTGGACGCGGCCATCTTGGAGCACGAGTTCGTCCGTGTAGGCGAGGACGGCCCGGTCGGCCGCGTCGAACACATCGGATGCGCTAAAGGCCGGGATCGCGACCAGCTTGGCCTCCGGTATGCCCGCCGCCCGCCCGGCTTTGCAGTGCTGCGAGAACACGAACTGGCTTCCGCCGGTGAAGCCCGCGCGGATCAGCCCGAGCTCACGGTGGTAGGGCGAAAGCAGCCGCCGCTTGCTGTTCAGCAGCCCGAAGCCCTGCTGCGCGTGCGCCAACACATCGGGCACGAGCGCGAAGACCGTCCACCAGTTGCCGGGCGTGCCCGTCGCCGTCCCCGGCTGCGCGACGGGGTCCCGGTCGCCGAAGAGCCGCTGGTACGTCTGCCGGATGTCGTCGGAGGCTTCGGCGAGCGGGACCTGGCGAAGTCGGGGCATTGGGGGACTCCTCGGGGAATCCCCGCAGTCTACCCGCGAAAGTGAAAAGCGCGATTGAACTTGTACCAGCCGGCGCCGACGATCTTCAGCGAGCCGTTGCCGGGCAAGCGGCCCGGCCACGAACTCGGGTCGCGCTGGTACTTCGCGAGCAAGACCTCGGCCTCGTTCTCGTCGTCGCAGTCAAACTCGTAAATCGTCATGAACCCGGCGGGATTCGTGCCCGCGAACCCCTTCGCGAGTTCGTACACCGTGCCGTTGAGAATAACGGGGCAGTTCGCGGTGTCCTCAACGTGGTTGCCGAGGTACCACTCTTCGAACTCCTGCTCTTTGCCCTCGTGGGGCTCGACCATACCGACCAGGATGAGCTTGGCCAACAGACGCCTCCTTTAGGTGATCCGGTAGACGACGGGGCGGCCACCGCGAAGGGCGCCCTCGCCGAGTGTATTTGCGAGATACGGGGGCTTCTGGTCCTCGACCCGCCAACCCCAGGTGCTCACGATCCGCATCCGGTGGATCAGCCACTTCCCCTGGTTCCGCCGGAACGTGATTTGATAGAGCCCGCCGCCGAAGCCGTAGGCGCCGCTCGTGATGAAGTACGCGCTGAGGTCGGCGAGGTCGCCCGTGACGTTCACCGTCACGTTCGCCGAGTGGTGACGCCCGATGCCGCCGTGGTGCGGGGCATAGAGCGCGCGGATGTTGCCGCGACCCTCGAAGTGCAGGTCCTTGCCGCTGCCCGGCGGGTAGTTCGCGACATCCAGGATCGCGTCGGCCTCGAAGATGTCGAGCAGCTCATCGAGCCGGTCGCCATCGAGGTAGTGCAGGTATTCGTTGAAGGTGCTGACACACGCTTCGCGGGATTCGAGGCGGTCGAGACGGCGGCGGAGGTCGGCGATTTCGTCGGTCATTTCCGCGCCGGCCCTGCGAAGCTCACGTTCCGCATCGGCGGTACATCGTCCCAGGGCGGGGCGCCGAACATCCGAAGCGGCTCGCCCGTGAAGTCAGGCCGCCAGCGCAGGAGGCTGTCCATCCGCTGGCGCGGTCCAAGCTCCACCGGGTAGCCCGCCCAGGCGCCGACGTTCTCGCCGGTCCGGCCGTCCTTCATGAGCTGGATCATCAAGTCCGCAATCTGCTCGGGACGCATCCAGCCCTTCACCGTGTCTGCGGGCGGGTCGTTCGGCTTGAAGAGGCCGCGGAGCATGGCGGTGTCGGTCGCGCCCATCGCTATCCCGTTGACGCGGATGTTCTTCTCGGCCAGGCTGAGTGCCCACGGCCCCGTGAAGCCGTTCATCGCCCACTTCGAGGCGTTGTAGCAGTCCGTCGCCGGCGAGTTCGTCCCCTCGCTGCGGGCGGGCAGCACGTAGTACGTGCTGACGTTGACGATGTCGCCGCCGCCCCGCTTCAGCATCTCCTGGACGCAGAGGCGGCCCATCATCATCGCGCCCTTCATGTTCGTGTCGAAGATCTCGTCGAAGTCGGCGAGTGCCTTCTCCCACGGGTCGGTGACGAGGCTGCGGGTCCACTTCCCGGCGTTGTTCACGAGGACGTCGACGCCGCCCAGCTCCGCGGCCGCATCCCGGACAAGGGCTTCGCAGTCCTCTCGCTTCGAAACGTCGCCTTGGCGGACGACCACCCGGTGTCCGAGCCTGCGGAGCTCTGCGCCCACCTGCGCCACTTCGGGCTTGAGGTCCATGATGGCGACGTCTGCGCCTTCTTGGGCGAGGCGCGTGGCGAATGCTGCCCCGAGGCCCTGTGCGGCCCCTGTCACAATCGCGACTTTACCGTCGAGGTAGGCCATTGCTTAGGCTCCTTCGCTGATCAGGTGGTCGGCCTTGGCCGGCGGGATCGGTTGCAACACGATTTCGTGGCCCACCCAGGTGCCAATCTGCTGGCCAGTGCGGCCGCCCGGCCCCTCTTTGATGATTTGGATGGCAAGATCACACACCTGCTCGGGCTTCATCCAGGTCGCCACGGTCTCCGGCTTCACGTTGGGGCCGTTAAAGCCGCGCAGCATGTTCGAATCGGTCGCGCCCATGCACATCGCATTGACGCGGATGTTGTGCTCCTTGAGCGCCTTCGCCCAGGCGACGGTGAACCCGGTGACGCCCCACTTTGAAGCGTCGTAGAGGTCCATGCCGCCCCCGCCGAGCGTCGCCCGGCCCGGGTGCGTGTGCACGTGGTCGGTGCCGACGTTGATGATGTTCCCGCCACGCCCGCCGGCGATCATCACCGGGATGACCGCCCGGCCGAACATGTACTCGCCCTTGAGGTTGACGCCGACGAGCTTCTCGTAGTCTTCCAGCGACTTATCGAGGTTGTCGGTCGCCGTGCTGCTGCGGTGGATGCCCGCGTTGTTGATCAGGACGTCGATCCGCCCGAACGCGGCGACGGCGCCATCTACCACCCGCCGGACATCGGCCGGGACCGAGACATCCGCCACGTAGGCGAGCACTTTCACGCCGTAGGTCTCGGCGATCTCCTTGCCCGCCTGCTCGACTTCGGGCCGGACGTCGCAGATCGCGAGGTTGCAGCCTTCCTTCGCGAGCGCCTTCGCATAGTTGTTGCCGAGGCCAACCGCTCCGCCGGTCACGATCCCGGCCTGGCCATCCAAGAATCCCATGATTTCCTCCGTGTGGTTGGGTTAGTGGCCCTGGGGGAAGTCGAACTCTTCGCCCCAGACGTCGATGCCTTCGGTCTCGGCGCGCCGCATCTTGTGGCCGTCGTAGGTGCGCCAGCTATCGATGTGGATCTTCATGAACCAGCGATTCGGGCTATCGAAGGTCGAGTACTCCCGCGCCCGCTGGGCATCGCTCAAGTGTGGCAAGCGTTGGCGGCCGACAAAGTGCTCGATCCACATCCTTCGATACTCTTCGCCATAGTAGAGCTCGACGCGTCCGCGTACCGTCGTCTGCTTCTGGGTGTCATCGGCTTTCCAGATGCAGAGGCAGATCTGCGGGTTCCGCTTCCACGCCTGGAACTTGTGACGGTTGGTCGTCGACGTGATCCACATATGGCCGCCACGCTCCCCGCCGTCTGGGATCCAGATGTAGGACATCAACGCGGTGACGGGCGCTTGATCCTTGGTCACCCAGGAGACGGCGGCGAAGTTGCGGGTCTTTATCACGTCCCACATTTCGTCTTCGTCCCAGGTGAAGGGCTCGATATATTGCCGGCTCCACCACGATGGCCGGCCCGGGATCAATGACGGTGCCTCGGCCACGCTGCCTGCCTCCCTTGCGTGCCATCTTGGCCAGACGGCCAAACTTCTGGCTCACGCTGCGGGTCGGGATTATAGGCGGAGTCGCCTACCGCGCGCGAGCGCCGACCCGTCGTCCCTTTCGCGTTGCGGCTTGGAGCCGTACACCACGGCCATGGACGCCGCGGACATCGGCTGGGTCGCGCTCTTCACGGCCCTCGCCGCCTGGTGCCAAGCCGTGACCGGGTTCGGGTTCTCCTTGCTCGTCGTCCCGCCACTCAGCATCGCCATCGGCCCACGCCAGGCGGTCGTCGTCGCCAACCTGCTGAGCACCTTCCTCGGGATGCTCACCGCCGGCCGGTTGCATCACACGGTGGACTGGCAGCTCGGCGGGCGGCTGCTAGCCGGTGCGGTCGTGGGCATGCCGGTTGGCGTCGCCGTCCTCCTCACCGTCGAGCCTGGCCTGCTCAAGCTCGTGATCGCCGCGACCGTCCTCGCTTCCACCGTGATCCTCTGGCGGGGATGGCGGATCCGGCGAAGCTCCCAGGCCGGCGACCTCGCGGCGGGGTTTCTCTCCGGCGTGCTCAACACCTCGACCAGCATGTCCGGGCCACCGGTGGTCGTGTACCTCCAGGGCCGAGGGGTCGAGGCTGCTCGCTTTCGGGCCACCCTTGCCGCCTACTTCTTAGCCTCAAGCGCCATCGCCGTGGCCATGCTCACCGCGGGTGGCGAGGTGCGGCTGTCGTCGCTCGGCCTCGCCGCGGTTGGCGCGGCCACGGTCTTCCCGGCCTGGGCCGCGGGCATGCGCGTGGCCCGCCATGTCCCCGAACAACTCTTCCGCCGCCTCGTCCTCGCGACGCTCGTCCTGAGCGCCATCGCCGCAACGGTTTCGACCCTGACGTAGAACTATCACGCCAGGCACGGCGATGCGTTGAGCCGTTAGAATCTGGCGATGGCCACAGGTCCTGTCTTCGTCCGCTACTTCCAACCGGTCCTTGCCGCCTTGGATCACCTCGGGGGCTCGGGGCGCCCGCGTGAGGTGACAGAACGGGTCGCCGAGATGGTTCAGGCGACACCGGCCGACCTTCTCGCCACGACGAAAAGCGGGACGGCCCGATTCGAGAACCAAGTTGCCTGGGCCCGCTTCTACCTCGCCAAAGCGGGACTAATCGACAGCTCCTCGCGTGGCGTCTGGGCACTGAGTGAACAGGGAGCCGCTCGCCTCGCAATGACACACGAGGAAGCCGTGGCGATCTTTCGCGCCGTCCACCAAACACTCACGACCGAGAAAGTGGCAGTGGAGGAGGAGCAAGACGAGGATCCGCCGAGCCCAGCCGCCGCAAGTCCCTCGAGTGGGGCAGGAGTTCCGGCGACCTGGAAGTCCGAGTTGCTCACAAGACTCCAGTCGATCTCACCCGCCGCATTCGAACAGTTCTGCCAACGCTTGCTGCGTGAGTCTGGGTTCCAGAGTGTTGAGGTCACTGGCAAGTCGGGCGACGGTGGCATCGACGGAATAGGAATCTTGGAGGTCAACGCCCTCGTTTCTTTCAAAGTCCTCTTTCAGTGCAAACGATTCCAGGGAGCGGTCGGCTCGGGGCAGGTGCGCGACTTCCGGGGCGCCATGTCGGGACGGACCGACAAGGGCATCATCATCACCACGGGCACCTTCACATCCGATGCCCGGCGTGAGGCTGTGCGCGATGGCGTCCCCCCCATCGAATTGGTGGACAGCGAGAAGCTCGTCTCCCTCTGCGAGCAGGCCATGCTCGGCGTTAAGGAGTTCCGCACCCTCGTGGTGGACGAGGCGTATTTTGAGCATCTCTAGCTTCGCCGTGCCCCTACTCCGAGCGAACTGAGGACAGGTTTCCCGCATGGATTGGCACGACACCCCCGTCCTTCCCACCCGCGTCGATTGGCGCGACCCCCAGTTCCGCGCCAATCGCGAGCGCAACCTGGAGCTCGCCGCCGACCTCCGCGAGCGGCTTCGCAAAGTCGCCGAGGCCGGCGGCCCGGCGAACGTCGCCCGCCACCGCGAACGCGGCAAACTCCTCGCCCGCGACCGCGTCGCGCGCCTCCTCGACCCCGGCACCTCGTTCCTTGAGCTCAGCCCCCTCGCCGCCGACGGCGTCTACGACGACGACGTGCCGAGCGCCGGGATCATCACCGGCGTCGGCCGCGTCTCCGGTCACGACTGCGTGATCATCGCGAACGACGCGACCGTGAAGGGCGGCACCTATTACCCCGTGACGGTGAAGAAGCACCTCCGCGCCCAGGAGGTCGCCGAGCAGAACCGGCTGCCGTGCATCTACCTCGTCGACTCCGGCGGCGCTTTCCTTCCGCTCCAACACGATGTCTTCCCCGACCGCGAGCACTTCGGCCGCATCTTCTTCAATCAGGCGAACCTCTCGGCCAAGGGCATCGTCCAGGTCGCGGCCGTCATGGGCTCCTGCACCGCGGGCGGCGCCTACGTCCCCGCGATGAGCGACGAGACGGTCATCGTCCGCGGGACCGGCACCATCTTCCTTGGCGGTCCACCGCTCGTGAAGGCTGCGACCGGCGAGGTGACCACCGCCGAAGAGCTCGGCGGCGCGGACGTGCACACGCGCGTCAGCGGCGTCGCGGACCACCTCGCAGAGGACGACGGCGAGGCCCTCCAGCGCGTCCGCAGCATCATGGCGAACGTTCCGCGGCGCGGCGCCCCGGCCTGGGAAATCACCACCCCGGAGCCCCCCGAGCACGACGCCGACGAGCTCCTCGGCATCATCCCCGCCGACAACCGCCAGTCCTACGACGTCCGCGAGGTCATCGCGCGCCTCGTGGATGGCTCGCGCTTTCATGAATTCAAGGCGCGTTACGCGACCACCCTCGTCTGCGGCTTCGCACGCATCGAGGGCCACCCGGTCGGCATCGTCGCAAACAACGGCATCCTTTTCGGCGAAAGCGCGCTCAAGGGCGCCCACTTCATCGAGCTCTGCGGCCAGCGCGGCGTCCCGCTCGTCTTCCTCCAAAACATCACCGGGTTCATGGTCGGGCGGCAGTACGAAAACGCGGGCATCGCACGTGACGGAGCCAAAATGGTCACCGCCGTCGCGACCGCGCGCGTCCCCAAGTTCACCATCGTGATCGGCGGCAGCTTCGGCGCCGGGAACTACGCCATGTGCGGCCGCGCCTATAGCCCGCGCTTCCTCTGGATGTGGCCCAACGCACGGATCAGCGTGATGGGCGGCGAACAAGCCGCCTCCGTCCTCCTCCAAGTCCGCCTCGACCGCGGCGAGACGCTTTCGCCTGAAGAACAGCAAGCCTTCAAGGACCCGACCGTCGCGACCTACGAGCGTGAGGGCTCGTCCTACTTCAGTTCCGCCCGCCTCTGGGATGATGGCGTGCTCGACCCGCTGGAGACGCGGCGCGCGCTCGCCGTCGGCCTCGCAGCCGCTGCCCAGGCACCAATCGGGGCCCCACAATGGGGAGTGTTCCGGATGTAGCGTGCCCGGGTAAAGGGCAGGGGAAGGCAGGCCTGCTGCGAAGGGCTGAGCCGCCATCTCGGCCGAAAGGCGGACAGCAAATTCGTGTGATCGCGGAACATTGGATTGGTCAGAAGCGTTCTGCTTCACGAATCCCATCTCGAAAGGAGACCTCGCGTTGAAACTCCGTGCGGTCAGTAAACTTGGGTTGAGCATTGGCGGCATCGCCATCGCTGGCGCCCTCTTCGCAGGCGGCTTCGCCGCAGCCAATGCGGTGGACGGCGACGACACCCCCACCTCGCAGGCGAACGCCCAGACGGCAGCGGGCGCCATTCGCGTCCCGAACGTGGCGCGCGAAACCAGCGGGTCGGCTGCCATCTCCCTGCCGAACGCGGGCCAACCCGGCGCCCCGCCCGCCACCGGCTTCGGCGCCGACAAGGCGAACGCCTACTACCCAGGGCCCGGCCCCTACTTCTGTCAGGCCGACCTCCCGCCGATCACGACCACCAACGGCTTCGACCTCTCGCGGGCCGGGTTCACGATGCGGCTCCTCGGGTCCGGGTTCAGCCTCCTCAGCCTCAATATCTGGACCGAGGCCGAATGCGACGACCAGGGCAAGCCCACCGGTGAGCAGCACCTCGTCCTCGCCACCAACTGGCGCCACGGGGAGAGCGGCCTCCAGGTCTCGCTCACCCAGCGCGAGCGCGAAAAGGCGACCGCGAACGTCCGTTACCCGCTCTCCGCAGACTTCTGGAACGGCGGCTACCAGTACCAGCTCTACGTGAACCCTGGCTACTACCCGCTCTACGCGAAGGACGGTGGCGCGGCCGAACCGGCCATCGCCCCGGGGGCGCCATCGAAGCCCGGCATCCTCCCCGTCCCGGATGACCCGCGCTCGCAGGAAGTCCTGAACGCCGCCATCGCCCAGCTCGTCCCCAGCCTCGGGGCCGAGTGCTTCTACACCCAGGTCCGCGGCTCGTGGGCCGACCTCGGCAAGCTCGGGATCGGCGACCCGCGTCCCGCCATCCCCGCCAACTACAAGGAGACCAACGCCGAAGTTTCGTACTTCAAGGCCCCGCCCGCGAGCTGCAACGTCGCGACCTTCGACAACCAGGGCCAGTTCTTCGCTGGTTGGGTGGACGAGGCCAACGGCCGCTACAACGGCTCGATCAACGTCAATGCCTACCCGGTCGCCGAAGGCCAAATCCCGCAACTCGGCTGGATCGACGACTACAACGCGTCCTGGACGAACGGCAAGTGGCAGTTCAACGTCTCCGGCAACCGGAACGACCGCGGCATTGGCTTCGAAACCCTTCGCGCCGTCGCCAAGGCCATGGACCCCTCGTTCAACGACGCCTGCTTCCTCCGCAAGGTGGACATCAAGCCCGGCGACCTCGCCGCGCGCGGCCTCCGCGAACCCTCGCTGCCCGCTGGCTACAGCTTCGGCAACGTCAACCTCACCGCCGTCGAACTGCCCAAGGATTGCGTCGCAATCCCTGAGGCCCCCGGAAACAGCTACTCGCTCTACTGGGAAATGACCGACGGCAAGGGCGGCAACATCATCAACGCCTCGCTCAATCGTCAGGACGGCGGCGTTGAGCGGCCGCAGCCCGGCGGCACCATCTCCGACCAATTCATCAACTGGGCCGACGCCCGCGGCGCCTATTACTCGGTGAGCGGCTATGGCGCCGACGGCGGCTCCGGCCCCGGCCAGGACGTGCTCATCGCCGTCGCCAAGAGCCTCGACCCGACCCTCGACGTTTCGACGCTCGAAAAGATCCCGACCTACGGCAAGCCCATCCCGGCGACACGCTCGGCGGCCCCGTAGTCACCAGCGCCCCGAGCGCCACACACAAAGGCCAGGCCCGCTTCAGCGGGCCTGGCCTTTCCCTTGGCTGCGTCCGCTGGCTATTCCTGTCCGTGCTTGGCGCGCTGCGCTGCCTGAAGCTCGCCGATCCGCTCCGCGCTTCGGCCGTAAATGTGCGGGACGTCCCAGCCGTTTAACCCTGCGTAGGCATCGATCTGGCTGCGATGGTAGATGTCGTGTTCGACCATCATCATCAGCACGCGCCAGCCGGAGAGGCCGTCGCCTGGCGTGTCGATCATCTGCACTTTGCGTTCGAGCCAGGCGTCGGGCGTCGCTTCAAGCTTCGCCTGGAACGCCTCAAAGCTCGCGGCCAACGCGGGGCCCCAGCGCTCGCGTGAGCTCACGTCGGGCGCCGCCGGGCTGATCCACCCTTCGCCGCGGTAGGCACTGAGGAAGTAGAGACGCGAGCCAGCCATGTGGCCCACGAGTTGGTTGATGCTCCAGGCGCCCTCGCCGTGACCCGTCGCTGGCCGCCAGCCGTCGGCAGCGACCGGAAGGGCGCCGACATCTCGCATCGCGCGCCGATGGACAGCCTCAAAATAACGGAGAAAGCCAGCAACAGAGCCGATCACAGGCGCGTCCCTCCCACAGCCCCAGCCAGCAGAGCAGCCCGGAGCAAGGTGGTGCATGATACGCGGCGGCGGGTCGGCGGAGGCAACGGCCGATGATCAAGCTTGAGGTTTCTCCCAAGGGGCTCCTCCTTGTCGGCGGGGCGGCGGTCGCCATTTGGGCCCTGTTCCAGGTCTGGACAGTCGTCCTGCTTATGGTCGTGGCCTTCATCTTCATGGCCGCGCTCTTGCCCTACTTGAATTGGCTCGTCCGCCGCGGGGTCCCCCGGGCTGGCGCCGTCCTCCTCGTCCTTGCGGGCGTCCTGGTCATCGTCGGTGCGCTGTTCGCCGCGGTTATCCCGGCCATGATCGACGAGTTCGGCAGCATTAAAGACGACCTCCCGCAGGACGCCCAGCGCCTTGAAGACTTCCTGGACAACTTCGGCATCGAAGCCGAGCTCTCCGACCGCGCCGAGGAGATCAACTGGAGCGGCCTCGTCTCAGGCCGTGTCGCCGTTGACTACGGCCAGCGCGTCATCTTTGGGATTATCTCGAGCGTCACGATCCTCGTCCTCACCGCCTATTTGCTCAACGATGCGCCGAAAATGAAGGCCTATCTCTTCCGTTTCATCCCAGACGAACGGGAGGCCGAGGCGGAACGGGTCATCGAAGCCCTCGGCCGCGTGGTCGGTGGCTACATTCGCGGCCAAATCATCACCTCCGCGCTGATCACGACGTTCACCTTGATCGTCTTGCTCGCGGCCGACGTGCCGAACGCCTTCGGCTTCGCCATCCTCGCCGGCTTCGCCGACATCATCCCGTTGGTCGGCGCCTTCATCGCGATCATCCCCGCGACCTTCGCGGCGTTCCGGGAGTCCGCCACGCAGGCCGTCATCGTGCTCATCGCGCTGCTCATCTACCAGCAGCTCGAAGACCGCTTTATTGTCCCCCGCGTCTATGGCTCGACCCTCGGCCTTCAGCCGCTGGTCGTGCTGGTCGCCGTCCTCGTCGGTGGCGAGCTGTTGGGCATCCCCGGCATCTTGCTCGCGCTTCCGGCCGCAGCGGCACTCAAAGTGGCGATCGACATCCTCCTCGACCGTCGCAACCCGACGAACGCCCTCGCTCCGCTCCACTCAACCGTCGAAGTCGCCGCCCCGGACGACCCGCCCCACGAACACGGAGACGAACCTAGCCAGCAGAAGCCGCCTCGATCTCGGCGAGGTCGGCGGGGCTAAGCTCCAATGCGAGCCCAGCAAGCTGCTCCTCCAGCTGCGCGACCGAGCTTGCGCCGGTGATCGGGGCGACGACGCCAGGCCTCGTGAGCAGCCAGGCGACCGCGACGGCCGCCGGCGCGGACGCCGTCCGCGCCGCGACGGCCCGGACGGCGTCGAGCGCCCGCCATCCGCGCTCGGTCGCGTATGGCTTGATCCCGTTGGCGCGCGCACCTTCAGCCTTGCGTCCGCGCACATACCGCCCCGTAAGAAAACCCTTCGCCAGCGGACTGTAGGGGATGGCCCGATGCCCTCGTCCAGGCACAACGCGAGCAACTCGGCTTCGAGTTCCTCTCGATGGACGAGGTTGTAGTGCGGCTGGAGCGAGACAATCGGCAGCCCCGCACCCTTGGCCGCTTCGAGCAGCGCTCGCAGCTCCGACGGGTTGTGGTTCGAGACGCCGAAGGCCCGGATCTTCCCCGCGCGGACGAGCCCGTCCACCGCGGCGAGCGTCTCATCGAGCGGCGTCCCCTCGTCGGCCCAATGCGCCTGGTAGAGGTCGATGTACTCAGTCTGAAGGCGGCGGAGGCTGGACTCGCAGGACTTCACGATGTGCTCGCGTCCCAAGCCTTCGCCCGCCGGGCCCATCCACATCCGCCCGCGCACTTTGGTCGCCAAGACAAGCCGGTCGCGGCCCCCGCGTGAAGCCAGCCAGCGGCCGATGATCGTCTCGCTCTCGCCGCCGCCGTGGCCACGGACCCAACGCGAGTAGATGTCGGCGGTGTCGAAGAAGTTCCCGCCCGCCGCAACGTAACGGTCCAAAATCGCGAACGAGGTCGCCTCGTCCGCCGTCCACCCGAAGGTCATCGTCCCGAGACACAACCGCGCGACCTGCGGACCACTTCGACCGAGCTTGGCCGTCTGCATGCGGGCGAGCTTTGCGTGGCTGGCCCGCATTGTCTAGTCTCGGCGGGTGTTCGAAGCCGTGCTCGTAGCCAATCGCGGCGAGATCGCCGTCCGCGTGACCCGCACGCTCCGCCGGATGGGCATCCGCGCGGTCGTCGTCGCCTCCGCGCTCGACCGCCACAGCCTCGCCGTCCGGATGGCCGATACCCACGTCCTGCTGCCCGGCTACTCCGCCGCCGAAACCTACCTCGACGCCGGCCTCGTGCTCGCAGCCGCCCGCGCGACGGGCTGCGAGGCCATCCACCCCGGCTACGGCTTCCTCAGCGAGCGCGCCGACTTCGCCGAGCGCTGCCAAGCGGAGGGACTCACCTTCATCGGGCCAACTCCGGCGAGCATTCGTGCTGTCGGCGACAAATCGGCCGCGCGGGCGCTCGCCGTCTCCGCCGGGGTCCCGGTGGTCCCCGGATACGACGGCCCCGACGACGATCGCGCACTGCTCAACGCGGCCACAGCCGTTGGTTTCCCGTTGCTGGTGAAAGCGCGCGGTGGCGGCGGCGGTCGCGGGATGCGCGTTGTCGAAAGCCCCGCCGCGCTGCCTGAGGCCGTCGCCAGCGCGCGCCGCGAGGCGCTCTCGGCCTTCGGCGATGGCGGCCTCCTGCTCGAACGGCTGGTCACGGGCGCCCACCACGTCGAAGTCCAAATCTTTGGCGACCAGTCCGGCAATCTCGTGCACCTCGGCGAACGCGACTGCTCCGTCCAGCGCCGCCGCCAAAAGCTGATCGAAGAAGCCCCGAGCCCCGTCGTCGACGGCCCGCTCCGCGAGCGGCTCACGGCTGCTGCCCTCGCCATCGGGCGCGCAGCCAACTACGAGAACGCCGGGACCGTCGAGTTCCTCGTCGGCGCCCCGGACGCTGGCAGCGTGCGGCCCTTCTGGTTCCTGGAAGTCAACCCGCGTCTTCAGGTCGAACACCCCGTCACGGAGGCGGTTACGGGGTTCGACTTGGTCGAATGGCAGCTCCACGTCGCCGCCGGGGGAACGCTCCCCGTCGCCCAGGCAGATATCCGCGTTCACGGCCATGCCATCGAGCTCCGCGTCAACGCCGAGGACCCAGCAGCCGGCTTCGCGCCATCCACGGGCCGCATCCGCGCTATCGCGACGACTCCCGGCGAGCGCGCGGATTTCGGTTACGCGCCGGGCGACCGCGTCCCCGGCGAATACGACTCGCTCGCCGGAAAGCGCATCTTCACCGGCGCGACGCGCTCGGAGGCCCTCGCCGTGGCCCTCGGCGCGCCCCCGTCGCTGGCGGGACTGCGGACGAACGAGGCGCTTCTCACCGCGGTCCTCGGCCACCCTTCCTTCCGCGATGGCGGCGTCGATACCCGCTGGCTCGAGCGCGAGCTGCCCAACCTGGTCGCGCTGCCCGCAACCGCGGGCCAATGGGCCGAGGCCGCGGCCCGGAACCTCGACGGCGCCCGCTGGATCGGCGCCGGCGAGGTCGCCCTCTGGCTCACCGACGGGCGGGCGACAAGAGAAGTCCGGTCCGGGACCGCTGGCGTTTTGATCGACGGGGAGCCCATCTCCGCGGCGCCTGTCGCCGCGGACAGCGACCCCGCCATCCGCCTGGCCAGCCCCCCGCGTCTCCCGCCGCGAAAGCGCGACGACGCCGCGGCGGTCCGCACCGTGCGCGCGCCGCTCGCGGGCACCGTCGCCGCGGTCCACGTCGCCGTCGGCGACGCAGTCAGCGATGGCACGCTGCTCCTGACGATCGAGGCGATGAAGATGGAACACCGCGTCGTCGCCCCGACAGCCGGGACGGTCCGCGAGCTGGCCGT
Source organism: Dehalococcoidia bacterium (assembly GCA_046152925.1). Lineage (GTDB taxonomy): Bacteria > Chloroflexota > Dehalococcoidia > Tepidiformales > Tepidiformaceae > CAMAUF01. The sequence continues at coordinate 43,478 of JBJXFX010000029.1, forward strand.
CGGGCCGCGTTCCGTCATCCGCGAAGGCGACCTGCTCGTGGAGCTCGCTTAAGCCCCTTCGAGGATGAGCGCTGTCTGTTCGGCCATGAAGCCGCCGGTGCCGCTCACAAAGGCGCGTTCGCAACCGTTGATCTGCCGCGCGCCGGCGCGGTTCTGGATCTGCAACACCGCCTCGGTGACGTGCGACATCCCGCCCGCGATCCCGGCCTGGCCCATGCTCAGTTGGCCACCGTGCGTGTTCAGTGGCCAATCTCCGCGATACGTGAGGTCGTGGGACTCGGCGAAGTTCGCCCCCTGGCCTCGCGCGCAGAACCCGGCGCCCTCGATCGTCAGGACCACCGTGACCGTGTAGCAGTCATACAGCGATGCGAGCTGGACCGCCTCGCGGGGCATGTTCGCCATCGCGAACGCGCGGTCTGCCGCCGCCTTGATCGGCGTCAGCGTCAGGTCGGGCGCGTACGTCGTGGACTTGTGGGTGATGCGCTCGCCGAAACCCGTGACGGCGACCGGCCGCCGCGCCAGCCGCTTCGCCCGGTCCATCGACGTCACCACCACCGCGGCCCCGCCAAACCCCGGCATCACGATCTCCAACAGCTTCAGCGGGTCGACGATCGTCGGCGAGTTCAAGACATCTTCGATAGTGATCGGCGAGCGGAAGATGGCCTTCGGGTTCGCGAGCGCATTGGTCCGCTGGTCAACGGCGACCTTGGCAAGCTGTTCCGGCCGGGCGCCCGTCTCGTGGTAGTACCGCTGGGCGCACATCGCGAAGTGCGAGTTCGGGTTGTTGAGCCCGTAGGGGATGTCAAACTGCCCGTGGGGCGAACCCCATGCGTCGGCGCCAAGATACGACCGCGACGGATTCCAGGCGGCCGTCGGGCTCGCTGGCGCTGGCACCGAGGCCGTCAGGCAAACGCACGTCTCGCAGAGCCCTGCCGAAATCGCGGCCATCGCCCGGCCCACCATCCCTACGGCGCTCGCCCCGCCAAGGTCGACGACCTCGGCGAAGTTGATCTGCAAGCCGAGGTATTCGACCAGCGCCGAAGGCCCGAAGAGCGGCGCCTCGGGGATAGCCGTCGAAAGCACGCCATCGACCTCGCTCGGGTCGATCCCGGCGTCCTCACACGCCTCGCGGACGAGCTTCGCGTACGCCTCAAGGGCGAACATCGGCGGGTCCGCCCAGCGGCGCTGGGGCGCCCACTCCGTCAGTCCAACAATCGCAGCCTGTGCCATGGCACCGCATCCTACGCCGGGCGCCTTCACCGCGTCACGGCCCGCGGGCCCTGGTCAACGGACAACGAACGTGGCGAGGCTCCTTGGGTCCCGGACCGTGCGGACCGCCCAATCCAGCGGGTCCACAAGTGCGGGCATCAGGTCGTCGCCCGCGAACATCGCGGGGTTGACATCGCGCGGGGCGCGCCAGCGCCATGCGAGCCAGCCGAGAGCCTCCCGTGGGCTCATGGAGCGCCCGGTCACCTGACCCACCACTTCAAGGTGGAAGGGGATGTCGTAGACCCACTTCCGCGGCCCAGCGCCACCGTTGCGGTCCGCGCTGTCAAGCAGCGCCTCGACGGCATCATGTTCACCGAGCGCAGCGCGGTAGCTCAGCAGCGACAGCGGCAGGCCCCGTCGCTCAGTGAACGCCACGCTGTGGAACAACCGGGGGTTGAAGTCGATCAGCAAGTAACCCGATCCAGACGGGACAAACTCGGCCTCGACCATCCCGAAAAAGCCCGCCGATCGGGCGAGACGGAGCACCCCGTCCCGCAGGTCCGGCAGCACTGGCGCGGCTTCGACGCCACATCCGACACCGAAGCTCCGTGGGTATTGGAGGACCTTCCGGGTCGCCATGAACGACGAGCGGCCCGACTCTTGATGGATAAACCCCACGAGGTTGTACACCTCCCGTCGCGAACCGGGGTGCCGCTCCTGGATAACCGGCCAGTCGTCCTCGGGCTCACGCGGCGCCGTCGGGTCGATCAACGCTTCGGCTTGCAACTGACGAACTACCGGGAGAAGACCGCTAAAGCTCTCCGGCACGACCGCCTTGCGCCAATGCATATTGCCGAGGTGCGAACGGAGCTTGACGATCAGCGGCCGCGCCGGCAGCGACGCCAGACCACGGACCTCGTCCTCGGAGCGCGGCGCCCACGTCTCGGGGGTTACAAGGCCAGCTGCGTTCGCCCAATCGGCCAGCACGTCCTTCCGAAGCAGCCCAGAAATGACTGAGCCTCCGGGTACGTAGCAGCGCCCGCCGGCCGCCTCGATAGCGGCGCGCTCGTTCGCCATGAGCCAAATCGAGGCGTCGCTGCCAGGGATCATCGCAGCTTTCGTCTCCGCTGCTATCGCGAGCAGAGCTGCTCGCTGGGCCGCATAGCTCATCCGCGGGGCGAACGTACGGGAACGCCGTACGTATCGTGAGCGTGTCGCCGCCGACAGGGCCCCGGTGCGGCCAAGCGAGACGTGAATCCCTGCCCTGCCGAGGGCCCGCACCGCGGCAATGGCGCCCGCACCCTCGCCCGAAACGAACGCCGGGACTGGGGCCTCAGCGGGAATCGCGGTCATTCTGGCCCGCCCGTACTGCTCGCGGGCGCGCCGGGCCGGCGAGCGACGCGGCGAGCCGCCTGGGTCGCGTATTCCGGCGCCCTCCGGACCGCCAGCCGAACGCGCGCGGCTGGGGAAGCCGCCGTCGCTAACCAAAGAGGAGCCCCCGCCGGCGCCCAGTGCCGCTTGTACTCGAACATCGTGCCGAGGCTGATCGTCCGGTGCCCGTCGCGATACGCTCGCATCATCAGCGTGTCGATCAGGAGGTTCCCCGGCGAAACGCGGCGCGTCTCGCCCGGCCGCCGGATCGTCGTCCAATACCAGACGTCATCCCCGCGGCGAAACGTCGAACACGCCGCCACGATTCCGTCCTGGCCCTCGATGGCGAGCGTCGACGCCCGCCCGAGCGCCGCGAAGTGGCGGTGCGCCGCCGCCCGCTCACGCCAATTCACTGCGTCGCTGACCGGCATGTGCCCCCACCTTGCGTACCACGTCGAGAACATCCACTCCGCATCGCCGGGCCGGTCGAAGTCCAGCGAGTACGACTTCATCCGGTTGCGGTTCAGCCGGATGCCATCCATCCAACCACCCTTGCGCCAATGGATCTCCGGGTTCACGGAAAGGTCCGCGATGTAGTGGGAATCGGCTTTCGCCCAGGTCACTCGCCGCGGCGGCAGCACGTGAAGATACCGCAGGCGAAACGGGCCTGGCAGCGTCACCAATGCGTCGAGGTGATCGCCAGGCCCCGCGGCTATCGGGGCGTCGGGATAGACACCCGTCAGCAGTGGCTCCCAAAACGGTGGACGGTAGCGCAGCGGCACCAACACCGGCCGCCCCCGCGAGTCAGCCGTCTCGACCAGCGCCTTCCGGTGGACCGTCTGGTCGCGGAGGACCTCGGCAAACACCGGCCACGGGAACTCCTCGATCCCACCAACACGCTCGAAGGCGCGCTCCGCTTCAGATGAGTCAACCGGGATACGACGCAATTCGCTGTCCTTGGAGCGGCTAGGCGCGTGGCAATCCTAAACCGCGCGTCGCGATGATGTTGCGGTTGATCTCGCTGGTGCCGCCCTCGATCGTGTTCGCCACCGCCCGCAAGTACATGTACTTCAGCCGGCCCCGCATCGGCGCCTCCGACCCCTTCGACTTGGCATCGAGTTGGCCGTAGAGCCCCGTGAGCTTCATCGCCGTGCGATACACCCGCTGGTTCAGCTCGGTGCTGAACATCTTGGCGACGCTCGCCTCGTGGCCCGGCGCGATCCCTTCCTTGGCCTGGATCGAAACGATTTTGTAGCTCATCAGCGTGGCCGTCGTCGCCTCGACATACCGGTCCACCAGGTCGTGGCGGACCATCGGGTTCGAGTCCAGCAAGCTCTTGCCATTGCCACGGTTCTCTCGGGCGAACGTGACGAGGTCCTCCACCGTCTGGCGTGCCCCTACCGCGGAGCCGATATTCGATCGTTCGAAGCTCAGGGTCGTCTGCGCGAGATACCAGCCGCGGTTCTCTTCCCCGATCAGGTTCTCCTTCGGGATCCGCACATCCTCGAAGAACACCTCGTTGAACTCGTGCGAATCCGCCATGTTGATCAGCGGCCGGACGTTCAGGCCAGGGCTCTTCATGTCCACGATGAAGTAGCTGATCCCCCGGTGCTTCGGCGCCTCGGGGTCGGTCCTGGCGAGCAGGATCATCCACTTCGCAAGGTGCCCGCCCGATGTCCAAATCTTCTGGCCGTTGACCACGTAGTCGTCGCCATCGCGGATCGCCCGCGTCTGGAGGCTCGCAAGGTCCGAACCCGAGCCGGGCTCGCTATACCCCTGGCACCAGATCACCTCGCCCGAAAGGATTTCGGGGAGGAGCGTCGTCTTCTGTTCCTCGGTGCCGTGGACGATCAGCGTGGGGCCGGCAAACCCCACGGCGATGCCGCCGGGGCGCGGGACGCGGGCCTCCGCGAGCTCACTGTTGAAGATGAACTGCTCCATCACCGTCAGGCCAGCCCCGCCGTACTCCTTCGGCCAGGCCGGCGCGATCCACCGCCGGTCGGCGAGCTTCTTGGTCCATTCCTTGTTGGCGCCCATCGCGAACATGTCGGCGCTCGTCCCCTTGGGGGCCTCATGCTTGATGAAATCGCGGATTTCCGCGCGAAACGCGGCCTCTTCTGGGGTGTCCTGGAAGTTCATCGAATACCTCGGCGGTCAGCGATACGTGTTGGCCATCGTACGGAAGCAGCCGGGTACCTGCACCCATTCGGCAAGGCCGCCAAGCCTAGGCAGCGCGCCGGAAGAGCCCCCGGAGCACCACCGCGCACATATCCACGAGCGCCGGGAGCGTGGTCGATCCACTGGCTGTCACGACGTCGCCTCGTTGCCCCTTCATCATCCTCGCGGCCAAGCCCGTCGGCGCGGGAGGTTCGAGCCGGTAGACGCGGATGATCTCCGTCGCGTCGAACCAGACACCGCGGCACGTCTCGCAGTAATCGAGACAGACCGACTCGTGGCGCGTCCGTTTCAGGTCCGCGCGGCACATCGGGCAGCGAAGCTGCATGAGCGCCCACCCACAGGCAGCGCAAATCCCGAGGGGCGTCAGCGCCGTCGAGCACCGGCGGCAGCGCTGCGGGACGGGCAGCGCACGCAGGGCGCTGTGGTCGAACCCATCACCTTCGAGACCATCGGAGAGGGCGTCGCCGGCCGCCCAGAAGCCGAAACAACCCGGGCAATACACCAACGGCGTCTTGGCGGTGGCCCCTGGCCGCGCGAACACTTCCATCTCCCGGCTGCCGGGGCAGCTCGGGCATCGCCAGCCAACGCCGAGTTGCACCTCTGGCGCAGGGCGCGGCTTCAGGGCGGGGCGTTTCGGGCGCTCGTCGCCGTCCTGTGGGATGTCCCAGCGGCCCGTGCCGGCCGCCTTCGCGCGGGCACGCACAATCCACGCCTCGTCCGAAAGGTCGTCCATACGAGGAAATTCGACCGGCGCCCCCGAACGTGCAGCCCTCACGCGCCAAACGAGGGCAGTGTCTGGCGAAGCGTGTTCATCGGCTCGAAGAGGTCGCCGCGTTCAGCCACGCGTTCCAACATCGTCCCTGCCTCGACCGCGAGCCCTTTCGCGGAGCTCGTCCGCGCCGCCTCGGCAACCTCGTCCCAGGTCACGGGCGCCGAAACGAACGGGCGCTCCCGAGCCCGAAGGGAGTACACGGAGATCGTCGTCTTGTGGTCGTCGTTCTGGCTCCAATCGACGAACACCTTGCCGGTCCGCACCGTCTTGCTCATCGACGACACGACCTCGCGGGGATGCTGACGCTCCAAGAGCCGCGCAATCCCGTTCGCGAACGACTTCGTGTCGTCAAACGTGGCAGGCGTGTTGAGCGGCAAATACACCTGCATCCCTTTCGAGCCCGACGTCTTCACAACCGCGGAGAGCCCGAGCGCCTCGAACAGATCCTTTAGCCAAAGCGCCACGCGCGCGCACTCCAGGATGCCCGCCGGCGGCCCCGGGTCGAGGTCGAACACGACCGCTGTCGGCGAGGAGAGTTCGGGCACGCGCGAAAGCAGCGGGTGCAACTCCAACGCTGCCAGGTTCGCCAACCAGACCAGCGTCGGGCGGTCGTTGACCAGCACGTAGTTGATGTCCCGGTCGTTATGTCCACTGTAGATCGTCGACGTCTCGACCCACCCCGGCCGGTGCGACGGGCACTCCTTCTCGTAGAAGAAGTCCGCGTCGACCCCGTTGGGGTACCGCTTCAGGGTCATGGGCCGCCCCGCAGTGTGGGGCACCATGACCGCCGCGATCTTCGTGTAGTAATCGATGACCTCTGCCTTCGTGAATCCCGCCGCAGGATAAAGGACCTTTTCGAGGTTCGAGAGCACAAGGTCGCGCCCATCGACCGCGACCGCGACCTTCGATTCCGTTTGCTTTGTCGAAGAAGCGCGCCGGCCGCGAAGGCCCGGGGAGGGGCGCGCGACCACCACGGCCTCGGTTGGGGGCGCCTCCCAGGTCGTCTCGCTTTCGAGGACGACATCGCGCGCTTCCTTGTCGGTGCGCAGCCCCTCGAACGAGGGGTGGCGCAGGGTCCCGCCCTCCGTCCACTCGAGGAAGTCTACCTCGGCCACCAGCACCGGCTCGACGAAGCGGGCCTCGGGTTCGGGGACGCCGACCGCGAACGGCGACGCTTCGAGCCGCAGCCGCTGGAGCCGCGACTCCAGCGTCCGCAGCATCGCTGCGTTAAACCCGGAGCCGACCTTGCCGGCGTAGTGGAGCCGCTGTTCGCGCCCTTCCGCCTTGGCTTGCGCTTCCGGGACGTCGTAATACCCCAGGAGGAGCGCGCCGATCGTCCCGTCACGCGCGCCGGCCCCCGGCGTCCAGCCGCCGACCACGAACTCCTGGCGAAGGGAGTTCTTGATTTTGAGCCAAGACTCCGACCGCCGGCCGGGCTCATAGGGCGAGTCCAGACGCTTGCCGACGACGCCTTCGAGGCCCTGCGCCTTCGTCGCGGCGAGCAGCGCCGGACCCTCGCCTTCGTGCATGGGGGGCGTTTGCCAGTTCGGGCCGCTCAGCGCGAGTTCGTCCAACAACCGCCGCCGTTCGCGATACGGACGCCCCATCGTCGACCGGCCATCGAGGTACAAGACGTCGAAGACCATGTAGACGATCGGGATTTCGCGCGCCTTCCGCCGGATGTCGAACTCCCGCGCGAGGTTCATCCGTTCCTGCAAGCGCTCAAAACGCGGCACGCCTGCCTCGTCGAAAGCGATGATCTCGCCATCGAGGATGACCTCGCGGGCGCCAAGCGAGGCGCCCATCGCCTGCAACTCGGGGTATTGCTTCGTCGAATCCAACATCCGGCGGCTCTGCAGTCGCACACGGCCACCCCGGACGTAGGCGATGGCCCGGACGCCGTCCCATTTGATCTCGAACCCGTAGTCCGCTTGCTTCGCGGGCATCGATGCCAAGCGGGCAAGCATCGGCTCGACGCCGGCAGGCATGGGCTCCCGCGCCGCATCCTGGGGCGGGTCCATTCGATGGATCATCCACTGCTTCGGGTCGTCTCCGGTGCGGAAGAGGACGTATTTCCCTTGGATGCGCCCGCCGTGGAGGGTGACCATCACCTCGCGGTCACGGAACTTGTGGAGGTCGTAGGTCCCCCGATCCCACAAAATGACGCGCCCGCCGCCATACTCGCCCTCCGGGATCTCGCCCTCGAAGTCGTGGTAGGCGAGCGGGTGGTCTTCGGTGTGGATCGCGAGATGGTTCGTCTCTGGGTCGGCGGGCAGGCCCTTGGGCACCGCCCAAGAGACCAAGACGCCCTCGTGTTCGAGCCGGAAGTCCCAATGCAGCGCCGTGGCGTGGTGTTCTTGGATAACGAAGCGTGGCGCGCTCCCCGGCGGGGGCCCAATTTCGCCATCCGGCTCCGCCGTCTTGGCGAAGTCGCGCATCTCGCGGTAGCGATCGAGGGCGTCCGGCATTGCCTGGCCAGCTTAGCCCTGCGCGGAGTCCAGGCGCACTCACTCGTACTCGACGTAAGCCGCGCCGGACGCCAAGGGTTTGCGAAGGTTTCCGGCGCGGGGCCGCGCGTCCCTCCTTCTCGCGCGACCGCGGATTACGCTGCCGTCGTGACCGACCGGCCTAACCCAGCCTTCGCCT
>JBJXFX010000107.1:0-2879 GCA_046152925.1 Dehalococcoidia bacterium
GGCGGTGATATCGCCGAGCGCGACCCGGATGCCACCGACGCCGCGCAGGACGACGCCCGTCGCATCCGCTGGGACGTCGAAGACGAGCACAGCCGGGCCAGCGAGGCCAGGGCTGATCTTCGCGCAGAGTTCCTTCTTGCCGAGGCGGTTGGTGCCGTCCTCGTAGAAGGTGTAGTTGCGGCCTTGGTCGTCGGCGAGTTTGAAGCGGTTGCCGCAAAGGGCCTGCTGCGTCTTCGAGGTGTTCTCAAGGGTGAGGTCGACGACGAGGTAGACGCCCAGCGCGGTGGTCGTGCGGCCGCCGGAGCCCGTGATCGTGGCGCGCTTGGAGACCTTCGTGACGGTGAGGGACCAGCCCTCTTCGGGCGCGGTGGCGGCCGCGCCCAGGGCCGCCACCGGCGCTGAAGCCTCCGTCGAGGACTGATCTGGGAGCTCGTCGCAGGCAACGAAAGCGAGGAACGCGACGAGCGCGAGGGGGATCATCGCTAGGGATTTCATGGAAGCCCTGATCGTCCGAGATTAAAGGAAGATAGATTCTTTTTCTCGTAAACGCAAGCGAACGGGGCTGATGCTTCGGTTGACGGCCCGCCCGTTCAGACGGCTGGTGATGCGTTCGGTGGGGGCCGCTTCAGCCCTTACCTCCGATCCGGCGCTCGGTCCGGCCCCAACCTGGGGACACGCTTGAGCTGATCGCGCGGCGCGACCTTGGCCGAGCCGATGCCGACGCTGCGGTAGGCGAGCTCAAAGCCTGGAACCCGCACATTGTGAATCGCCGTGGCAACTGGCTGCTCGTGAGTGACGTCATCTTCCTTGAGCCGGCGGTCAAAGAGATGAAGCAGGGCGGCTGGTAGGGCGAAAAGCGGAGTGCTCGCGGCCGTTTCGGCAAACCGCGGAGCTCCCGTCCGCTGGTGCTCTGAGTGGTGAGCCCGTCGCTGAAGGGTCAATTCTCGGGCGGGGTGGCATCGCGGGCTGGCCGGCGGCCGACATCGTCTTGCCTTCGGTCGAGGCGCTCGCGCATTGCCTCTGTGGCCGCGTCGGCCGCCAGCGCGAGGCTGCCAACCGCAACGTCCGCACCCACCGTGTCCGCAAACGCGGCCGAAGCGCCCGCGCCGGCCAGCAGCAGGCGGAACCGAGTTGCGAGCCCGGTGAGGCCAGGGGCGCCTTCTTCTAGGCGAGCAGCAAACGGGGATGCGACGACGACCAGGTCGGCCCCGACGCCCTCTCCGGCTTCGACTATCTGCGCGTAGGGGGTGTCGGCTCCGAGGAAGGTGATGCGCCAGCCGCGCCGGCGAAGGAGCAAGCCGAAGAGAAGGAGCGAGATGTCATGGAGCTCGCCGGGGGGGCAGGCGAGCACGGCACGCGGCCCGAACCCGCTATCCCAGCCGCGGGCGAGACCGAGGAGGCGCCCGCGCAGCACGCTTACGGCGAAGTGCTCCTGGGCCACGCTGAGCGCGCCAGCGGCCCACTCTTCGCCCATCGCCTGGAGCTCGCCGATGAGCACCTCGCCAGCGACGGTATCGAGGTCGAAGACGGCGAGGAGCCGGTCAAACGCGACCTGGATCTGACCATCGTCGAGCCGGCGGAGTGCGAGGTGGAAGGCAGCGCGGGCCATCTCGCCCGCTGGCCCTGGGGAGGTGACACCCTCGGCTGCTGCGGCGAGGCGGCGCGCCGCTTCAGCGGCCCGCACGCCAGCGGCCACCGAGTCGCGCATGCGGACCACGGCGGCGAGGTCGGCTTCGGTATAGAGGCGGAAGCCACCGCTAGTCCGCGACGGTTGGAACGCGCGATAGCGGCGCTCCCAGGCGCGGATCGTCTCGGCGGGGACGCCAGAGCGCTCTGAGAGCTCTCCGATGCGCATGTAGATGTCGGCCACGGGGAGAGTCTGGGGCATTGTGCAGATCCTGTACAGACCTTGCACAACGACGCGTGGCATCGTATTATCTGGACGTCCCTTGTACAGAATCTGTGCAAGAAGTTCCAGGAGGTTGCTCGTGATTCGTTCTCTCTTCAGCAGCTGGCAGGCGCCCTTGGTGCTGGCCGGCCTGATCGCGGCAGTGGTGCTCGTCCTGCCGGCTCAGGTCAGCGCTCAGGCCGCCGACACGGGCCGGGTGCGCGTGATGCACGCCTCGCCCGACGCCCCGCCCGTCGACATCTTTGTCGATGGCCAGAAAGCCGTGACGGCGCTTGCCTTCCCGAAGGACACGGGCTACGTGAGCCTTCCGGCCGGTGCGCGGAACGTGAAGGTCTTCGTATCGCCTTCCACTGGCTCCGGGACTCCGGTGCTCGAGGCGAACCTGACGGTCGTCAAGGGCAAGGACTACACGGTCCTCGCCGTTGGTGAAGTCGGGAAGAACACGCTTGCCCTCCTCCCGTTGGAGGACAACAACGCCACGCCCGCCACGGGCAAGGCCCACATCCGTCTGATCCACGCCTCGCCCGATGCTCCGGCTGTGAACGTCGCCGTCGCGGGGACCCAGACCAACGTCTTCGCAAACGTCGCCTTCAAGGGCGTCGGCGCGTATACCCCGGTGGATGCCGGTACGTACAACCTTGAAGTCCGCGTGGCCGCAAGCGGCGCGGTCGCGAAGGCCATCCCCGGCCTCGAGCTGAAGGCGCGCACGGTCTACTCGGCCGTCGCGGTCGGGCTCGCAGGGAACAACACACTTCAGGTAGTCGCTTTGCTTGATGCGGCGGCGCCTGCTCCTTCGGCGCCGCACACGGGCACCGGCCTGGCCGCGGTGACGGACCCGGCGAACAGCCTGTTCATCGTCCTTGGCGCCATCGCCCTCATCATCGGGGCGGGCGCGCTTCTCGCCCCGGCAACCATGCGGCGCCCGCGTAGCTGGTAGCCTCCACCGCGTCCCATAGTTGACCCGTGGCCC
>JBJXFX010000110.1:0-32676 GCA_046152925.1 Dehalococcoidia bacterium
GGCGATAGCCTCCTCTACGACGAGGAGATCCACCTCGCCAGCCTTGTCGAACCGCTCGGCTTCGACTCCTATTGGGCGATCGACCACCACTTTTCGCCCTACATCATGACCGGCGGCGCCCTCCAACATCTCACCTTCATGGCCGGAAAAACGAGCCGGATCGACTTTGGCACGATGGTCGTCGTGTTGCCCTGGTACGACCCGGTCGTCATCGCCGAACAGATCAGCGTCCTCGATAACCTGCTCCAGGGCCGCAAGCTCACGCTCGGGCTCGGACGTGGCGCCGCCAAGCGCGAGTTCGACGCCTACCGCGTCCCGATGGAGGAGTCGCGCGAGCGGTTCGCGGAGTCGCTGCAGGTGCTCCAGAAGGCCCTGCGAAACGAGTGGTTCGCCCACGAGGGCGCGTTCTACACCATCCCTGAAACGACGATCCGGCCGCGCCCGCGCGACCCCGAAGGCCTCATCTCTCGCATGCGCGTCGCCTGGACGAGCCCGCAGACGCTCCCGATCACTGCGCACTCGGGCCTCGGCATGCTCATGACCAACCAGAAGAGTTGGTCCGAATACGCCGAGGACGTGCGCGGCTTCAACGCCATCCGCGCCGAAAAAGGGTGGGCGCCGGCCCAGCCGACGGTCGTCGTCCACATCTCCTGCTTCGACACCGAGGCGGAAGCCTGGGAGGTCATCCGCCGCCACACGATCGAGGCCCAGATCAGCATCCAGAAGCACTACGGCTGGGCCGATGTCGAGCGGATCAAGGGCACGAAGGGCTACGAACAGTACGCGAAGTTCAGCGAAGTGGTCGCCACGCGGACGCCCGAGTCGATCGGCGAGGCCTCGGCGAAGCCCCAGGCCTGGGGTACACCCGAGACGGTCTTCGCCAAGCTCCAGGAGATCCAGCGGACGACCAGCGCCGAGGAGTTCGTCTTCAACTTCCGCTTCGGCGCGATGCCAGCCGAGACCGCGGAGCGCTCGATGCGCCTCTTCGCGGCGGAAGTCCTGCCAAAGGTGCACGCGATGGAGGCAAGCCTCAATCCCTGAGCCTCGCATCGCCCGTACTCCCCTCTCCAAGTAGGGTGATCAGCATGCAAGAGACGCTCGCCCGCGCGCAGGCCCTATCCGCGCGCATTTCTGGCATCTTGGTGCGCCTTTGACCTCGCCAAGACCGAAGCGAAGCTAACGGAGCTCGACGAGGCCTCCGTCGCCCCCACCCTCTGGGACGACCCCGACAACGCGCGCAAGGTCATGCAACAGCTCGCGGCGGTCCGTGCGCACGTCGACCTCTGGCGCGGCCTCGAAACGCGCGTGCGCGACACCGCCGAGCTCCTGGAGCTCGCGCTCGCGGAGGGCGACAGCTCGCTCGAAGCGGCCGCGGCCCCCGATATCGCCGCCGCCGAAAAGCAGCTCGAAGCGCTCGAATTCCAGCTCACCCTCTCCGGGGAATACGACAACCGGAACGCGATCCTCGCGGTCCACGCCGGGGCCGGCGGCACCGACGCCATGGACTGGGCCCAGATGCTGATGCGGATGTACCTCCGCTGGGCGGAGCGCCACAAATTCGCTGCCGAAATCCTGGACCTCGCCGAAGGCGACGAGGCCGGCGTGAAGAGCGCGACTATCGAGATCTCCGGGCCCTACGCCTTCGGCTACTTGCGCAGCGAACGTGGCGTCCACCGCCTTGTGCGGCAGTCGCCCTTCAACTCCGATGCGACCCGCCAGACGAGCTTCGCCAAGGTCGAGGTGATCCCGGAAGTCGAAGCCGTCGGCGAAATCGAGATCAAGGACGACGAGATCAAAGTCGACGTCTACCGGTCGAGCGGGGCCGGCGGCCAGAACGTCCAGAAGAACTCGACGGCGGTCCGGATCACCCACCTCCCGACCGGGATCGTCGTCACCTGCCAGAACGAACGGTCGCAGGGCCGCAACCGCGAAAGCGCACTCCTCGTCCTCCAGGCGCGGCTGCTGGAGATCGAGCTGAAGAAGAAGGAGGAGGAAAAGGCGCGGTTAAAGGGCCAGCACGTTGACATGTCGTTTGGCTCGCAGATCCGTTCCTACGTCCTCCACCCCTATAAGATGGTCAAAGATCTCCGGACCGATTTCGAGACAAGCGATACCACAGCCGTCCTCGATGGCGAGCTCGATGGGTTCATGGAGGCCTACCTCAATTCGCGGGTGGGTGAGGAGTGACACGAGCCCTAGCAGCCGACCAGCTACGTCCAGTGTCAGCCGCCATCCTCGTGGTGGCGATTGCGTTTCTCGCCGCCGGAGGCGCGCTCGGGCCGGCCCGAGCCGCGCGCGCCGATGCGACGATTACGGAGTCCAAGGTCGAGATTGCCTTCCCGAAGGCGATCATCTTCACCCTCGCAGCGACTGCGCCAACCGAAATCCGCGACGTGACGCTGAGCTACACCGTCGCCGGCGGGAACAGCGCCATCGTAAAGCCGGAGGAGTTCAGTCCGGGCGTCAACGTCTCCCTCACCGCTGAGATTGAAACAAACCCGGATACAGACTGGCTGCCCGCCGGAAGCCAGATCACCTGGCAGTGGGAGATCTCCCTGGCCGACGGGACCACGACGAAATCGGAGCCCAAACCGCTGCTTTTCCTGCCGCCCAACCGCGAGTGGAAGACCGTGACCAACGACATCGTCACCGTCTACTACAGCTCCTCGCGCGATACCATCCCGGTCGCGGCGGCAGCGGCGGCAAAGGCGACGTACGAGACAGTCGGCAAGGGCCTGCTCAACACCGAGCTGCCACGCAAGCCGGTCAAAGTCGTGATCTTTGGCGATGCCAACGAACTGCGGGAGGCCACCCCAAGCAAGGGCAGCACCTTCGATACGTCACGGGCCGTCGTCACCTGCGGCGTGCGCCCGGGCAGCGCGAACGACCTCATCCTCAGCACGGTGAGCTGTGGCGGCTCCGACCCGATCGACACCATCCGTCACGAGTTTGGGCACATCATCAACGCCGCGGCGGGCGAAAGCGCACTCGTCCGCCTCCCGGTGTGGATGGACGAAGGGCTCGCCGTGTTCGCGCAGGACAAGGCCGACGACTATTCGGCCGCCTTCCAGGCCGCCGCCCGCCGTTCGAACCTCATCCCCTTCCGCGAGATGGATACCCAGATCGCCGACCAGAACAAGGTGATCCTTCAGTACGGCCAGTCCTTCGCGATGGTCGCCTACCTGATCGACAAATATGGCCCGGCCAAGCTCCAAGAGCTCCTGAAGAAGACCAAAGCCAACACGCGATTCGACCAAGCCCTCCAGCAGACCTACGGCTTCGACATCGACGGCTTCGAGCGCGAGTTCAAGGCCGCTGTGGGAACCGGCGGTTCGCCGACCGCGGCGCCAACCCGCGCCCAACAGCAGGCCACCGCATCGCCGACACCTCGCCAGCAAGGGGCGACCCCGACGCCACGCCCGACCCAGCCCGGGGCCCCAGCGACCGGTGATTCGGACGATGACGGCCTAAGCAAGGGCACGATCGCACTCGTCGGCGCGGCGATCGTGCTCGCCCTCGCCGGCGCGATGACCTTCCTCGTCTCGATGATGCTTTCGAACCAGCGCCGCCCGCGGGCCTAACGCGAAGGCTCTGCACCAGCTTTGCGGTCCATCGCGCGCAGGCCGCGGCCAATCAGCCAGAACCGTTGCAGCGCCGTCAGGTTCGAAAGCACCGCGAGGAGCCAGACCACGACCGTCAGGCCGTTGAACAGCAACCCGATCCCCATCAGCGCCACGCGCTCTTGGCGACGGAAGACGCCCTCGCGCATCGAAAGGCCCATCACCTCGGCCCGCGCCCGCATGTAGCTCACGGCGACGCTCCCGAAGAGCGCGGCATAGGTCACAGCGGATTGCACACGCTCCCCGCGGTCCGCGAAATACCAGGCGCAACCCGCGAGGAGAAGGATCTCGCTGGCCCTATCCAGGACGGCGTCGAACACCGCGCCGTAGGGGCTTGCCGTGCCCGTCGCCCGGGCGACCGCCCCATCCACGAGGTCCAGGGCGCTGAAGAAGAGATAGACGATGCCGGCAGCGATCAACTGCTCGCGTGCGACCAGGATGGCGGCGGCCCCGTTCCCAAAGAAGCCTACCAGCGAAATCGTGTTCGCCGTCACCCCAAATCGGGCAACGGTCCGCCCGAGGCGGTCGGAAAAGCCGGCCGGGAGCCGCTGCGGCATCAGGTTTAGGCGAGGCATGTCACTCCTCGCCCTGCGGCTCATGAAGCCGGCGTCGGCGCTGATGATGGTCGCGGGTCGTGCGCTCATAGATGACGCGCTCGTAATACGACAACACGTGCCGCGCGACGCTGTCCCAGCTGTAGCGTTCCGCAGTGTGGCGGCCGCGCTCGCCGAGCGACTGGCCCAGGGCGGGGTCCCGGATCACCCGCAGTAACGCCTCGGCAATCGAATCGACGTCCTTCGGGCGCGTCAGAATGCCGTCAATGCCCTCCGTGACGACGCCCGCGAAGCCCTCAATGTTGCTGGCGACGACGGGCAACCCAGCCGCCATGGCTTCGAGCAGGACGTAGCCCTGGCTTTCGTTGCCAGTGTTCGGGCAGCAGAACACCGCCGCGCTCTTGTGGTACCGGGGGAGCTCGTCATAGGGCACGTTCTCGCGGAAGACGACATCGTCGAAGGCGCTCATGATCCGGCTGTAACGGGAGAAATCCCCGGCCCCAACGACGATCAGCCGCGTGTTCGGCTCCTGCCCACGCACGCGAAGATAGGCCCGCAACAGGAACCGCAAGCCCTTCCGCTTCTCGGGCCTGCCGACGAACAGGATGTTCCTCTTGCCGTCGGCAAACTCGGGCAGCGGCTCGCGTTCGCGCGAGAAGTGCTCGTATTCGATGCCGTTCGGGATGATTTGGAACGTGCTCGGGTAATACCGGTCGATCAGGCGTTGCGCGGCGGGCGAAACCGCGATCTTCCCATCGAGCTTCTTCCAGTTCATCCGCGAAAAAAACATCGTCATCCGGTAGAAGCGGTTGCCGCCCTCTTTCGCCGCATGGAAGGTGCCGATCTTCACGGCATTCGAGTACCGGAAGAGGTGGTACGAAACGAGCGGCATCAGCGGCTCGTGCGCGTGCATCACGTCGAAATCCTGCTCGGCGAGCAAGCGCTTCGCCTCGGGCGACTTCCAGGAAAAGCTGATCCGTGCGACTGAGCCGCTCACGCGAAGCGGCGTCACCCGCCCGAAGACGTGGCACTCGCCAGCCACGCTTTCCGGGTCAGAAGCTGGCGCGAAGATCGTGACGTCATGGCCCCATTTCCGAAAGTAGTGCGAGAGATGGCTGACGTGGTTGTTCACGCCGCCGGGCACGCACCAGTCGTACGGCGAGATGAGTGCTATCCTCAACCGAGTATCCTGCTTGGACGCTGCAACAACCGAAGCACCTTCCGCGGCGTCGCAGCATACCCCCAGACGAGCCCGGCCGCCGTCCTTCCGTAGCCAACCTCGCGGAGCGACGGGTACCGCGTCATCCGGGCCGCCGTTTGGCGCGCGACCAGCGCGGCTCGCAACTCGGCGGCCGTCGAGCCAGGGAACTCCGTCCAGCCCGTGGCAACACAGCGCAGATGATGAGCGTCGCTGCTGCCCGTCGTTGCCAGCCCCCATTGGAGGTTGAGGCGAGCAGCCTTGGCCGCCGCCTGCTTCCCGGCCGGGCTCGGGTTGCACAACTCGATACCGTCGAACACGACTCCTGCCTCTTGCCGGTCGTGCAGCCGCTTCAGCGTCGCGCTCGACAGCGCGCGTGTCAGCCAGGTCATGGGGTGCGGCGCGACGGCGACGCCGCCCTGCGCGTGGATCTCCTCCAGCGTCCGCTCGACGGAGCGAAAGCTCTTCGGCGCACGCTCGATGAAGAGCGCCAAGACGTGGCCATGGATCGATGTCACCTCCGCGCCGACCACAACCTCGAAGCGGTAGCCGCGCTTCGCGGCGAGCTCGCGCGCGCGCTGCCCGCCGCCTTCGTCTTCGTGGTCTGTCACCGCGATGACGTCCAGGTCGGTCTGGTGCTCGACGTACTCCAAGAGCTGCTCAACCGAAAAGAGGCCGTCGGAGACGCGCGTGTGCAGGTGGAGGTCGGCCTTACCCACAGCGGTGCACCCTCCAAAAGTCTTCGAACGGCGTCCACTGCCCGGGGTCGGCCCGTATGTGGGCCTCCATCAGGTGGGCGAAGCGTTGCGCCGCCCAGCGCACGTCACATTCCAAGTCGCCCGAATCAGGGACAATGAACGGTTCTTCGACCGAGACCGAAAAGTGGTCGTCGCGGAGGCGCCGTGCGAACGCGGGGATCACCGTCGCGCGGGATCGCCGCGCGATCTCCCAGGGCCCACGGGCGACCTTCGCGGTCCTCCCGGCCAACTCGACGCAGATCCCGGTGCCTTGGAGGTCGCGGTCCGCCAGCAGGCCGACGACCGCGCCGTCTTTCAGCGCGCGCAGACACGCCTTCACACCGCCAAGCGTCGCCTCGTGGAAATGGCCGCCCCCCGCGCTTCGCAGCCGCAAGATCTCAGCGGCGAAGTCGGCCGGCTCGATGTCTTCGACCAGCGCATGGAAGGCCCGCCCGCGCGCGGTTAGCGCTTGGAGACAAAGCTCAGGGTTCCCGAGATGCGCGCTCACGATCATCACCGGCCCCGGCGCCGCAAGCGGGGCCAAGTGCTCGCTGCCCACCAGGGTCAGGTGCTCCTGTTCGAAGCGGGTGAAGTCGCGGTGGGGTGTGCTCGCCAAGTCCACCCAGTACCGCGCGACGTTCTTGTAGGCGGCCTTCGCTGCGGCTTTCGCGCGGCGCAGGTCGCCGCCGCAAAACGGCAGCGCGTTGCGCACGAGCATCCGCCGCAACCGCGGCTGCGTCTGCCAGGCGAGCCAACCCACCGCCGTCGCCACCGGATACGAGACGCGCAGACAGCGCCCCCCCACCGGCGCCCAGTACTGCAGGAAGCGGCGCTTACTCGACACCGGGCATCACCCCTGGCTCGGACCAGAGCTTTCGGAACATGTACCACTGCTCGGGGTATCCGCGAATCCACCCTTCATGGACGGCGACCGCCTGCTGCGTCAGGCGTCGGACGTCGGCATCGAGGTCGCCGGTGCGCTTCGCCTCCAGCGTGAAGTCCGCCAGGAGGCCAGCGCGCGGGCTCCCCCGGCGCTGCCGCACCGCGCACAGGGGGACCAACGCGGCGCCCGTCTGCAGCGCGAGCCGCGCTGGCCCTTCGGGAAACACCGTCGGCCGGCCAAAAAACTCGACCGCCACGCCCTTCCCCACGTCCGGGCGGTCGGCCAGGAGCGCCAAGATCCCGCCGCGGCGCAGGCCCTTCACCAGCGAAGGGCCGAGCGAGTCCACCGCCAACACGCGCATCCCCAGCCGCGCGCGGTCGCGGGCGACCAGCGCATCGAGCCTCGCATCGGCAAACCGGTCGACCACAGCAATCACGGGCAGGTCGCGGACGCCCGCCCCCGCTGCCGGCAGGTCCCAAATCCCGAAGTGCATCGCGAAGACCACGACGCCGCGCCCTTCGGCGCGTTGCCGTGCAACCTCCCAAAACACGTCGTTGCCGTCCGTCAGCGCTGCAACCTTGGCCGGAGCCAAGGCCGGGAGCCGGGCAAAATCCACGAGGTAGTGCAAATAGTTGATCAACGAAGCGCGGGCAAGGGAGCGCACGCGCACAGCCGGAAGGCCGGGAAACGCGCTCCGGAAGTTCGCCGTCGCGTTCCGGCGGCCGCGGGCCCAGGCAATCCACGCCACCCAGCCCAACGCGGTCGCGACCGAGTAGCACGCCCACAGGGGCAGCGTCCGGACCAGCCACACCGTCGCCAGCCACGCGCGATACTCCATCGCAACTAGTTTACCTGAGCGCGGTTACCGGGCAGCGCAATCCCCGGCGAGGCTGCTGATGGCGGCGGTCCGTCGGCCCGAAACTTCCATGTCCACGAAACCGTGCGTCACGTAGCCGACGGAGATCCCAGACTCAGGGTCGCCCCAGGCAACCTGTCCGCCAGCCCCGGCGTGCCCAAAGGCGCGCGGCGAGGCCGTCCGCCCGAAGCCGCGGTACACCATGTCTTCCCTATTCCCCGCCACGCAGATGCCGAGGCCCCGGCAGATTGGCTTGCCGAAGATGGCGTCTACGTGGTGGGCCTTCGTCCGGATCTCGGTCGCCATCGCGATCGTCTCGGGCTTCAGGACCCGCGTCCCGCTGGGCGTCGTCCCGCCGTTGACGAGCGCCTGATAGAAGAGCGCGAGCGCGGCGGCCGTCGCCATCCCCCCGCCACCGGGCACGCCACGTTCGCGCACCGCCGGCTGGTTGAAACGCAGGATCGCGTCTGGGGTGACTTCGCCCCACCCGCCCGGCGGCGGCACGGGCGGCGTCACGTGAAAGACATCGGCACACCGGCCGTTCTCCGAAAGCGGCGTCCCGACGTAGAGCTGACCAGCGAGCCCAAGCGGTCCGATCAGGCGCTCGCGGATGAACTGGCGGTACTCGACGCCCGTGCGGCGCTCGATGATCTCCGCGATCACCCAGTGGAGTGAGGTCGGGTGATATTCGAACCTGGACCCCGGCTCGAACGTCAGGCGCCAACGCGAGAAAGCCTCGAGCCGCTGCTCACGCGTCTCCCAGCTGCCGGGCCCAAGCGGCGCCAGCGGGAACCCGCCGATGTGGAGCAGCGCCTGCTCCACCGTGACCGCGTCCTTGCCGTTCGCCCCGAACTCGGGGATCACATCGGCGACCGTCTCATCGAGCCGCAGAAGCCCCTCTTCGAGCAGCATCCAGGCCGCCGCGGACACGATCCCCTTGGTGCTCGAGAAAATGCAGAACAGCGTCTCGTCGGTGATCGGCCGGTCTACGCTTCCGTGGCCCGCCGTCCCGAAATGCCGCCACCCGGCGAGCTGGCCATGCCGCGCGACCGCGACGCTACACCCTGGGAGGACACCGTCGTCGACGTCACGTTTGGCGCGGTTGAACAGCGCTTCGAGGCGCTCGGGGTCGACTCCGATGTCTTCTGGGCGGGTGGCGACGGGCAACGACGGCATCGGGCATGCTCCGTGGGTGATGAGCCCGAGCCTACGCTCGCGCGGCGCGGAGCTACAACGAAAGTAAACCTCGCCGGGCGCCGACCACCACCGCTTCGGTCCGGCTTTGCGCGTCGAACTTCGAGAGGATCGCGGCGACGTGAAACTTGACCGTGTTCTCGCTCAGCCCAAGACGGGCGGCGATGGTCTTGTTCGCGTGGCCCTCGCCAAGGAGCAACAACACGTCGAGCTCCCGCGGCGTGAGGCTCGCGTCCAGGTCGCCCGCCGTAGGCACTTGGGCCTGGCCTTCGGACAGCCCCAGCGAGTACCCCAACGCGACCGCCTCGATCCCCAAGGCCATCTCCCGCGGCGACGGGTCCACCGGCAGCACCGCGGACGGCCGCGCGGGCCCGGCGACCACCGGGGCCCATCCCAGCCAGACCACGGGTAGGTCCGGGTCCGCGAGCTCGGCGGCTTCCGCCACCACGACCTGGACATCCGGATCCTCGCCCGGGACGTTCGATGCCACCACGCGCGCATGCGGGAGGTCGCGGATCAGCTCCGCGACCTCCCGTTGCCTGGCGCGGCTCCGGGCGACCACCCGGACCCGGACCTGGCCGGGCGCTGGCTCTTCGGGCTGGGGGTCCATGACGGCCATTGTCGCGGTTCTCGACGCCGGCCTCACACCGCCCCCAGCCAGCCCGCGTTCGCGTGCCACGCTAGACGCGCTCGCCGACCGTGATCGTCAGCGCCGTCGACGCCCCTCCTCGGAGAACGGACGCGGCCACTGCGACGCCCACCGACTCGGGGCCGAGCGCCCCTTGCAGGTCGGACGTATCCCGCAGGGCGACGCCGTTCAAGCGGTAGAGGATGTCACCCACCTGGACTCCGCCAGTTGCGGCTGGCCCCTCGGCCGTCACCCCGGTGACGAGCAGGCCCGTCTCCTGGCCGCCGGCCGCGGCCTGCTGCGCAGCAGCGAGCGCGACCGGCTGGCTGCCGATCCCGAGGTAACCGCGCCGGATGCGCCCGGTCGCCAGCAACGACTCGATCAGCGGCTTGGCCGCCGCGACGGGGATGCTGAGGCCCCCGCCCCGCCCGAGCCGCGAGCTATTGACCGCGACCACGCGGCCTTCGAGGTCGATCAGCGGCCCACCCGAATAGCCCGGGTAGAAGGTCACCTCGCTGCGGACGTAGCTCGCCACTTGGGTCCCGCGCGAGGTGCGCCACGGGCCACCGAGCGAGACAACGCCGCCAACCGAGCAGGTAACGCCTTCGTCGCCCGCCCGGCCCACCGCCACGACGAGGTTGCCGGGCCGGACGGCGCCACCGCGCTCCGCAACGGCGAGGTCCAGCCCTTCGACCCGCAGCAGGGCGAGGTCCGAGCCCGGGTCGCGGCCAGCGATGGTTGCGTTTCCCTGCTTCCCGCCCGCCGCCGTGACGACGATGTCCTCGTCGCGCTCAAGGACGTGGTCCGCCGTGACGATGACGCCGGGCGCCCAGACGATGCCCGACGCGGGGACATGCCTGCGCGCAGCCACGCTGACGATCGACGCCGCAGCCTTCTCGACGGCGTCGGCAATGCCCTCCGAAAGGGCGCTGAAGGTGTTGCTCAAGTCCTGACTCCTGTGGAGTTGCCTCCGGTTGATGGATTCAGGATGCAGCCGGGAGCGCGTGGCGCGGATCACCCGATCGGGTGGGTCTCTTCCAGAGTCCACTCCGCTGCGCGGACCGTGTTCACGAGCAACATCGCGATCGTCATCGGCCCCACGCCGCCGGGGACGGGCGTGATCCAGGAGCAGATCTCCTTGAGCGCCGGGAAGTCCGCATCGCCGACCAAGCGCCAACCGCGTTTCCGCGAGGCGTCGTCGATCCGGTTCGTCCCCACATCGATGACCACGGCGCCGGGCTTCACCATGTCCGCGCGGAGCGTGTTCGGCCGGCCGGCCGCCATCACGACGATGTCGGCGGTACGCGTGTACGCGCCGAGATCCGTCGTCGCCGTGTGGCAAATCGTCACGGTCGCGTTGCCGCCCTTCGCCTTGTTCGAAAGCAAGACGGCGAGCGGTCGCCCAACAAGCGTCGATCGGCCGGCGACCACAACATGCTTGCCTGCCGGGTCGTTCCCAGTGCGCAGGAGCAGCTCGACGACGCCATGTGGCGTGCACGGCAGCGCGCCCGTCGTCTCGCCGCGCAGCAGCCGGCCGAGGTTCTGCGGGTGCAGCCCGTCCACATCCTTCGCCGGGTCGACCGAATCGATCACCGTCGCTTCGTTTATCTGGGGCGGGAAGGGCAGCTGCGGCAGGATCCCGTGAAAGCGCCGGTCGTGGTTCAGGTCCGAAACGAGCCGGAGCAACTCCTCCTGGGTCGTCTCCGCCGGGAGGTGGAACGTCTCGGAGAAGATGCCCGCTTCCGCGCACGCTTTCGCCTTGGAGGTCACGTAGCTGATCGAAGCGGGGTTCTCGCCGACCAGAATGGCAGCCAATCCAGGCTGGACGCCGCGCTCGGTGGAGCGCCGGGCGCGTTCGGCGACCTCGGCCCGAATGTCGGCGGCGATCGCGGTGCCATCAATCAGTTGTGCGGTCATATCCGCCTAGGGTAGGGCGCGCCAGGGCTCAAGCGCCAAGGCGCGCCGTTCCTTACCATTGGCCGCCGTGGCCACCAAGTTCGCCGTTGGCATCGACATCATCGAGATCGACCGCGTCGCCGACGTGGTCGCGCGGCACGGCGACCGCTTCCTCCAACGCATCTACACCGACGACGAAATCCGGCATTGCCGCGGCCGCATCTCCGAGCTCGCCGCCCGCTTCGCCGCCAAAGAGGCCGTGATGAAAGCGCTCGGCACCGGCGTACGCGGCGTTGGCTGGCGGGATATCGAAGTCCTCCCGAACCGGCGCGGCAAGCCGCTCGTCTTTCTCTATGGCCGCGGCGCCGCGCGGGCGAAGCACATCGGCATGCGCGGGCTAGAAATCAGCCTGACGCACTCAAAGCTCTACGCGATCGCTTCCGTCGTCGGCGAACGCGAGCTCACGGAAATCGAAGACACCCCGCGGCGCGGCGAAAACGCCCTGCGCCTCATCCGGGACGAGGGATTGCGATGAAGCTGGTCACCTCCGAGGAGATGCGCGCGCTCGAAGCCGCCGCCGTCGAGGCGGGCGTTTCCGAGCGCCAACTGATGGAAGAAGCCGGCCTCGCCGTCGCCCAAGAGGCTTGGATGCTGCTCGGCACGCTGGAAGGACGCCGGATCCTCGTCCTCGTCGGCCCCGGCAACAACGGCGGCGATGGCATCGTCGCGGGCCGCCACCTCTTCGATTGGGGCGCCGAGATCGTCTTCTATCTACCCCGCAAGCGCCGCGATATGAGCCTCATCGAAGAGACCGCGCCCCGCGAAATCACCGTCGTGATCGCCGACGACGACCCCGACCGCGCTCAACTCGAATCCTTTGTCACGACCTCTGACCTCGTGATAGACGCCCTCCTCGGCATTGGCCAGAAGCGCCCCATCGACCCCGATGAGCCGATGGGCGAGGTCCTTCGCGTGCTCCGGGCCGCACGTGCGGGCTTCCAGCCCCCAAAGCTCGTCGCCGTCGACCTGCCCACCGGCGTGAACGCCGACAGCGGGGCGGTCGACCCGCTCACCGTCCAGCCGGACCAGACCGTCACCTTTGGCTTCCCCAAGGTCGGCATGTACCAGGCGCCCGGGAGTGGGGTCGTCGGCCGCGTCCAGGTGATCGACATTGGTATCCCAAAGCCGGCCCAGGAATCGGTCCAACTCGAAGTGCTCACCTCGCGCTGGGCCCGGACGGCGCTCCCCGCCCGCCCCGAAGATGCGAACAAGGGCACGTTCGGCAAGGTGCTCGTCGCCGGAGGCTCACGGCGCTACCCCGGGGCGCCTCAGCTCGCGGCCACCGCCGCCTACCGGGCTGGCGCCGGCCTCGTCACCATCGCGGCGCCGGAAACCGTCTGCGGCCTGCTCGCGGGTTCCCTCGCCGAGGCCACCTGGCTGCCGCAAGCCGTCTCTGCCACTGGCGGACTCGCGGGCGGGGCCGCGGTCGCCTTGCGCGCGGAATGGGCGGCCTACGAGGCCGCCGTCGTCGGGCCGGGCCTCGGCAACGACGAGGAGACGCGCGCCTTCGTTTGGGCGGTGCTCGCCGACCTCGCGGCGGACGTGCCGAACGGCGTCGTCCTCGATGCCGACGCCTTGAACGCCCTCGCGACGATGGATGACGCCGCCAGCCGGATGCCGCCGCGCGCCGTACTCACGCCCCACCCCGGCGAACTCGCCCGCCTGCTCAAGACAAGCGTCGCCGATGTCCAAGCGAACCGGATTGCCGCGGCCAAGGCGGCGGCCGCCCAGTTCGACTGTGTCGTCGTGCTCAAGGGCGCCCACAGCGTGATCGCCGAAGCCGAAGGGCGTACGCGCCTCAGCCCCTTCGCCAACCCGCTGCTCGCGACCGCCGGAAGCGGCGACGTCCTCGCTGGCATGATCGGAGGCTACCTCGCACAGGGGCTCCTGCCCTTCGAGGCCGCCTGCCTCGGCGTCTATCTCCACGCCGCCACCGGCGAAGCGCTCCGCGAGGAGTACGGCGACTCCGGGCTGCTCGCCGGAGAGCTGGCCGCACGCCTGCCGAGGGTCGTCAAGGAGCTTCGCAAGCCGTGATGCTATGCTGCATAGGTACCTTAGCGGTTTGCCAGAGTAGGGAGTCGCGAACGTGACACGGCGGGTTGTCGTCACCGGGCTTGGGATGGTCTGCGCCGTCGGCCACAACGTCGACGAGAGCTGGGCCGCGCTGGTCGCCGGCCAGTCAGGCACCGCGCGCATCACGCATTTCGACCCCGCCGCGTTCGATTCGCAGGTCGCCGGCGAAGTGAAAGCCTTCGACCCGCTCAAGCACATGGACCGCAAGGAAGCGCGCCGCACGGACCGTTTCATGCAGTTCGCCGTCGCCGCCGCGCAAGAGGCGCTTGGCCAGAGCCGCTACGAGATCGCGAAGGGCGCTGGCGCGGACACCGCGGTCATCGTCGGCACCTCGATGGGCGGCCTCATGTCCCTCTCCGAAGGCTTCGAAACCCTTCGCGAGAAAGGGCCAGGCCGGGTCAGCCCGTTCCTCGTCCCGATGATGCTGCCGGACATGGCGAGCGGGCACCTCAGCATCAAGCTCGGGGCAAAGGGCGTGAACTATGCCCTCGCCAGCGCTTGCGCCAGTGGCGCCGACAGCATCGGCGAGGCAGCGAACATCATCCTGCGGGGCGACGCCGAAGCGGCCATCGCCGGCGGCAGCGAGGCCGCGATCACCCCGATCGCCGTGGCCGGGTTCGGCTCCGCAAAGGCCCTGACCGGCGCGAACGACCGCCCCGAGCGCGCCTCTCGGCCGTTCGACGCTCGCCGCGATGGCTTCGTTATCGCCGAAGGCGCCGGCATCCTGATCCTCGAATCCGAATCCCACGCGCGGGCCCGTGGCGCGACCATCCTCGCGGAGCTGGCTGGCTATGGCGCGACGAGCGACGCCTTCCATATCACCCAGCCCGACGAAAACGGTGAGGGCGCCGCCCGCGCCATGCGGATGGCGCTCTCGAAGGCAGGGCTGGAGCCCGACGACATCCACTACCTCAACGCCCACGGCACGTCGACGCCGCTCAACGACCGCTTGGAAACGGTGGCGATCAAGAAGGTCTTCGGCGAGTACGCCTACTCATTGCCGATCAGCTCCACGAAGTCGATGACCGGCCACACCCTTGGCGCCGCCGGCGCGATTGAGGCGGTCATCGCGATCATGGCGCTGCGCACGGTCACGATCCCCCCGACTGCGAACTACGAGACGCCGGATCCTGCTTGCGACCTCGATTATGTCCCGAACGTCGCCCGGCCTGTGGCGAGCATCGATGCGGTGATGAGCAACTCCCTCGGCTTCGGCGGCCACAACGCGAGCCTCGTCTTCCGCCGCTACGAGCCGTCCGCGTGACCACCCAACTGGTCCGGCCCGTGCCGCGCTGGCGGCTCCGCGACCCCGAGGCGCGCCTCAAGGGCATCGCCAAGTTCCCGCCCGTCGTCGCGACCGTCCTCGCCTCGCGCGGGATCACCCGGCGCGAACAGGCGGACCTCTTCTATAAGCCCCACCTGATGCCCGACCACGACCCCCTTCAGCTCCCCGGCATGCACGAAGCGGTCGAGCGCACGCTCCGGGCGATCCGCGACAAGGAGTGCATCGCGCTCTACGGCGACTTCGATGTCGACGGAGTCACCTCGATCGCCGTGCTCGCGACGGGCCTCCGCCCCCTCGGCGCCAACACCCTTCACTACATCCCGGACCGCTTTAAGGAAGGCTACGGCCTCAACCTCAACGCCGTGCGCGAAATCCGGCAACGCGGGGCGTCACTCCTTATCACCGCCGATTGCGGCATCTCGTCGGTCGAAGAAGTCGCGTTGGCGAACGAACTCGGCCTCGATGTGATCATCCTCGACCACCACACCGTGCCCGACGTGATGCCCGCCGCGCTCGCCGCCGTGAACCCGAAACGCCTCGATTCGCCCTACCCGTTCACGGAGCTCGCCGCCGTCGGCGTCGCCTACCGCTTCCTCCAGGTGCTCTACGAAGCGACCGGCCGGACGCTCCCCGAAGAGGATGTCCTCGACCTCGTCGCCCTTGGGACGGTCGTCGACGTCGCCCCCCTCGCCGATGAGAACCGGCGGATCGTGACTGAAGGCTTGGTGCGTATGCAGGGACGGCTTCGCCCTGGCTTGGCAGCGCTCGCCAAGGTGGCCCAAACCCCAGCAGAGCGCTTCAACAGCGAGACGCTCGGCTTCGCGATCGGGCCGCGCATGAACGCTGCCGGCCGCCTGGACCACGCCTACATCGCGCTCGACCTGATGCTCGCCCAGGACGCCGCCACCGCCCGCCCCCTCGCTGAACGACTCGACGAACTCAACCGCCGCCGCCAACAGCAGACGGTGGACGCGCTCAAGCTCGCCGAGGAGCTCGTCGCCGGGGACGATGTGCCGCTGATCATGATCGGCCACCAGGATATCCACGCCGGCATCGTCGGCCTCGTCGCCGCGCGCCTCGCCGAAAAATACCACCGGCCGTCGATCGTCTTCGAACGCGGCCCGGAGACCAGCCGGGCGAGCGCGCGAAGCATCCCCGTCTTCGACATCACGCGCGCCATCCGCAAGGAGAAGGCGCTGCTCGTGAAGCACGGCGGCCACCGCGCCGCCGCTGGCTTCACCGTGACGAACGAGCACCTCGAGCGGCTCCGCGAGAACCTGATCAACACGGCAGCGGAACAGCTCCAGGGCGACCTGTTGCGGCCCGTGATCGAAATCGACGCCGAAGCGACCCTTGGCGACCTCACCGGCCTCGAGGTCAAGGGCCTCATGCGCTTCGAGCCCTGCGGCCACGGCAACCCCAAGCCGATCCTGATGAGCCGCGGCGTCCGCGTCGCACGGTCCAAGCTCGTCGGCGCCGACCAAGACCACGTCAATCTGACGGTCAAAGACGGCCCGCTGACCTGGCCCGCGATCGCTTTCCGCCAGGGCGCCAAAGAGCTCGCCGACGAAATCGACATCGTCTACTCGCTCACCCGCGAATGGGGTGGCGACCAGCTCAAGCTCGAAATCCTCGACTTCGCGCCCTCCGCCCAGCGGAGGCCGTTGGAGCTGGGGCAATGAGCGAGGTGACGCTCGGCCCGGACGCCGGCCGCGCGCTCCAAGAGGCCGAAAACTTCTGTTGGCGAGCGAACGTCGCGATCGTCGCCGCTGACCATGTGCTTGCCGGCGCGATGGTCGTCCTCGCTGGGCAAATCGCCGGTCTGCCATCACGCGAATCGCTCGAAGCCGCGCTCCTGATGGCCCACGGCAGCGGCAGCGACAAGCTCACCCAGAACGTGATGTTCGGTTCGAGCGCGCGAGACGCCGTCAGCACGGTGGCGCGGTGGGCGCGCGAGGCGGGCCTCACGGAAATCAACGCCCGGATGTTGGCGCTCGGCGTGCTGGCTTCGGGCGAAGTCGGGCCGATGTTTTTCAGCGCCGCCGGAGTCACCAAGGACGAACTGCGCACCGCGCTCGAAGCCTAGCGCCTTCCGGTAAAGCCAGCGCGCCGGTACCCTCAGGCCAATGCCATCACCCCTCAAAGCCGCCGTCATCGGTCTCGGGTCCATGGGCGCGAACCACGCGCGCGTCCTCGGAGACATGCCGGGCATCGAGCTCATCGCCGTCGCCGATGCCGACCCCGAACGCGTCACCCGGACGATCGCGGGGCGTTCCACCCGCGGGTTCGCCGACGCATCGAGCCTCCTCTCCGCCCTCCAGCCCGACCTTGTTTCCGTGGTCGTCCCGACCCAGCTGCACGAGGCCGTCGGGCTCGCCGTCCTCGAGGCTGGCTGCAACATGTTGATGGAGAAGCCGATCGCCGCGACCCCGGCGCAGGGGGCGGCCCTGGCCGAAGCGGCCGCCCGGCGCGGCCTTATCCTCACCGTAGGCCACATCGAGCGCTTTAACCCCGCGGTCCGCGAGCTCAAGCGCCGCCTCGACGCTGGCCAAGGGGGGCGAATCATCCAGCTCCGGGCGCGCCGCGTCGGGCCCTTCCCCCACCGCATCCGTGATGTCGGCGTCATCCACGACCTCGGCCCGCACGACATCGACATCATGCGCTACCTGCTCGATGACGATGTCGAGCGCGTCTACGCCTCGGCCGCCCGCCACATCAAGACCGAAAACGAGGACATCTTTGCCGGCATGCTGCACTTCCGCGGAGGCGTCACGGGCATCCTCGAAATCAACTGGCTGACCCCGACCAAAGAGCGCACGCTCACCGTCCTCTGCGAAAAGGGGATGTTCATCGCGGACTACGCAAACCAGTCGCTCGCCTTCTTCGAAAACGCCTCTGCGCGGGCCCGCGAAGGGACGTTCGCCAGCGTCACGGAGGGCGAAATGGCCCGCTACAGCATCGAATCCCGCGAACCGCTGCGGGCCGAGCTTGAGGCCTTCCGCGACGCAGTCGCCAGCGGAGGGCCTGCGCCGGTCCCGGCCCGCGATGGGCTCGCGGCCGTCGTCATCGCCGACGCGCTGGTCGCGTCGTCGCAATCGGGGATGCCCGTTGCCGTACCAGCGGTGGAGCTAGGCTCATGAACGTCGCCGTGATTGGCATCGGCCGGATCGGTCTCCCCGTCGCCGCCAAAATCGCGAGCCTCGGCCACCGCGTGTTCGGCTGCGACATCCGCCAAGAGCGCGTCGACCAGGTGAACCGCGGCGAGAACCCCGTCCCCGACGAGGCCGGCCTCGGCGCGCTGCTCGCGGACGCCGTCGGCCGCGGCCTCCTCGTCGCGACGACGAAGACGGCCGAGGCCGTCGCGCAATGCGATACGGTCCTCTTCGCCGTCGCCGTCGATGTCGGGGCTGACCATCGCGCCGACCTCGGCTGGCTCCTCCAAGCATGCGACGATATCGCCCCGGGCCTCCAAAAAGGCACCCTCTGCGTCTTCGACACGACGTTGCCCGTGGGCACCACCCGGAACGTCCTGGCGCCTCGCCTCGGCGCCTCCGGCGGCCTCACCCTGGGCGTCGACTACCACGTCGCCTTCAGCCCCGAACGGCTGCTGATGGGCCGCGTGATCGAAGACTTGAACAAGTACCCCAAGGTCGTCGGCGGCGTGGACCCTGAAGGCGGCCGCCTGGCCGCCGCGTTCTACCGCGCGGTCTTTGGCGAAACCACGCAAGACGGCCGCCCGAGCGTGAAGCAACTCGCCAGCGCCGAGGCGGCGGAGCTTTCGAAGCTCGCCGAGGGCGCGTATCGCGACCTCAACATCGGCCTCGCCAACGAGCTCGCGCAGGTCGCTGACGCCTACGGCCTCGATATCAACGAAGTGATTGACGCCGCCAACAGCCAGCCGTTCAGCCACATCCACACGCCGGGCACGGGCGTCGGCGGGCACTGCATCCCGGTCTATCCACACTTTCTGGTGCAGGGCGAAGGCCAGACGCGCCTCTCGGCCCTCGGCCGCGAAGTGAACGACGCGATGCCTGGCTACGCCGTTGACCGCCTTGGCGCGCTCCTCGGCGGGCTGGCGGGCAAGCGCATCGCCGTCTTCGGCCTCACCTTCCGGCCCGACGTGGCCATAACTTGGCATTCGAACGCGATCGACCTCGCGCGCGAGATCCGCGGACGCGGGGCGGCGCCCTTCGGCCACGACCCGCTCCTTACGGCTGACGGCATCGCCTCCCTCGGGTACACGCCGGCCGAAGGCGCCGGGCCCTTCGACGCCGTCATCGTCCACGCCTACCACGCGCAGTACCGGCAGATCGCGTGGTCCTCTGTCGCCCCGATCCTCCTCGACGCGCGCAACGCAATGGACCGCGCCCCGATCGAGGCACAGGGCGTCCGCTACCTCGGTGTCGGCCGGCCAGTCACGGCTCCGGCTGCGTAGCATCGATTCGAGCAGTCCGCGAGCTGGCGGTAGCATGGCGCTGGGATCGCGGCGCGCGGTCAACCCCAGCCCCGAGGCCTCCATGCCACTGATCATCGGGCTCGCCGGCACCATCGCCGCGGGCAAGTCCACCGTCGGCCAGATCCTTGTCCAGCGCGGCGCCGTCCATTGTGATGGCGACAAGCTCATCCACACGCTCTACGAACCCGGCAAGCCCGGCTTCGACCGAGTGGTCGCCGCGTTTGGGCCCGAAATCGTCGGCGCCGATGGATTCGTCGACCGCAAGGCCCTCGGGGCGAAGGTCTTCGGCAAACCCGAGGAAATGAACAAGCTCACGACCGCGATCGGCTCGATCGGCGAGGCGATCAAGGGCGTCATCGACGGTTGGCGCCGCAACCTCCCCGCCGATGGCATCGGCGTGATGGAGGCCGTGAACCTGATGGAGCCTGGCTACGCGAGTTGGTGCGACCAGCTCTGGCTGATCGCCGTCGACGACGACATTGCTCGCCGGCGGCTCCAAGAGACGCGCGGCATGTCGCTCGAAGAGGCAAATCAGCGCCTCAAGGCAATGGTCCCGGTGAGCGTGCGCGCGCCGGGCTGCGACTGGGTCTACCACAACAACACGACGCGCGAGGCCCTCGAAACGGCGGTCGAAGACGAACTCGGCCGGGTCCGAGAGCTCGCCGCCGCGGGCGAGCTCCCTGGCTCGGTCTTTCACCAGTGGTGGGCGGCCTTCATCGCAGAGCGCCGCCCGTTACTCAAGAAGGCCGGCGTGTCGCTGGCGGACGAGATTCCCTGACGTCCCGCGCCCGGCGGCGGCGGTCCGCCCGCGAATCACCGCCGTGCGCCGGCGCCGCGGCGGCCCGGCCCAGCCGGGGCAGGAACAGCATCGCCGGCACGATCGTCAGCGCAAGAAACAGCCATTGGACGACGATGAAGCCGATCACGCCGGTCGCGGGCTCGCCGAGGCCGATGACCACGACAAGCGTGAACGTCACGGCCGAAACGGCCCCTCGCCGCGCGTAGTCTCGCAGCGACCAGGCGCCAATCACCGACACGAGGGCGATCAGGGCGGGCAGCGCCACCGACGGTAACAGGAGCGGCGAGTTCGCCCGCCCGGTGACGAGGATCATCGCTGCCAGCGCGGCGCCGGCCGTAGCTGCCGCCACCGCCCCCTTGTCGAAGAACCGTCTCACTCCATCAACGTCGACCGCTGGCGCCACCGCGGCCAGGGGGCTTAACTCGCGACCCGCGCCTGGCCCGCCATCCGCAGGATGCGGAGCCGTTCCACCTGGCCCGGCACCGGCGAGCCATCGCCATGCAAGAGCACGCGGTTGCGCCCCGCCGACTTCGCCTCGTACAGGGCGCGGTCGGCAAGCTCCATCAGGATGTCGGGGTCCGTCGAGTGGGCCGGCCCGAGCGCCACGCCAATGCTGACCGTGATCGGCCCGACGGGCGCCAAGTCCTCGCCGATGTAGGGCGCCTCGGAGACCGACTGGCGCACGCGGTCCAGCGTGCGCACCACCGCTTCGGGGTCGCCCTCCGCGATCAAGAGCGTGAACTCCTCGCCGCCGAACCGGTAGACCGAATCGCCCTCGCGGAGGCCACTCTTCAAGATTCCCGCGACCTGCTGGAGCGTGATGTCCCCGACCCGGTGCCCGAACTCGTCGTTGAACCGCTTGAAGTGGTCGATATCGACCATCGCGACCGCAAACGGCTGCCCGTCGCGCACCGCTGGCCCGAGACGCTCGAGGAGGTCGAGGTTCAAGCGACGCCGGTTCGCCAGGCCGGTCAGCGGGTCGTGGTGCGCCTCGTGGCGCGTTGCCTCGTGCGCATCGGCGGCCACCACAGCAGTCGCGACCTGCGAAGCCATCATCTCGAGGATACGGACGTCCTCCTCGTCGAAGGCGGCCGGGCGCTTCGACCAGCAACCGAGCGTGCCGACGACGCGCGCACCGACAATCAGCGGCACCACCACGCCGGACCGGATCCCGGGGATGCGCTCACCTGCGACCATTTCGGCCTCCGCCTGCTCAGCGAGCCGGATGCTCCGCCCGCGACGCGCGACCCGTCCCGCCAGCCCCGAGCCGAGCTCCACCGCGCTGAGGTCGCACTCCACGCCATCGTTGGAGAGGCCCATGACCTCCAACGAATTCTGCCGTAACAGCCGCAGGTCGGCGGCATCGGCCCGGGCCAACTGGCGGGCCTCGCGCACCGCTGTCTGGACGACGTAGCGCAGGCTCAGCGTCTCGGTGATCTCCGTCACGACCTGATAGAGCGACTGGAACTGCTCATTTCGTCGGCGTGCCGCTTCGACCGCAGCGCCCATCGTCGCCCGCTCGCGGTCGGACGCGCGAAGCGCCTGGCTCAGCTTCCGCACGACGACTGACGTGGTCGCCCCGATCATCAATCCGGCCACGACCACCGCGCCGAGCAGCGCCCAGTTCGCGACCTCCACGGTCTCCGTCAGGAACTGGTTGTCCGCCTCCGCCTCGGCGGAGAGCTGTGGGCCCAAGCTCGACGAAAGCGTCCGGAGGTGCCGCAACCGGAGCGTGAGCACGCGCAATCCGTTGGTCGAAGCAGCCGAGGCGTAGTCGTCGAGGGTGCGGCGGGCGTGTTCGGTCGCGCCCAACAGCTCGAGCGTCGCCTCGGTGCCAACCAGCGCATGCAATTCCTCAGCGTGCTCCTCGGCCTGATAGAGGACGGCGTCGATCTCCAGCGCTTGGTCCGGTGTGAGAGGTTGAGGTGGAGCGACCGGGGCCGGGTTTGCCGTGACCGTGGGTGACGCCGCCGGCTGGGTCGAAAGCGGCGGAAGCGCAACGCCCGCGGGCGCGGTCGCCGGAGCCGCGTTCGTTGGCGTCAGCACGATCTCTTGCGGGATTGCCCGCCGCAGCAGCGCTTCCGCGTCGACGGCCGATTGGGCCGCCTTCGCGGCCAAAAGCGCGGCACGCGAATGCTCGGAGGCCGAACTGGCGCTGTCACGGACGACGGCGAGCGCGCCGATCCCAATCCCGGTGAGCGCCAACGTCGCGAGCCCGACCGCCGCGACCTGCACGATGACCGGGTTCCGCGTGAGCCAGCCAATCAACCCGCCACCTCGAATTCGAGACTCATCCCCAACGCGAGGTGCGAGACGGGCTCATTCCCGCTGAAGCCGATGAGGAGGCACACGAACCGGTACCGGCCAGGCGACAGCGTCAGGCGCACGGCCTCCGAAGTGCCAGGCTTGATCGACGCCACGCCGCCAAGGGGCGCTGAGACCCGCTCGCCATCGACGCGGACAACCACGAGCTCGTGGTTGAAGCTCCCGACGTTGGCGAATTGAAGGTCCACCGCGCGACTCGGGAACGTGGATACGGGTGATCCAAATTTGTAGTCCGTCCCAGTAATCAGCACCGAGTTCGCCGCCGCCTGGCCAAAGAGCTCTCGCGGCCCAGGGGGCACGGAGGACTCCGGTGCGCAACCGGCGGCGATCCCGCCGAGTAGCACGCACACCAGCCCCGCAACGACGCGCGCCGGCCGCCCGATAGCAGATATCACCTTGGTAAGTTCGACAGCGCCGCGCCAGGAAACCGGCCGGTCACGTAAAGGGACGCGTAGCGGCCACCGTCCTGCCACGCGCCCTCCACGGCTGTGCGCAACTACGGGTCGGTTTGGGGGACGAGCGCTTTGGAATCACGCTCCTCACGCAGTTTCGCCACGATCTCAGTCACGGCCATCGCGCCGAGGTCCTTGCCGCCACGCACGCGCACCGCGGCCGCCTGCGCCTCCGCCTCGCGGTCGCCCACGACGAGTACGTACGGCACCTTCTTGAGCTGCGCATCGCGGATCTTCGCGTTCATCCGTTCGCCACGGGCGTCGACCTCGGCCCGGATTCGAACCCCCTTCAGCGCCGCCGCAACCTGTTCGGCGTAGGCGATGTGCCGGTCGGCAATGGGCACCACCACGACCTGCCGGGGCGCCAGCCAGAGCGGGAAGTTCCCTTCGTACTCTTCGATCAGCAACGCGACCATCCGCTCCATCGTCGAGATGACCCCGCGATGGACGATGATTGGCCGCGCCTTCGTCCCATCTTCGGCGATGTATTCGAGCCCGAACTGCGCGGGCAAGTGGAAGTCGACTTGCACCGTCACCAGCGTCTCGTCTTTGCCCTGCGCCGTCTTGAACTGGACGTCGATTTTCGGGCCGTAGAACGCCGCCTCGCCCTTCGCCTCATGGAATTCCAGCCCGACCCGTTGGAGGACGCGCCGCAGCAAGGCTTCGCCCGCCTCCCACATCGGCGGGTTGTCGACGTACTTCTCGGTGTCTTCGGGGTCGCCCAAGGAGAGGCGGTAGGTGTAGTCCTTCAGCCCGAGGACGCCGTACACCTCCTCCATTAACCGCAACACGCCCTCGACCTCGGACTCGACCTGCTCGATATCCGTGCAGAAGATGTGCGCGTCGTTCAAGGTCATGATCCGGACGCGGCTCATACCCGTCACCTGGCCCGACTTCTCCCAGCGGTGCATGTTCCCCAGCTCCGCAATCCGCAACGGGAGGTCGCGGTACGAGTGCTGCTCCGACTCGTAGACCATGATGTGCGAAGGGCAGTTCATCGGCCGCAGCACGTACTCCTCGCCCTCGCGCTCCATCACCGGGTACATCGCGTCGCGGTAGTGGTCCCAGTGCCCAGACCGCACGTAGAGCTCGCGCTTGGCGACCGCAGGCGTGATCACGTGCTGGTAGCCGCGTTCGATCTCCAGGTCTTCGATCCAGCGCTGGAGCTCGCGCCGGATCGTCGCGCCCGCCGGCAACCAGACGACGTGGCCAGGGCCGACGTCCTCAACCAGCGTGAACAGGTCCAAGTCGCGGCCGATTTTGCGGTGGTCCCGGCGGCGCGCTTCCTCGATCTGTTGCTCGTAGGCCGCGAGCGCCTCGGGCGTCTCGAACAGTGCGCCATAGACGCGCTGGAGCATCGGGTTCTTTTCGCTGCCGCGCCAATATGCGCCCGCGATCGACATGAGCTTGAACGCGCCGGCCTCGGCGGTGTGATTGACGTGGCCGCCACGGCAGAGGTCCGTGAAGGCCGCGTGCGTGCAAGTCGTGATCCCGTCGTCCGGGATGTCCTTCAGCAGGTCGAGCTTGAAGGGCTGCTTCGCCCAGCGCGCCTCGGCCTCGGCACGGCTGATGGCGGCCATCTGAAACTTATGCTTCCCCTTGCGCGACTGGTTCATCCGCTTTTCGAGCCAGACGAGGTCCTCGTTGGTCAGCGCGCGCGGCAGCCGGAAGTCGTAGTAGAAGCCGGTGTCGATCGGCGGCCCGATGCCCAACTCGGCCTCGGGCATCAGCTCGACCATGGCTTCGGCCAGCATGTGCGCGGCGCTATGCCGCATCCGGTTGAGGCGCTCTTCTTTCGAAAGCGACCCGAGGTCGACGCGTTCGTTGAGTTCAGCTGACATGCGGTTCCTCCAGCCGGCGGATGCCGGCGATCAACGTGGTTCGAAAATACGCGCGCGGAGCCCGTCCGAGCCGGGCAGCATAGTCGAGGCGAAGCGCGCGACGCGCGTCAGCGGAACAGAACGACGGTACACGGCGGATTCCCGGGTGGTGGTCTGCGCAGGCCAGCCGCTGAGGTTGGCCGTCCGGGACGAGGCGCGCCTCGTGGTTCCACCCGAACTTCCCACGCGCTGGCGCGTGGCTCACGCGGCCGGTAACGGGGCCAACCGTGCGCACCTAAGCGGCGTCTTGCCGTTCGGGCGCAGGCTCGCGGGTGGTGTTCGCTGCCCTGGTGGCGCGCTTACAGCCTGCGGCGCGCGCTCTCTGGGGTCGGGCGGCTACTCGTCCCGGTCGCAGCCTTCATATGGATGCTGTGACAGAGTGTAGCAGGCACAGTTGGCGCTGACTATCGTCAGGCTGGGGCGCTTAGAATGGAACCATGACCACGACGGCGGAAATCCAGAGCGCAATCGCAAGCCTGAGCCCGTCCGAGGCTGCGGGATTGCTCGCATGGTTCGAAGAGTGGCTGGCGGCGCAGGTAGACGCCGCCCTAGAACGGGATGTCGCCACCGGCCGATTCGACCAAATCATCGCCAAGGCGCTTGAGGACGATGAGGCCGGGCTAAGCACTCCGCTTGTATGAGACACCGCGCGTCGCCAGAATTCTGGGCTCGCTTCGACGACCTCGCGCCCACAGATCAGGCGGCTGCTCGACGCGCCTTCGGGCTTCTCGACCGAGATGCGAGTCATCCGTCGCTTCACTTCAAGTCAGTCGGTGAGGGACTCTGGTCTGCCCGGATCGATCTCACGACACGCGCTCTGGCACGAAAGGTGGGAGACGACTACCTCTGGGTTTGGATCGGACCGCACGACGAGTACGAACGGCGCATCCGGTGACCGGACGCGTGACGATGACCGCCGGCTGCGCTAAGGTGAGAGGGTTGCCGGGCGTGGGCGGTTAGCTCAGATGGTTAGAGCGCTACATTGACATTGTAGAGGTCACTGGTTCGATTCCAGTATCGCCCACCATTCAACACACATCCCCCCGGCGACCCAACCGCCCCCCCACGAGGTCTCATCGCCGAGCGGCCGACGCCCCTCAGCCTCCGTCGGGACGCCCCTCGGCCTCAGCCTGCTACGCTCCTTGTGGGACGACGCGCACGGGTGAGGCACGCCCTCTTCGCTCACCAGGCTCCGCCACACCGCGCGGGGCCGCGCTTCGAGGTATCCGCCGTTGTCCGAAAGTTCCTTCCCCATCCCCGCGGACGTCGCTCGCGTCGCCGCACTGTTCTCCGCTTTCCCCCACCCTTGGGCGCTCTGCGGCGGCTGGGCCGTCGATGTCTGGCTTGGCCGTCAAACCCGCGCTCACCACGATGTCGACCTCGTCATCTTCGCCGAGCACCAGCAGGCCCTGCGCGAGCACTTCGCCGGCTGGCAGCTTGTCGCCCACGACCTCCAGTGGAGCGGCGACGACCCAGTTTGGCCCGGCCAGCCGATCCCAGATCGCTCGCGCTGGGACGGCCGCACCGTCACCGTGCCTGGGCACTTCCACCTGCGCGCGCCCGACGACGAGAGCTTCGACTTCGAAGTCAATCTCCTCGACCGCGAGGGCGCGGAGTGGGTGCTGAGCCGCGAGCCGCGCCTCGCCCTCCCGCTCACGGACGTGATCCGGCCTTGCGCCTGGGGCTTCGACGCGGTCGCGCCCGAGGTTGCCGCCTACTACAAGGTCGTCGGCGTCCCTGACGCGAACGACCTTGCACCCCAAATGCGCCCCCACGACATCGCAGATGTCGGGCTGCTCGTCCCAGCGCTCCCGCCCGAACGCCTCACCTGGCTGCGCGCGGCGGTGGCAACCGTTGCACCGGACCATCCTTGGCTCGCGGATCGCTGACGACCGTCCGTCACCGCCCGGCGAGGATCCGCCCCGCCTCGGCGATCTGCGCCCCATCGAACGGCGGGCTCACCAAGAGGATCAGCCGGTCGACGCCGAGCGCCTCCAACCCGGCCCGCTGCCGCGACCCGGCCCGCAGCGAGCCCTCGCTCAGCCCCGCGAACACCGTCACCAGCAGCCCGTCCGCGTCGCGGCCCGACGCTTCACGCGCGGCCCGCGCCACCTCGATCATCCGGGCGAGCTGCGGGTGCCCAGCCTGCGTGTTCAGCCCATCGCCATACCGTCCCGCGACCTCCG
Source organism: Dehalococcoidia bacterium (assembly GCA_046152925.1). GTDB lineage: Bacteria > Chloroflexota > Dehalococcoidia > Tepidiformales > Tepidiformaceae > CAMAUF01. The sequence continues at coordinate 27,083 of JBJXFX010000110.1, forward strand.
CCATCTTCATCCCGAACGCGCCCACGACGACCGGTGGCGGCGATGCCGGCCGCAGGTAGCCGGCCGTGCCGTCCGTCGAGTAGAACCGGCCCGCGAACGCCGACCGTTCGCCCGCCCAGAGGCGCTTCATCACCTGGATCGCCTCTATCACCCTCGCCCGGCGGGTGGCGTCCGGCTCCACTGACTGGCCGATCCCCCACTGCTCGCGGGCGTACGGCGTCTCCACGCTCCCTCCCGCCCCAATCCCGAGGAGGAGCCGCCCGCCAGACGCCTCCTGGAGCGTCGCTGCCATGTTCGCGAGCACGCCGGGGTGGCGGTTGACCACGTTGAGCACGAGCGGGCCGAGCATCATGCGCGGCACGGCCTCCGAAAGGGCGCTGAGCACGGTCCACGCCTCTGGCGTCGGGCCCTCGCCGCCCGTGGCGCGGAGGTGGTCCCACGTCCAGAGGCCGTCGAAGCCCGCCGTCTGAGCGGCGACCGCGGCGGCGCGCATCTGCGCGTAGCTCCCGCCCATCGGGATCAGCAGCAGGTCAGTCTTCACGGCCTCGATCCTGCGCCCCCGCGCCTGCCCCTGGCAACTGCGCGAGCTGCGGCGCCGCGGCGAGGAGCACTTCCTTCGCCCCGGGCGGACCGATCATCGCGAACTCAAGCCGTTCGCCAGGCGAAACCGTGACGCTGAACGTGAGGAAGGCGCAGCAGCGGCGCTCGAAGCCGATGAACCGCGCCACATCCTCGAGCGCGTTAACCGGCAGCTCGAAGGCAAAGCCGTCGACTAGCTCCGTTGTCCGGCTGACGCGGGCGCTCCATGCGGAGAGGGCGCGACGGTGTTCCGCCGCGCCCTCTCCGGTGATCGCGCCAAGGTCACAGACAAGGTCGAGGACCTCGTCGCCTGGGCGCGGCCCGCTCATCGCTTGAACGCGACGACGTTGGCCGAGGCGATGCCCTTGCCGCCTGGGTATTCCGACGCGACCGAGGTGACGTCTGTGAACCCCGCGGCCGTGATGTGCTCGAGATACTCCCGTTCAAGCAACGCACCCGCGACGCAACCGGCCCACTGCTCAAGGTCATCCTTGATCGCCTGGGGCACGGGCTTCGTCCAGACGACATCCGAGACCTGGAGCCGCCCTCCCGGCTTGAGCACGCGAAACGCCTCGCGGAAGACCTGCGGCTTGTCGGGCGAGAGGTTGATCACGCAGTTCGAGATGATCACGTCGACCGTGTTGGCTTCGATCGGCAGGTGCTCGATTTCGCCGAGCCGGAACTCGACGTTCGTCGCGCCGACCTTGGCCGAGTTTGCGCGGGCGAGGTCGATCATCTCGCGCGTCATGTCGACGCCGAAGACGCGCCCTTCGGGGCCGACCATCTTCGCGGCGAGGAAGCAGTCGATGCCGCCGCCCGAGCCAAGGTCGAGCACGGTCTCACCGGGCTGGAGGGCGGAGATGGCGGTCGGGTTGCCGCAGCCGAACGAGACGTCGGTCACGGTGCTCGGGAGGTCGGCGACCTCCTCCTGGGCGTAAAGGCCGGCGATCTTCACGATCGCGGCGTCGTCGCCGCTGGCCGCCGTGCCACAGCAGGCGTCCTCTGCGGAGCTCGTCCCACAGCCGCAGCTCGCTTCGCCTTCGACGCCGCAACAGCCGCCCGCCGAGGCGATCGGGAGCATTTCGACGATGCCCGGCTTCGTCGCTTGTTCGAGCACGGGCCGCACGCGGTTCCCGTAGCTCCTCGCGACGGCGGCGCGGATTTCGTCTGAGGTCTGGGTGGACATGGGTTGCCTCCTTGGCAGCCATCGGTTTTTTCCGATTGGCTTCGTATCGCAAAATTACGATAGAATGCGAGAGACGTCAAGGGGGTGTCCGATGAAAACAATCGAAGGTCTGACCGCGGAAGAAGAGCGCGCCGCGTCCCTCTTCCGCGCGCTGGGCAACCCGGCGCGCATCCGGATCGTGACCGAGCTCGCAAAGCGCAACGCGTGCGTCGCCGGCGACCTCGTCGACCTCCTACCACTAGCGCAATCGACGGTGTCCCAGCATCTCAAGGTGCTGAAGGACGCCGGCATCATCCGCGGCACGATCGAGGGCGGAGACGCCTGCTACTGCCTTGACCCCGAGACGGTGGGCTGGCTGGTCGACTTCTGCCAACAGATCTGCGGACCCGGCTGCGGTGTATGCGCGCCGGACGAGGCTGCCAGCGGGTACAATTTGCCCGTGACGCAGCAATGGACGTTCAGTGACGTTATCGACTTGACGAATGCTTCGCCGGAGGAATACCGGGCGGTCCGGGACGCACCGCTCTCGCATGTCGCATCGAGCCGGGCGGCGACCGGGATCACGCTGTTGGAGTCCGCCCGTCGCTCGATTCTGACCTCGACCGGCGGCATCGGGTTAAGCGAAACGGAGTTCGCCGCACTGATGGATCGGCAGCCGGACGAATAACGTCGTGGCAGTTGGAATCATCGATTGCTCCTTCCTTGCCCGCGCGGTGGTGCCATCACAACTCATAGCGCGGCCGCCGCGCGTCTCGTCTCGGATGTTTCCCGAGGTGGGTTTCTCGCCCCGACGTTCTTGCAGCTAGAGTTCGCGAGCGTGCTCCGGCAAGGCGAGGCGCGGAGATCGCTCAGTCGGGAACAGCTCGAATTGCTTCTGCGGGGCGTTCAGTCGCTCCCGATCCGCTATGCCTGGGAACCGAACTGGACCGAGCGCGCCCTCGAAATCGCCCGGCTCGCGAGCCAATCCAAGATCTACGACAGCCTCTACGTCGCCTGCGCCGAAGCCTTCGACCTCCCGCTCTTGACCTGCGATGGCCGCTTCGTCAACGCCTTGCCGCCAGACCTCCGCCGCCGCGTCGAGCTCGTCGCGTAGCCTCTTTCCGGCCGCTGCCGCATCCTTACCGGCATGCTCGTGGTCCAGAAATACGGGGGCAGCTCGGTCGCCACCCCCGACCTCATCAAGAACGTGGCAAACCGGCTGATCAAGCGCGTCGAGGGCGGTGACCGCGTCGTCGCCGTCGTCTCCGCCATGGGCGACACCACCGACGACCTCCTCGCCCTCGCCAAAGCCGTCGCCCCGGACCCGAACCCGCGCGAGCTCGACATGCTCGTCGCCACTGGCGAACAGATGTCGTGCGCACTCGTCGCGATGGCGCTCCAAGCCCGCGGCCACGACGCCATCAGCCTCACCGGCCAACAGGCGGGCATCTATACGAAGGCCCAGCACCAGGCCGGCCGCATCTCCCGCGTCGAAGCCGACCGCGTGAAGGCGGAGCTCGATGCTGGCCGCATCCCCGTCGTCGCCGGATTCCAGGGCATCACCGACGACTTCGAGATCGTGACTCTCGGGCGCGGCGCCAGCGACCTCACCGGTATCGTCCTCGCCATCTCGCTCAATGCCGACAGATACGAAAACTGCAAGGACGTCACGGGCGTCTACACTGCGGACCCGCGGATCGTCCCGACCGCCCGCCAGCTGAAAGACCTGACCTACGAAGAGATGCTGGAGCTCGCCACGCAGGGCAGCCAGGTGATGCACAACCGGGCCGTCGAGCTTGCCTCGGTCTACAATCTGCCCATCGTCGTCCGGTCGAGCTTCGTCGACGCGCCGGGCACGGTGATCCACGGAGAAGATCAGTTGGAAGAACGGAACAAGGTCCGCGCGATCGCGCACGACACCGACGTCGCCAAGGTCACGGTCCGCCACGTCCCGGACCGGCCGGGGATCGCCGCCACGATCTTCGAGCCGCTCGCGGCCGCGGGAATTAGCGTGGACACCATCGTCCAGAACGCCAGCGAAGCGAACATGACCGACCTCACCTTCACAGTGAAGAAGGGCGACCTCAAGCGCACTGAGGCCCTGATGCCCGCCGTCTGTTCGGCCGTGGGCGCACAGGGCTGGGTCTCCGCGGATGACCTCGCGAAGATAAGCATCGTTGGCGTCGGCATCCAGACCGCCCACGGGTACGCGGCCCGCATGTTCCGCGCCCTGTTCGAGGCGAAGATCAACATCGAATTGATCACCACCAGCGAAATCCGGCTGACCTGCCTCATCGCCTCCGGACAGGCCCACGACGCGATCCGCGCCCTCCACGACGCCTTCGAACTCGAAAAGGCCGAATAGCGCGGCCGTCCCGCTCCCCCTGCGCTCACCCCGCCTTGCCTGCATCGAATGGCGGCGCAGAATACCGCCGTGTTCACTCCCCATATGCAGGCCCCTGACGATCCGGAACACGACGCCGTTTGGTTCGTCGTCCGCCGCTCTGAGATCTTGGTCATTGACACGCCCGACGGCCCGCGCTTGCCGAGCGGGCGCCGCGCCGCGCCCATCGCAGGCCGTACCAGCCACGTACTCGGCACCCTCCGCGGCTCCGTCGCCTGGGGCATCGACGCCGAGGATGAGGACGCACCCGACGGCCACCGCTGGATGCCCCTGCGCGGGCTCTTCGGCCAAATCGACGAGGTCGATTGGGTCGTCGCTGGGCGCGCCGAGCAGATCGTCGCCTGGGACCGGACGCACCGCTTCTGCGGCCGCTGCGGCACGCCGACGGAGTCGCACCAGGCCGAACGCTCGCGCGTGTGTCCGCGTTGCAAGCTCCTCGCCTACCCGCGCCTCTCGCCAGCGACGATCACCTTGGTCGAACGCGGTGACGAAGTCCTCTTGGCCCACGGACGCCAGTTCCCCGGCCGCTTCTACTCGACGATCGCCGGCTTCGTCGAGCCTGGCGAAAACCTCGAACAATGCGTCATCCGTGAAGTCGAAGAAGAGACCGGCATCACCGTCACCGATGTGAAGTACTTCGGCAGCCAGCCCTGGCCGTTCCCGAACTCGCTGATGCTCGGCTTCACGGCCAAGTACGCGAGCGGGGACATCTCCATCCAGGAGTCCGAAATCGTCGATGCCGGTTGGTTCCGGCCAGACAACCTGCCGCCTTGCCCGCGCGGCGGGATGAGCATCGCCGGCTGGCTTATAGAAGACTGGCTTCGCCGCTCTGGGGCCCTCTAACCAGCCCTTGAAGCTAACCTTAACCTTCGAGGATCTTCGCCCGCATCTCCGGCGTAAATGCGAACTCCGGCGCGTTTTCTGGCCCTGCCATCACGGCGAGCGTCGCCATGCCCAAGGTCGGATCTGCCTGCCGTCGCGCGTGGACCGCCTTGCGGCGCGCCTCGGCCTCGGGCCCAAACTCGGAGTCGACCACCGAGCTAATCTCCGCCGCGAACCGCAGCCGGCGCAGCCGTTCCGCGCGCTCCGTGGCGTATTCCGCGAACAAGCCGGCCGTGTCGCTCCAGTCGTCGCTCGCGAGCAGCGCGTCGCGCACCATCCTGACGTCCCGGAACGTGATGCTCAGCCCTTGGCCGATAATCGGGTCGTTATGTCCGGCCGCGTCCCCCACGAGCACCAGTCCCTCGGCGAACGGCTCGTCCGTCCACGAATCCTCGTTCGGGTACGAATGACAGTGGCTCACCGGCGTCGCGTTGGCGAGGTACTCGGCCCCGGGCAAGGTCGAAAGCCGGAACGCGTCGAGGAACTTCTGTTGGGCGTCCGGCCCGGCGAGCAGATCCTTGTCCTCGTAGCCATAGCCGAGGTAGAGCCGGACGCGCCCTTCAC